>JBAWBG010000117.1:0-16864 GCA_049589695.1 Candidatus Sulfotelmatobacter sp. | reverse complement strand
AGATATTGGTGGAGGCGGCGGGAGTCGAACCCGCGTCCGAAAATGTTACTGGTCAAGAGACTACATGCTTATTCGCGTTCATGCCCCAGGCGTTTGGCGCCATTGCTGGCGCTTCCCCCGAGACGTTCGCAGCCCACGCTCAGAACGGACAAGAAACGCTAGCCGCTAGCCTGAGATCTTAGCCTCCCCGCCCAGACGTAGCGGAGAAGAGCAGCCCTCTGTGTGACGCTCGCTCACCGCCCAAGGGCAAAGCGGTGGAAAGCGGCTGCCTAATTAATTAGGCTGCGTATGCCATTTGTTGATTGGCAATTATCATTTTGCTCACGATTACGGGTGTGTGCACCCCGGCATGCCTCTTGGCCGCAAGCATCTCCGTCGAAGCCGTGACGCCCCCACTGGTGGGTTTGGACCATTCAAAGAGCTAATTCCAATCTAGGCTGCAGGAGTTTGGAAGTCAACCGCTGTCGCACTGTCCGAATCTGCCTTCCCGTGAGCACAGACCGCTCTGCCTTCGAGCGGATCCCGTAATTATTTTATTGCATTTCATTCTATGCATGCTATTCTATTTCTTCTTAAGTTAATTCTGTCTAAGCAGGTTCGCCGGTGAGAGACGCAGATCGAATTCGAACGCTTGGCAGAGAAAGGTACGTAATTCCCGCTCGCGCCCGCAACGAAGCCCGGTTTTCAATCAGAGCTGGGGATGTTGTCCGGGAACTGACGCTCAGCGGTGCTAACCAAGTTTGCAGCGCACTGAAGACTCGGAAATTCCTGCAGGATAACAACCTGCGACTAGTAGACAGCAGCGGCCCGCCATCGGGGCAGAGCACAACCGTTACCTATACCTACGAATTCGTCGCCAAGGAAAAACATGACAAGGGAACGGATCGCCAGGAAGCTTGGAACCGACTCCGTGGTGCCCTTAAGGATGTCTTCGCCGAGTTGGGCGGAGGCGAGAACTACCTCCGGAATGAACGTGCCAATTTCTACGGCTCAGGAAAAGACCGGTGAGCCGCGTCTACTGGGATACGATGCTCTTCATCTACTGGCTGGAAGAAAATCCCGTGTTCGGGAAAAGGGTGGACGCGATCTGGTCACGAATGCAAGAGCGCAATGACCAACTTATTACTGGAGTCTTGGCCTTAGGTGAAGTGTTCGCGGGAGCCTACAAACAGGGGGCCAGTAAAGAACGGATCCAAGAGGTGAAAGCGGCGTTGGAGGAGGTAGTTTCAGAGGTAATTGCTTTCTCTGCTGAAACGGCTGATGTCTTCGGACGAATTAAGGGTTCACTGAAAATACCCGCCGCAGATGCCATTCAGTTGGCCTGCGCGGCCAGTGCAGGCACAGACCTATTTCTCACCAACGACAGGAACCTGGTCGGCAAGGTTATCCCCGGCATCCAATTCATTGCCGGGCTGGACTCAAACATTCTTTGACCAGTTCCCGCGAGTCAGCCTTGTTTCCAGCGTTGCCTTCACCTCCGTGTCGAGGATGCTGAAATAGGCCGTATCGCGCACGCGGCCGGTCCATGTAATGAGATGCTTGCGAAGTGTGCCTTCCTCTTTCGCGCCGATTCGCAGAATCGCAGTCCGCGATCGCTGATTCAGAGCATCCGTTTTGAGTTCGACTCGGATGCATTTCCAGGTTTCGAAGGCGTGCCGCAGCATCAGATATTTCGCTTCTGTGTTGACGGATGTGCGCTGCCATTCCGGTGCGATCCAGGTCGAACCAATTTCTACCCTGCGATTGATGCCATCGATATTCATAAAGCGAGTGCTGCCGATGACTCTATCGGAGTTGCGCTCTACCGTTGCAAACGATACCGAGTCGCCGCGCTCTTGTTCGGCCAGCGCTTTATCGATGAGATGGTCAAAGTCTTCGAAGGTTTTCATGCGGTAGGGAATCCACTGAAAAATATCATCTAGCGCATCCTTGGCAGCTTGCCAGAAGAAATCCGCATGTTCGCGACGAATTGGTTCCAGGCGGACGACAGATCCTTCCAGCGTGACTGGAGTTACGATCTGCAGCGGAGTGGACGTCAAACTCATCGCACATTTCCTTTCTTGCCGAGGGTTGCGTACCATTATCTTGCATCTCGCAGTCATTCATGGGCATCTCTACTATGGCTTTGCTAGTTTTTGAAACAACGAAGGGCGTTGACCGGCGATGATTCTATCAGTCCAACACTTTACAAACTGTTGTAGTCAGGAGTGTTGCCGGTGAAATCGCAGTGTCTGCCTTTTGCCCAGATCCCGCATACCACAAGGCTTTTCACCGACTTCCTCTCTTATTCTGCCGCTGTTCAACCGTTCTACCCGCACTCTCCGCACTTCAGCGAAGGACTCAAGGCAGAATCATCAAAAATTCAGTACGATGCGGCGCGCCGTGAGCGAGTCAGCGCTATTCTTGAGCGGCAAAATAAATCCTGGAACGCCTCGCCGAAAACTCTTTCCAACATAAAGCGTTTTCGCGACGGCGCCACGGCAATCGTGACGGGTCAGCAAGTCGGTCTGTTCGGCGGTCCGACGTTCTCAATCTACAAGGCTCTGAGTACGGTTAAGCTAGCCGAGGAAGCAACCGCTGCAGGCGTCGATTCCGTTCCGGTCTTCTGGCTCGCTACGTACGATCACGATCTTGAAGAGGTCAATCACGTTTCCCTACCCGGCCACGACGGCTTACTGCGTAAGCTCACCACTTCCAGCCACAGCATTGCTGGCGCTCCCGTAAGCGAGGTGCGACTAGGACAAGAAATTGTGCCAGTCGTAGAAGAAGCCGCATCGTTGCTGGGAGATTCCGAGGCATTGCAACTCCTGCGCGAGTCCTATCGTCCGGGAGAGACGCTCGGCACGGCTTTCGCTCACTTTTATGCGCGTCTGTTTGCGGGGTGGGGAGTGATTGTTCTCGACGCTTCCGATCCCGAACTCCACCGAATCGCCGCGCCCATCTACCGGGCCGCGGTCGAACAAGTATCTGAACTTGATAACGCACTGCTGGCTCGCGGACAAGCCCTTGAGACGGCCGGATATCACCAACAAGTGAAGGTCACCACTTCGTCGGTTCTGGTATTCACTTTGCAAAACGGCGTGCGCACGCCGTTTCAACGACGCGCAAACGGGAACTCGTCTGAGTTTGTGATCGCCAGCGAGGCGGCAACCGAGAAGCTATCACCCGAGCAGCTGATCGATCGCATCGAGACAGCGCCGGAGAAGTTCAGTCCTAATGTCTTGTTAAGGCCCGTGGTGCAGGATTATCTTTTGCCCACGCTCGCCTATGCAGGCGGAGCGGCTGAAGCTGCGTATTTCGCCCAGGCCGCTGTGGTCTACGAAACACTGCTCGGCCGTATCACCCCGATCATTCCTCGTTTTTCCGCCACCCTGGTCGAACCGAAGGTCCAGCGCGCACTTGAGAAATACCGGATCACCGTCCTCGACACTTTCCAGGGATTAGACGCGCTCCGTCATACGTTGGCCGCGCGGGCTATGCCCGCCGACTTGCAGGCAGCCTTCGAGCGTGCCAACCGATCGGTTGAGGAATCTTTCTCCAGCCTGCACGAAGCATTGGCCAAACTCGACCCCACGCTTGTGGAGGCCAGCCAGACTGCGGTTTCAAAAGCGCGCTATCAACTGGACCGCCTCCGCGAACGCGCCATGGCAGCCGAATTACGACGCAGTGAGGTTGTCGCAAAAAAAGCCGAAGCGCTCAATCATGCTCTTTATCCAGAAGATGGTCTGCAGGAGCGAAGCATTGCCGGCGTCTATTACGTGGCGCGCTATGGAACCGAGCTTCTAAAGAGCTTGTACGAGGCGATGCACACCGATTGTCTCGACCACCAAATCCTGGAACTATAGAAAATGAAACTGTAGAAATCGTCAACCGCTAATGATTTTCGCTGGTCGCCAGGTACGTTCCCAGCCCAATCATGATGGCGCCGGTGAGCGTTCTCTGTCGACGGCGGAATACCGCTGACGAGCGGAGTTTTTCCCCCAACGGCCCCGCCAGCAGGATCACGATCATGTCCGCCGAAGTATTCAGAATTACAGAAGCAGTTCCCAGGGCAACGAACTGAAAAAAAACATGTCCAGACCCGCGAGTTACGAACTGTGGAATGAAGGAAAGAAAGAACAGCGCTGTCTTGGGATTGAGCGCTTCCGTTGCAACACCCTGCCAGAGCGGATTGCGCGCTGCGTTGCGTTTGGTCGCGAAGGAAAAATTCGCCGGACGCGCTTCTGTTTTCTCTGCATCCTTTCTCGCGTCGATAATCATCCTCACCCCAAGGAAGCACAAGTAAGCGGCCCCCAAGTATTTCACCATCGAGAATGCCAAAGCAGATCGTGCGAGGATCACGGAAACTCCCAACGCTGCGGCAAACACATGCACCATGCCGCCGAGAAAGGTTCCCAGCGCCGACAATACGCCTTCGCGCTTACCTCCAGCCAGGCTTCGGGCAAGCACATACAGCATTCCCGGTCCGGGTGCGATGGCCAGCAACACTGCAGCGGTCAGAAATAGCAACAGCCGTGCCGAATCAGGCATAATGACAGAGCTTTTACTTCAGCGAGCTATTTTCTGAGCCAATTTTCCAGTTGCGCAAGCGATTCGATGCGAGGCTCCTTTCGGTCTCGGTAGGCTCCCGCCACATCGAACAGCACGGCTTGCATGCCGGCGTTTGTGGCTCCTACGTAATCGACCGAGTACACGTCGCCCACGTAGAGGCTTTCGTCGGCGCGGGCATTCAGGGTCTTCAATGCCGCGTAAAAAATTTCAGAACGAGGCTTTTCAAATCCTACGACGCTTGAATCTGTAATGGTTTCGAAGCAGTCAGCGATTCCACAGCGCGAAAGAATATTCTCGATCTTCCCATCGGCGTTGGAAATTACGGCGATCCGAAATCTTTCGCGGATTCGATCGAGCGCGGCGCGCGTACCGGGCAGAATCCGGTCCCAATTTGCCGAGTTCTGCGTGTTACGCACCAACTCCCGGATCAATTGATTGTGGGTCTCATCATCCCGGCTTTCGTTGAGATCTTCGAGCAAGTGGGAATAGAAGATCCACCAGAAACCGTGATCGACTCGACCCTGCTGCATGTCCCGATCAAACTCTGCCTTGGTTCTGCGTTCGAGAGCCTGCCACTGCGCAAGCGTGGGACGATGGTCCGTCGCGATGGGAGCCAGCATCTGCGCTCGGTTTGGAAAGAGCAAGGTGTTGCCGATATCGAAAAAAACGAAGCGCAGCTCAGCCATGTTTCCATCTTAACGAAAGGTGTGCGATGGACACAGAATACTGGTTCCTTTTCATTCGAGCGTGGAAGGCAAAAGCTAGAATCACGAAGGACACGAGGTTTCACGAAGGGCTTTTTGATGTTGCCTTGCTTGAGGCATATTCGTGACCCGTTCGTCGAAAAAATGTAATATCCAATCCAACGTTCGAGCTTCGAAGGTTAGCCTGTTATGGTTTTAGCCTCAACAACCCGCTGGATGGGAGCCCTGGCGCGCACCAAGTACGGTGCGCTGTCTTTATATAGCCTGGCACGCATTCCCGCGGTTTTCACGGCGTTGCTGATGTTGCAGCGGCATCCTAGCCGCCGCACTGATGTTTACAATATTCTTTGGGCGGTTGTTTTTGGATTCGCGACGCTGAATATCTTGAGCCTGGCCGCGCGGCGTTTCGAACCGAATCGTCGAGGACTCACCTTCGGGGAGCTAATGGCGGTTCTGATTGTCCTGCTTTCCATTTTCCTGTTGGGCTGGGAGTTGCTCGGAGTCTTTCACATCTTCCCTATCAAACTCCAACGCTAGGCGCATTCCTGCCATTTTTGCGGTATGATTCGCAAAGTGAAGAAGAATTCCACAAACTTCGAAATCACCTGTCCCTGCTGCAGCGCCCTGCTGAAAGTGGATGTGGAAACTCGCGCGGTGATTGCCCATACCGCGGCCGTAAAGCCGCGCATGTTTAACGACATGGAAGATGCCGCCCGCGCTATGAAAGAACAGGATACGCGCCGCGAATCAATCTTCCGCCAATCGGTCGAAGCGCAAAAGCACGCTTCCGAACTCCTGGAAAAAAAGTTTCAGGAGGCTGTGAAGAAAGCTAAAAAATCTCCAGACACCGGCAAGCCGATTCGCGATTTCGACTTGGATTAAGCGCCAGTAAAATCACCTATGGCGATTCGTCCCTTGCTTCTCGGCCATCGCGGCGCGCGGGCTGAGAAATCGATTCTCGAAAATTCTCTGGCTTCGTTTGATCGGGCTCTCGCCCACGGCTGCGATGGCTTCGAGTTCGATGTGCGACTTTCCGCCGATGGCGTGCCCGTGATCTGCCACGACCCCACGGTTCGGGGGATTGAAGTCGCCCACTGTCCGGCATCGCAGTTGGAACTCCCGCTTCTTCGCGATGTCCTCCAGCGCTATGAAAGCACAGCTTTTCTGGACATCGAACTGAAAGTCCCCGGACTCGAAACCGTTACGCTGGATTTACTTCGTGCCTGCACGCCGCGCCGTGGCTATGTGATTTCTTCATTTCTGCCGGAAGTGCTACAGACTGTTTACTCCCTTGATGCAAACGTCCCGCTGGGGCTAATTTGCGAGACGCGCGCCCAGTTCCATCTTTGGCCCACGCAGCCCAGTGATTATGTGATTTCGCATTTCAACTTGACGCAGCGGGATGTCATTACTGAGATCAAAAGCGCAGGCAGAAAAGTACTGGTTTGGACGGTCAATTCCGCGAAAGACATGAGGCGGCTTTCGAAATGGGGAGTGGACGGGATTATCTCGGACAATCCTGAACGCCTTGCCCTCACGCTTATTGCCACACTCAATCCGCGGCGGCATCGAATGTAGATTCGGAGCGTGGCGCAGGTCTTAGAAAAGCCGCGCGCTCCATCTCAAACGCTTCCAGATTGGCCCCCATGGTGAGGTCATTCCAGCCGAGTACAGCCCCAATGCGTAATGCAGCTTCGCGGCTGCATGACTCTGACCAGCAGGCACCCAGTGCCACCGGCACTCGACGCAGAAGCGCATCCCCCATCGTCATCGCGTACTCTCTTCGATACGCTTCCACTACTTCCGCGACCACGTGGGAGGTATGCGGACAAATCGGAGCCCGCAATTCAGCCCCCACCAAGGCCATGCGTGCAATATCGGCGGCGCGTTTGCCGTGCCACTCCAGTATTCCGCGAGCGGATTCTTCGCTCACCGCACCTATCCGTGCAATTTCCAAAACAGCGTCGTCTAACAAGGGATCCAGCGCGGGACCCGGACCCATGGCAAACGCATTTGGCTCCGCCACCTGCAATCCGATCTTTCGAGCGCAGCCGCGCGCCAGCGACGCCGCCGTCGTCAGCTTTCCGCCGATCACCGAGATCATGTGCGCAGCGCCGTCATCGGCGTGATCGTGCAGAATGTGCTTCCGCGTGACCGCCGAAGCATCAATGTTCGGCGAATAAGGCAGCGGCCGAATGCCGGCGAAAGAATATTTCACGCTTTGCGACGTGATCTTTGCCTTGGGAAACAGTTGCGCTATGGAGCGCACGAGGTAATTGATTTCGTCCCCCGACGGGACAGTTTTTCCGGGATCGCCGTCGTCAGCCACTTCCGTGGTTCCGACCATGATCTGGTCATTCCATGGCACTATGAAAATCGGACGACCATCCGGCGCTTCGGTATAAACCGCCACATTCGGTGAACCGGGGAAGCGTGACAGTACGATGTGTGAACCTCTTACTCCGCCCAGCATCGGCGTGCCCATGCGGATGGAAGAGCGCTGGCATACGCGGTCGGCCCATGGCCCACTGCAATTGATCACCCATGCCGCGTCTACGCGCGCGTCACGACCGGTAATCTGATCGCGCAGCAACACCCCGTGGACCCGGCCATGCGCCACATCCACTGCCAGCGCTTCGGTGTGATTCCGCACTACAGCGCCGGCCTCTACCGCCTCCAGCAACCATTCCGCAACCAGACGCTCGGGAAACTCGCACTGCGCATCTTCGTAGTCAAAAAACGACCACTTATGTCCCGCATCCAGCGCTCGCTCCAGCCTTTTCAATTCCATTTCAGTGCTATCGCTGGGTGGCTTTCCTGCCATGCGTTGGTAGAGCCATAATCCCGCGCGTACTTTCAATGCGCTGCGTTGGCTGGTTTCGTTCAAAAGCAGGAGGAAGTGCATAGGATGCACAAGGTGAGATTTTTCCCGCAGTAACTTCTCTCGTTCGCGCAGCGACTCCCGCACCAGCCCGAGCTCCGCGTGCTCCAGATAACGCAGGCCGCCGTGAATAATTCGAGTCGAGCGGCTGGTTACCCCCGCGGCGAAATCAGTTTGTTCGACCAGCAAAGTGTGCTTTCCCGCGCGCGCGCACTCACGCGCCACAGCCACGCCATTGATGCCGCCACCAATCACCACTACGTGAAAGCGTTGACCTTCGAGGCCTGCCCGTGGATTTGCCGCCAAAACCATATGGATTTCGCACCGGAGTAACTTGCTGCAAGGTTACTAAAATTCCGTTGGCCAAGTCACACTTCGACTCGTAGAGTCTGCACTTCACCGCCCCCGGGCAACAAGTCACCTTGGTGCTGCAACGTGCCTGACCGAAATCCTATGGTTCGGGCTGAAAGTTTGGAGGTTATGCAAAAATACCGGCCCAACTGAGACGCATGTCGGGCCGGCATCCTGCCAATGTTTTACTCAAGCGACTTTTCGCTCATGCTGTCCGCCCGCGCTCGCGCCCTTCGAAAATAAATCGATCATTTGGCGGTTGAATGCCGGAATGTCGTCAGGCTTACGGCTGGTGACCACTCCCTCGCTCAAAACCACTTCTTCATCCACCCACGTCCCCCCGGCATTTCGAATGTCGGTTTTCAAGGAGGGCCAGGATGTAACGGTGCGCCCGCGTACAGCGCCTGCTTCCACTAACATCCACGGTCCATGGCAGATCGAGGCTACGGGTTTCCCCTGCTCAAAAAATTGCTTCACAAACCGCACGGCCTCGGGAATCATTCTTAAATGATCGGGATTCATAACCCCGCCCGGCAAAAGGAGCGCGTCATATTTTGCAGGGTCGGCGGAGTCGAGCGCGACGTCGACCGGTACCTCCTCGCCCCAGTCCTTCTTATTCCAGGCTCGAATTCTGCCTGCTTTAGGAGAGATCACCTGAGTCCGTGCGCCGGCTTCTTCCAGCGCCTTTTTCGGTTGCGTTAATTCCACTTGCTCGAAGCCATCCGTTGCCAGGATTGCAATGGTTTTGTGCTGAAGAGTATTTGCCATAACTTTTCTCCTTAACTGTTTGATTGCTGTTAAAAATTTTGATGCTCCGGGCGCAGTTGCGGGTTTTCACAAATAACTAAGCCCGGTTCAATTGCGGCATCAAAGGCGGGTCATTTAGAGTGGTTGCAAATGTCCACTACCGGCGAACGGTTTGAACGCGCAGTTGCCATTATGGAGCGCCTGCGCGCGCCCGGAGGTTGCCCCTGGGACCGCGAACAGACTTTCGATTCCATCAAGCCCTATACGCTGGAAGAGACTTACGAAGTTCTTGAAGCGATTGATAATCGTGATTGGAGCGAGCTTCCCGGCGAACTAGGAGATCTCCTTCTGCAGGTCCTCTTCTATTCAGAAATAGCTAAGGAGCAGGGAACATTTTCCATTGATGATGTTCTCGACCGGCTCTCGGACAAACTGGTGAACCGGCATCCGCATGTATTCGGCGAGGTGAAGGCCGATACTTCGGCTGAGGTGAAGCGCAACTGGGAGGCGCTGAAAAGCGAAGAACGAAAAAAACGCGCTGGCAGGAAAACAACTGGCAGCGAAAGTGAGCACACTTCCTTTAAATCGATACTGGCAGGGATCTCTTCCGCCATGCCCTCGTTGCTGGAGGCGCATAAGCTTAGTTCGCGCGCGGCGCAGATCGGCTTCGACTGGCCGAACATGGAAGGTTTGTTCGATAAGCTTGCCGAGGAGACTTCAGAGCTTCGCCAGCATTTGAAGGAATTCCCCGCTCCTGGTCCCCGCCCGGAAGGCGGCGGCATGGCTGGCTCCGGACGGCAGACGGTCCCGGAAGAGTTGCGAGAGCGTCTGGAAGAAGAGGTTGGAGATCTTTTCTTCGTGCTGGTCAACATGGCACGTTATCTCTCGCTTGATCCGGAATCGGCGCTGCGCAAAACCAATCGTAAATTTCGCCGGCGCTTTAAGTGGATGGAGCAGCGAGTGCATGAAAGCGGCGGCAATCTCGAAAGGGCTTCTCTGGATGAACTTGAATTGCTCTGGCAGCAAGCCAAGCAGCAGGAGAAGCAATCGTGAGTTCGGAGGCGATTGTGATCCGCCGTTGTGAAGGGCTTGATGAGCTACGAGCCTGCGTTGCGTTACAAAAGGAAGTATGGAACTTCTCGGACGCGGAACTAGTCCCCCTGCGCATGTTCGTCGTGGCGGCAAAAGTTGGCGGACAAGTGATGGGCGCCTTCGGCGCCGACAAGATGGTCGGTTTTGCGCTTTCCGTGCCCGGCACGCGTTCCGGCCGCGTCTATCTTCACTCTCATATGTTGGCCGTCCACAAGGACCATCGCAATGGAGGACTCGGCCGACGGCTCAAGTTGTTGCAGCGGGAAGACGCGCTGGCTCGAGGCATCGAATTGATCGAATGGACATTCGATCCCCTCGAAATCAAGAATGCTTATCTCAATATTGAAAAGCTGGGAGCAATCGCGCGCCGCTACAACATCAACCAGTACGGGATCACATCCTCGCCACTGCAGGGTGGGCTTCCCAGCGACCGGCTTATCGCCGAGTGGTGGCTGAAATCGAGGCGGGTGGAGACTTTGCTGGAAACGGGGAAGATTCCGGCATTCGAGCAGCGGTCAGCGATTGAAGTGCCGGCGCAGATTTATGAGTGGAAAGCTGTGGCAGAATCTCGCGGCAAGGCGCAAATCGTACAGGAGCGAAACCGCGGACAGTTTCTCCGCGCTTTCGAAGACGAGCTAGCCGTCTTAGGCTATGAACGCGACGTGGCGGGGAATGGGAAGTTTTTGCTTGGCAGTTGGAATGAGAGTTGGTCCTACGCATCGCAAACGTAACGTGATGCCTGGCCTCCGCTCAACGTACTTTGACAGAAACTATCTTAGAGAAAAGGACAATCGGCCTTAAGCACTATTTCGGTCATTATGAAGATAGAAGCCGTCACAATCCGTGAGATTCAAATGCCGCTCGTCCATTTTTTCGAGACGAGTTTCGGGCGCACCTACAGCCGCCGCATTCTCTTGCTCACTGTTCATTGTGAGGGCGTGAATGGCTGGGCCGAGTGTGTGACCGGGGAAGATCCTTTCTACAGCAGCGAGTGGATCGAAAGCAGTTGGTCCACCATTACGCATTACCTTGCGCCGCCGGTGCTCGGACGCAACCTCGAATCGGCCCGCGACTGCGCCGCTCTGTTCGCTAAAGTTCGCGGCCACCGCATGGCAAAAGCCGCAATCGAGAATGCATTATGGGACGCGGAAGCGAAACAGAAGAGCGGGCCTTTGTGGAAACTGCTCGGAGGCACGCGAACTGGAATTCCATGCGGTGTCTCGATCGGCATTCAGGACTCTGTCGAGCAGCTACTCGACAAAATCCAGATCGAACTGGCCGCCGGTTACCGCCGCATCAAAGTTAAGGTGAAGCCTGGCTGGGATGTCAACATCCTGGAGAAGATTCGTTCGCGCTGGGCTGATATTACGCTGAGCTGCGACGCCAATTCCGCCTACACTCTGGATCAAGTTGAACATCTGCGCGCCTTCGATCAATTCAACCTGCTGATGATCGAGCAGCCGCTGTGGGATGACGACATCTTTTATCATGCCCGCCTGCAAAAAGAACTGCGAACCGCCATTTGTCTTGACGAATCGATCGTAAACGCGCGCGCTGCGGCCGCAGCGGCTGAGACCGGCGCTTGCCGCATCATCAATATTAAAGTCGGAAGGGTGGGCGGGTTTAGCGAGGCAAAAAAAATCCATGACGTGTGCCACTCGCAAAAAATCCCTGTCTGGTGCGGTGGGATGTTGGAATCCGGTATCGGCCGTGCCCACAACATTGCGCTTTCTACTTTGGAGAACTTCAGTTTGCCGGGAGACGTTTCGGCTTCGAAGCGGTACTGGAAGGAAGATATTATTGATCCGGAAGTGCAAGTCTCTCCCCAGGGTATGATTGCGATCAGCGACCAAGCTGGTACTGGCTACCGAATCAAAGAAGACGTGATTGAGAAATTAACCACACGTAAGGAAACGCTTCGCGCCAGCGTTTAATTCAACAAACGTCCGATCAACTAGCGGGATTTATCTGCGGACTTGATATTTTCGGCGACGTGGTTTTGCGCCAGCTTCACTTCTTCCGCCTTCAGCAGTTCCACGCCTTGGGCGAATGTGGTGCCGTCAGGAACGCGGCGGAAGTCGCTAAAAACTTCTTCAGACTTTATTGCAAGACTTTTGAAGAGGAGAATTTTCCCGCTAAAGTTTAGGGACATGCGCGAAACTTCCCAGCAGCCATTGCCGACATCTCGCTGTTCCACAAGAAAATGTCCACCCGGATCGAGGTGACCTAAAATGCCCCAACCAAAAGCGACCTCTCTAAATAGTGTCCCGTCGATTTGCGCGATGCGGCGGGCCACCGGATCGATTACCAAAAATCCGTTCATGCCAACCAGAACCTGTTCTGCGTGAGTAGGAGGCTGATAAGCAGGATTGGGGCGAAACTTCAGGCGCAATAATACCCGGCCCGGGCCACCCAAGTGATCGTCTCGAGGTTCTTCTCCGTCATATTGATAGAGGAAAGCATCGGGCAGAGCTTTTACAATCCGCAGGGTGCGATCCGCGTTTTCCTGTTCTTGGGCATGTTTGCGGCGCAATTGTTCCGTGTTGCTTGCGAGTCCGGCCAAGCGACCGTTTTCGTTCTGCATATCCCGGGGCGCCAGCGGTTTGTCGTTATAAGCGATGGTCATGCCCGCCATGGCATCGCGGGTTTCCACATAGAGCCGGGTCTGCGAACCTTGGGGAGTCTGCTTGCGGGCGCGAAACATATGTTTCGCGGAATTATTATTTGCAGCGATCTCATTGGCGGCTGTTTCGCGCACCAATTCCAGGCAAGCGGCTGGATCGTGAGATGGGACGCTAGCGGTTGCGGCGAAAATTGGGGAGACGTTCGCTGCGGCGGCAACTGCAATCAGAAGAACCACGAGAGCGGGCCTTATCCTGACTCGGCTTTTCATAGGGCTGTTTCTCCCGCTTGCGTATGGAAGTGTACCAATTCAGTTTTAATCGATCTCTACAGGAAAAAGAGTATTTTTCTTTTGCCTGGACCAGGCTTGCCGGTTACTCCGTGCGTTGCGTATAGTCGTTAGGGTACTTTGGTAACGGTTTCTCCGCGTGGAATGCTGATTCCAGAGAAATCGCGCACGAATCCTGCGGCAATTATCCCGTATCGATAGGAGCGCGTCCAGTGAGCACACCAGCCAGTGGTTTGGCGCAAATCGGCAAATCGGTTGTCATTAAAGGCGAACTTTCGGGCAGCGAAGATTTGTATCTAGATGGCCAGGTCGAAGGCAGTATCGCATTGAAGGGTAACAGTTTAACCGTGGGACCCAACGGACAGGTCAAAGGTAGTGTCGAGGGTAAGGGCGTGGTTGTGCAAGGGAGACTCGAAGGGAACATTCAAGCGACTGATCGTGTGGATTTGCGCAAGTCGGCAGTCGTTAATGGCGACATCTCCGCGCAACGTATTTCCATCGAAGAAGGAGCTTTCCTGAAAGGCAAAGTTGAGATCCACCGCTCGGACGCAAAGTAGTTTTCCCAGCGTGGTATTGATTAAAATGGGAATGATAGCCCGGCGGGTTGCATATCGGGTCGAAGCAACAGTTCAGGATGGGTTGGGAGCAGGGCGCCAACCTTGGCAAAGTGATCAGCAGATTAGGAAGTTAAGTGTCGTCTGTCTCGCAGACCTTCATGAAATTTTTTCGCGGTTCTTCCGGACCGGAAGCGATTCCGGCGCAGGGTTCGCAGAAGCTCATTCGTCGCTCCAGCGGTTTGAGCGAGCTGTCGCGCTCCTGGGAGTCCGCGGAGAATCTGTGCGTGCTCGATCTGGGATCCACTTCGCCCACCAATATTCGCCACTTCACCGAACGCGGCCACAGAATCTACAGCGAAGACCTGCTCACAGCTTCCACGGATCCCGAACTCCTGACTAAAGACGAGCAGGGAACTGCGATTCTCGACAGCCGGAAGTTTCTCGCCGACAATCTGGTCTACCCCGCGGCTCACTTCGATGTGGTGCTGTGCTGGAACCTTTCGGACTACCTCGATGAGAGCCTGGTGAAGCCGGTCGTCGGGCGATTGTGGTCCGTGTTAAAACCCGGCGGAATGTTGCTCGCATTCTTTCATACCCGCGATGCCGGCCCGGATTCGCCTTGTCATCGCTTTCACATTGTCGGCGCCGACACTCTGGAGATGCAGAAGATTGAGTTGCGCCGCGAAGCTCGGCGGGGTCCCACGGGCGCGGTACATACCGCCATTTCAGATGGCTTTCAGCTGCAACGCGTATTCAACAACCGGCACATCGAAACGCTTTTCCGCGACTTCGCCTCCATCAAGTTTTTTCTCGCTCGCGACAATGTAAGGGAAGTGCTGGTCGTCCGCTAGCCGATTTGCTTTTCTAAGTCGGAATTTCTCCACATAATCACTGCCATGCGATAGAGAAAGTGGCGAGAAATCTCCAGGCGCACCGGCAGTTCGAAACCATCGGACGGAAGTATGCTTTCAATTTCGTCTGGTACGTAAGCTCTACGCACTGAAGTCAGCCCGTCCAACCAAGCTACTCGGTTCCACATAAGGGGAAAGCCGGCATAAGCTGCAGCGAGATGTAATGGATGACGCACGAGGTCGTTAATCAGGACCGCCCGCCGACTTACTCGCAAAGCCTCCCGCGCAAACAATAGCAGTTGTTGCGGGCTCAAATGATGCGCGAAGAGGCTGCAACTCACAACGTCGAACGCTCCATCCTTGAAAGGGAGGCTGAGTGCATTGCCGACAATGCGTTTTTTTTCGGCGCCCTTCCGTGAGTCGTGATTGGAGCCCGAGAGATGGGAATGCTCCAGATCCAGCAGTGTTACATCGACCACGATCCCACGCGGCTTCAGCCTCTGTCGCACGATCTCTGGCACCTCGCCCGATCCGGCCGCGACCTCCAGCAGAGAAAGTCGGTTCATCCCCGCTGCCCGAGCCACGCGTCTTACCATTTTCTGCGTGGTCGCAACACCGCCGAACCAGCGGTTGACGCGTCCCAGAACTGTCAGAACAGCTTGCGCTTCGCGAGCTGAGCAGGCGTCAGAATCGAGAATCTCCGGTGCGTCGACTCTCAGCATAGGAGTAAGTTTGAGAACGCTGGGATGACGAAGGGTTCGCCGAAGCTAGACTTCTGCCAGTTCTTCTTCCAGCAACTGCTTGTTATACAGGTCACTGTAGTAGCCGTTCAAGGCGAGCAGTTCTTCGTGTGTGCCGAGCTCCACGATTTTGCCATCATGCAGCACGGCAATGCGGTCGGCGTTGCGCACGGTTGAAACGCGATGGGAGATGAAAATTGTGGTGCGGCCCCGCATTACTTCGCGCAGGTGATTCAGGATCTTATCTTCAGTATGCGTGTCGACGCTCGAGAGCGCGTCATCCAGAATAAGTATGCGCGGGTTACGGATCAGGGCGCGGGCAATCGCCGCGCGTTGCTTCTGTCCGCCAGAAAGCGTGATTCCGCGCTCTCCGACCATAGTTTGATAACGCTCGGGAAAGTCCTCGATGTCGGCGGCAATGTTGGCGGCATTGGCTGCATCGTAAATTTCCTGGTCGGTCGCCGACTCCACGCCCAACGCGATATTTTCGCGGATGCGATCGCTGAACAAGAATGTTTCCTGCGGCACAAAGCCGATGTTGCGGCGTAGTGACGCCAAAGAAAACTCGCGGATCGGCCGTCCATCCAGCAAAACCATCCCTGGCGCGGCATCGTAAATTCGCGGAATCAGACTGACTAGCGTGCTTTTTCCCGATCCTGTAGGACCCACGATTGCCATACTGCTGCCGGCAGGAATACGCAGGTTCAGATTGTGCAGCACAGGCTTGCCGTCGTACTCGAAATTCAAATGGCGAAATTCGATTTCGCCCCGCACTTCGCGATCTCGGGCGTCAGATTCGTCCTTGATAGCAGGTTTTTCCTGCAGAATCTCGTTCAGTCGCACCAGCGACGCGGTGCCGCGTTGAAAAATATTGACCACCCAACCCAGTGCAATGATGGGGAAAGTCAGCTGCATCATGTAAATATTGAAGGCAGTAAAAGCGCCAATCTGCATGCGGCCGGCCAGAACTTCGCGGCCTCCCATCCACAGCACCAGAACCATGGCGAGGCCAAGCATCAGTTCGAGTGTTGGCCAAAGCATGCCCATCAGCCGCACCAGTTTAAGGCTGCGCGCTACGTATTCCTGATTCGCAGTTTCGAACGATGCAATCTCGGCTTCTTCCTGCACATAGGCGCGAACCACTCGCGCTCCGGAAAAGTTTTCCTGCGCCCGCGCCGAAATATCGGAGAACATCGCCTGAATTCTTTCGAACCGCTCATGAATGCGGCGCCCAAAATATTGAATAGTAACGCTCACAATCGGCAGGGGCAGAAACGCATACAGCGTTAGCCGGGGACTGTTGTGCACCATGAACCATAGCGCCGCGGCGGTGAACACCAGAGTATTCGCCGAATACATAATTGCCGGCCCCATCAGCATGCGCACGGCATTCAAATCGTTGGTGACTCTCGCCATGATGTCGCCCGTGCGCATGCGTTGATAGTAAGAGTAGGAGAGAGTTTCCAGATGGGCGAACAA
>JBAWBG010000116.1:0-4772 GCA_049589695.1 Candidatus Sulfotelmatobacter sp. | reverse complement strand
AACGAATGAGAGCGCGACGAAAGCGGCGAAGATAAGTCCGGTGAGCGTGACAAAAAAGAAAAGCTGCTGATTGCTATCCGGGCTGATGAATTTCAGATTGAACGATGCTTGCGCGACCAGAATCGCGAGCAGTAAAAATGCGGAGATCGTAAGGGTGATGAGGACTTTGCGCCGGCCCGAAGGCTTGGCTTCATCGCGAATTGGACTCGGTGCAGACAAGGCCTGTGCTCCGGAAATTAGAGCAGGAGATCGGACCCATTATAGAGCCGTAAGAGGCGCATGATGGTTGGCGGCAACGCTTCTTCGCGGGCAGCCAACTACTTCATTTTAGAACCGGCCAGTTGGCGGTCCAGGTTCGGTGCGATCTCCGGTTAGGGCATCCCGTAGAGCGTTGTAGGCAGGCTTCGGCTGATAGTCCCGATCGAACAGCAACGCCGCGCCTCTGGTTTTTTTGGAGTGCGACCCGATCCATGAGTATCTATCCGTGAACCCCCAGGTTTGAATTGCCGTGCAGCCGGGATGCGCGAGACAGGCTCCTGCAACCTCGCGATAGATGTCCGCTTGTTTTTGCAGGTCGCCGGCGCTGGCATTGCCGTTCGCATGGACTGGCAATGAGACGTCCATTTCGGTGATGTGAATCTGAACGCCGAGGGCTGAGAAGCGCGCGATATTGGCGGAGATTGATGCAATGTTGGGAAGCGTGCTTCCGATGTGCATTTGCAGACCAACGCCATCGATCGGTACACCCTGAAGTTTAAATTCGCGAACCATCGCGTAAACGGCATCCGACTTCGGGCCGATTTCATCGGCTTCCGCTTCGTTATAAAAAAGAAGCGCTTCCGGATCGGCCTCGTGTGCCCAGCGGAAGCACTGTGCCAGATATTTTGTGCCCTGCCCTGCGTAACCAATGCCGGGCTGATCGTACCAGATCGTGCTGCGAAGTTGACCAGTGTGAGCACCTTCATCGAAGGCTTCGTTGACCACATCCCACGCGAAGATTTTGCCACGGTAATGTTCAATTACCGTTTTGATGTGAGTCTCAAGCAACTTTGAAAGTTGGTCAGGCGTGAACTTTCCTTCCAGTAACCAGCGCGGATTTTGTTGATGCCACACCAGTGTATGGCCGCGGATTTTCATGTTGTGGCGGAGCGCGAAGTTGACTAATTGGTCGGCTTGGTGGAAGTCGAAAGATTGCGCGTCGGGCCGCACCGCCTCCCACTTCAAAGCGTCTTCCGGTTCCAGCAGGTTGAATTCACGGGCCAGCGTCGCCGCGTACGCGGACTCAGAAAGATGCGCTGGCCGTGCGGCCGCGCCGATTAGGATTCCGGAATGCTGGGCGGCATCGCGCAGGGATCGGGATGGAACTGGCGCCGACGCGGCGAAAGCAAACACAAACCCCAACAGAGAAACGAAAAGGACGGGGGCCTTATAGAGCATGCTCAGACGACTCTGCGCCGGGAAGAAACTTCTGTAAAGGACACAGCTCACACTCTGGTTGTGACTTTTTGCAGTAGTGCTTACCAACACCCACAATCAATCCATGCATCTCGTTGAATACCTGAGCGAGCGCATCGCGTTTTGCGAGGCTCATCCGCGACGGAGGGTGAGACGAGCCGCGCAGAGGGCCATCTGTCGGCGCAACGGGTGTAGACTTGATAACTTCATCCGCCAATGGCTTGAGCGATCGCTCAAATAGTTCGCGAATCTCTTCATAGCCCGCTCGATCCTTTACCAGACCATGCCGCTCCAGAATGCGACGGGTGTATGCGTCGACCACGAACGAGGCGTGATTGCCGGCATAGAGCAGAATCGAGTCGGCAGTCTCCGGCCCGACTCCGTCGAGCGCAAGCAACTCTTCGCGAAGCTTCGAGATCGGCTGGGCGAACATGCGCCTTAGGGAACCGCTGTAGCGCGCATCCACAAAGTTCACAAATGTCTTCAGCCGCCGCGCTTTTTGCCGGAAATAACCCGAGGAACGAATCAGCTTCTCGAGTCTGCGCAATGGGATACACCGTATTCCGTTGACGCTCAGTATCCGCGCCTTTCGCAGGCTTTCCATCGCGCGCTTGACATTCGTCCACGATGTGTTCTGTGTCAGATAAGCGCCCACGATGACTTCAAATGAAGTATGCGCAGGCCACCACTGCTGCTGTCCCCAGGCGCCATAAAGCGTCCGGAAGTAGCTGCGAATGTGCTCGTCGGGTGTCAAGGTGGCAAAGTCCCTCGGAAATCGAGGCTCGAAAAGGCTTTATTGCTTCTAGCTTGCGCCGGCGCCCAATTTGCAATGCGCCGCCATCTCTTCATTTCTACACCGAAGAGCATGTTCCATTGCGTGCTGAAGTGCCACATTCTAAGGATTTCCCACCGCACAAGCGATATGGGCAATATCGACGCGGGTTTGCGCGCTTAGTACAGGTACTGAAGTTACTTTTTAAAGATGCCCATTGGGTTGACAATTTATGTCAGTGCGAACGATCCCCGTTGAATCCCCCCGGAAATCAGCGGTTTCGCATCCTCCGCCTTGGCGGTTGACAGGAGAGATATGTCTCAGCGGCTGGGCGACCTTCTCGTAAAAGAAAAGGTCATTACAGCAGAGCAGTTAGAGCAGGCGACGAAGCTCCAAAAGGAGACACACGTCCGCCTTGCCTCAGCTCTGGTGAAGTTGGGCTTCCTCTCCGACGAGGACGTCACTAACTTCCTGTCGCGCCAATATGGCGTGCCCGCCATCAATCTCTCTTATTTTGAAATCGATCCCGCCGTCATCAAACTGATTCCGTACGAAACTGCAAAGCGCTATCAGATTCTGCCGCTCAGCCGCGTGGGCGCGTCGCTCACTATCGCCATGGTCGATCCCACCAACGTCTTCGCCATGGACGATATCAAGTTTATGACCGGCTTCAACATCGAGCCGGTTGTGGCTTCTGAAAGCTCCATCGTCGAGGGCATCGACAAATCCTACGGCACTTCGAAAGAAGAAGAGCTGGAGTCGGTGATGGCGTCGATGAACGATATGGGCGAAGCCGGCGACGTCGAGGTCCAGGCTGAAGAGCAGGAGATGGAGCTCAAGGAGCTTGAAAAAGCGGCCGACGAAGCTCCCATCGTCAAGCTCGTAAACCTTGTGCTGACCGACGCAGTCAAGCGCGGAGCCAGCGACATCCACATGGAGCCGTACGAAAAAGAATTCCGCGTGCGCTTCCGTATTGACGGCGTGCTCCAGGCGATCATGACTCCGCCGCTCAAGTTGAAAGATGCTATCACCTCGCGCCTGAAGATCATGGCAAAGCTCGACATCAGCGAAAAGCGCTTGCCGCAGGACGGCCGCATCATGCTCAAGATGCAGATCGGCGGCAAGAAAAAGCAGCTCGATTTCCGCGTCTCTACTCTGCCTACACTCTGGGGCGAGAAGATCGTGCTCCGCTTGCTCGACAAAGAAAACCTGCGGCTCGACATGACGAAGCTCGGTTTCGAGCAAGAGTCGCTAACCAAGTTCCAGAAGGCGATTCTTAAGCCTTACGGCATGGTGCTCGTCACGGGGCCGACCGGATCGGGCAAGACCAATACTCTGTACTCGTCGATTTCGCAGCTCAACCAGCCCGACACGAACATCATGACGGCCGAAGATCCGGTCGAATTTCAGCTGGGCGGCGTCAATCAGGTGCAGATGAAGGAGCAGATCGGCCTGAACTTTGCGACCGCGCTGCGCGCTTTCCTCCGCCAAGATCCCAACATCATTCTGGTCGGCGAAATTCGAGACTTCGAAACGGCCGAAATTGCCATCAAGGCCGCGCTTACCGGCCACCTGGTGTTATCCACTCTGCACACGAACGGAGCGCCGGAAACGATTACTCGTCTGATGAACATGGGCATCGAGCCCTTCCTCGTTGCCACATCCGTCCATCTGATCTGCGCGCAGCGACTCGTGCGCCGCATTTGCAAGGACTGCGCCGAGCCGGTCGAAATGCCTCCGCAGGCGCTGATTGATGAGGGCTATACGCCGGAAGAGGCGAAGACGGTCACGATCATGAAAGGCAAGGGTTGTGCCACCTGCAACAAGACTGGCTACAAAGGCCGTACGGGTTTGTACGAAGTCATGGAAGTCGATGACGAGATCCGGGAACTGGTTCTGGTCGGCGCATCGGCGGTTGAACTGAAGAAAAAGGCGATTGAACGCGGCATGATTACCCTGCGACGCAGCGGGTTGATGAAGGTCGCGCAAGGCTGGACCACACTCGAAGAAGTGGCTCGCGAAACGATCCACTAGAAAACGGCAGAAGGAAAGAAAAAAACTATGGCACTCACACTTAGCGACTTGCTCCGCCGCATGCTGGAGATGGGGGGAAGCGATCTCCACATCACCACCAACTCTCCGCCGCAAATTCGCGTACACGGCCACCTGGTGCCGCTCGACCTGCCGCAACTCACGCCCGCTGAGACCAAGCAAATGGCCTACAGTGTGATGACCGATTCGCAGAAGCATCGTTTCGAAGAAAACCTCGAAATGGATTTTTCGTTCGGGTTGAAAGGCCTGGCCCGTTTCCGCGCCAACGTTTTCAATCAGCGCGGCGCTACCGCTTGCGTTTTCCGTCTGATTCCGTTCGAGATCAAATCGTTCAATCAGCTCGGACTGCCAGCGGTCGTCAGCAAGCTTTGCGACAAGCCGCGCGGACTGGTGCTGGTGACGGGGCCGACAGGTTCCGGCAAATCCACGACGCTCGCCGCCATGATCGACAAGATCAACAGCGAGCGCCACGACCACATTCTCACCATCGAAG
>JBAWBG010000115.1:0-17654 GCA_049589695.1 Candidatus Sulfotelmatobacter sp. | reverse complement strand
ACGACCTTACCCATGCCCTTTCAGCCATACCGTACCTCGGCCTTTCGTGGTGGCACGAGCGCCACACGCTGCTAGGAGGGTCGGGCGTCACAGGGAGAACACCGATGCGTGTAGCTGTTGAAACATCACCATATCACTCGTTGAGGTGTTTCTAATGTAAATACGTTGCTATCGACAGTTATTGGCTTCTGTGAAGATGGGTGAATCGGTGATTCTTGAGACTCCGGCTACGGCTGCAGCGGAGCAATGAATTCCAGTCCGAAACAGAATCCGCTACGGTCGCGGACGACGGCCATCATCCGCACGGGACCCGGAATCCCGAACTCAACCTCCAGCAGATCACCCGGTTTCAGCCAGATTCCGGCATACAGTTCCATCCCGCCTTCACTTAGCTCGGTGCCACGGCCGGTGACGACGGTAGTTGAGAAGCCGTTTGCGACGGCCACGCGAACCGGCAGGTCGACCGGATGCCGCTGCCATCGGCGCGTGCTTGAGGGGGGAGGCATAGTAACTGATGATGACCGGAAGCCGGTTCTCAGCTCAAATTACGAAAGTGTGTGCGCACGCAAAACGTTGACGCAGCAGGGTTGACCGGGCAGAAAAGCGGTCCCGTCAAAATCAGCAGGCAAGGGTGCCCGCTCCACACAGACAAAAAAAGCCCCACTTCTCGCAAAGAAAGCGAGAAGTGGAGCACCCAACTAGTCATTCCGGCCAGACATTCCGAAGAACGTTACATTCCCGGCTTAGCTTCGTTTGCAGTGGTAGCATGCATCACTCGGAACGTCGTTCCGCCGTTGGACCACACCAATACCAGCGCGTCTTGCCCCTGCGGTACGGCGGACAAGGCTTTCTGCACATCGGAGGCATTCTGCACCGGCTTGCGATTGACTTGCACAATCACGTCGCCGCGCTGCAGGCCGGCGTCGTCAGCGGAACTTCCGGGCTGTACCTGCTCGACCACCGCGCCATGCACGTCGCTTGATGCTTGCAGTTGCTGACGGAGATCGGGAGTCATGTCGGCGAGGCCGAGACCCCAGCGCGCTTTGCCGTGACCATTGCTGGCGACTTCCGCGCCTTGATTGTCACGGCTGCCCATGGCTTCGAGTGTCACCGGAATGCTGACCGGTTGACCGTTGCGCAGAACTTCCAACTTGATGGTCGAACCGGGCTGCTTCTGTCCGACTTCGATTTGAAGTTGGCTGGAATCGCTCACCTTTTGTCCGTTCAGTTCGGTGATGACGTCGCCGACTTTCAGACCAGCTTTCGCTGCCGGAGAACCGTCTTCGACCTGGCTGACCACGGCTCCTTCATTGTTGTGCACGTCGAAGAATTTGGCATTTTCCGGCGTGACGTCGCTAATGCCGATTCCCATGTATCCGTGAGTGACTTTACCGTCGCGGATGAGAGCATCCACCGTGGGATGGACGATCTGCGTGGGAATCGCGAATCCCATTCCGGAGAAGCTGTCGGAGTTCGAGACCAGGAAAGTGTTAATCCCAATCAGTTCGCCGCGAGCGTCGACGAGCGGTCCGCCGGAGTTTCCCGGATTGATGGCCGCATCGGTCTGAACGAAACTGCCTGGGGCGCGGTGATCCTTCGAAAACGGATTCGGCCGGTTCAGTCCGCTGACAATGCCACGCGTAACGGTGAACTGGAAGCCAAACGGATTGCCGAACGCGAGCACAGTCTCGCCCGGGCGAAGCGCTGTTGAATTGCCCCAGGGTACGTTGGGAAGATTCGTGCCATCGATCTTGATGACGGCGAGATCGGTAAGTGGATCGGCTCCAATCAACTTGGCCTTCATAATCCGGCGATCGTTGAGGGTGACGCGAATGTCGACCGCTCCATCGATCACGTGATTGTTGGTAACGATGTAGCCATCGGGCGAAATCAGCACGCCGCTTCCGATGCCGTGCTCAATCTGGGTTTGCGGCTTCATCGGATGATTGAAGAATGGCGCGAACATCGGAGGCACGCCTTCGGGCATATCGGGCATTTGACCGTCCGCCATTTCGGCTTTGGAATGGGAAGTGACGGCAACGTTTACCACCGCAGGGGTAACTCGCGCCGCGAGAGTTTCCATTGCCTGATCGAGCGAAAGCAATGCGCCTACGCTGTTGTCGTCGAGCGGCGTAGCGGTGGGCGAAGCAATGGGCGCCCGGGCAAACGCCGGCTTGGTGAATTCGTAAGTGGTGAATGACAACGCCAGCGCGACTGCCAGGACGGGCAAGATCAGGCGGCGTGTCAGGAGGGTTTTGCTAACCCATATTTTGGTGAACCAGCTTTTCATTTGCTTTATTCTCCTCAATTTCTAACAAGTTTGTTTAGAACTAATTATTTAGTTTTTAAGACGGCACAAATACCCTTAGTGGGGCAAACTTGGTTACGTTGTTTTTGGGATAATTCCCTTCTGGATCCGGCGATTGACCGGATGGAATACCGTCAACCGCATGATGCTAATGCTCCAGACGTGACCATCACTGTCGACCGCTTCGGCTTGAATCAACAGCAGCATCGCCTTTGGAGAGCTGACATCATCAAAGGTGTTTGACGCGCTCGCATTCGAGTCGATCGTCTTTACGGCGGGAGTCGTCGCATCGAGCATCTTTGCGTCGATCATCTTTGCGTCGAGCATGTTTGCGTCGAGCATGCGCGGAGAATCGATCCGCCCGGAAGAATTGATTCGAGGCGCAGCAAATCTCGCAGTGGCGACATTCTTTACCACCGCACGGCGGTTGTAAATGCTTCGCGATGTTAGTCTCACGGCGCGCCCGGAAACAGTCCGCGACGGAATATCGCCGTGCACGGGATATCCAGCTTGGCCATGCAGCGCCGCTGGAATCATCTTCGCTACGACGTCGGCTGAATCGAGGGCCGGGGTGGCAACTCCGCGGAATGCAGACTCCGAAAACCTGGCGCCATGGTCGTCAAAGGCAATTAGTCTGGGCGCGTGAGTCAGCGCAATCAGACATACCGCGGAGAATGCGGTGACCATGGCGAGAGCGGGCTTGTAAACCTTGGTCGCGGCGGGACGCTTGGCATCGAGAATTCGCATGACCCGTTTTGTAGTCTGTTGCACTCGTCCCACCACTGCTTGCGCCAGCTCCAACCCTCTTCGCAAGATGCTCTTTTCCGCCATTGATACCAGGCATTGCGCGTAGGCGTGGGGATTCGAGTTACTGGCCAGTACAAAATCGTCACAGGCCATTTCTCGCTCCAGAGCGAGACCACGTCCGATCCACCAGAACGCTGGATGAAAAAAGAAAAGCGCTCTCATAATTTCTTGAGTCAAGTTCGTCCAGTCATCCCAGCGACGCAAGTGGGCTAACTCGTGCAGCAGAACGGCATTCAGTTCGACGGGAGAGAACTCCTGCAAAATCCACGGAGGAAAAACGATTGCTGGCTTAAAAAAACCAATCGCCGCAGGAGTGCGGACGCGTTCCGAAGTGCAGACCGTCACTGGCCGGGAGGAGCCGAACTGAGCCAATGTGTTGCGCAGAACTTGATCAAGACTGGCTGAATGTATAAGGTCACAACTTTGCCGCAAGCGGCGCAGTTGCCAAAAGCCAAAACCAATCTTGGCTAAGCCGGCAGATGCGATGAGAGCCCATGCTACGAAGATGTCAACCGCGTAGGATGCGGGTAGCTGAAACGCGAAGTGGGAGGCGCCTGCCAAGCCGGCGCCGGCAAACTCTGTGTTCCCCAAGAAAGGTAACGCGGCTATCGTCACCATCATTGAGAACCATACGGCGAACCGGGTGCTGGAATTCTGGCGACCACTCATTCGCAACAAGGCCCAGCCAACCATGGCCAGGAGAATGCCTTCCCCCACGCCGTTCAGCATTCGCTCGGCGAAAATTTGTGCCAGAAGCTGCCAGTGAGCTGCGAATCCCATCGTTCATTCGCTCCCTTCGAGCATTTTCCGCAAGCGCTTCAACTCAGCCGCGTCGACCGATTGATCCTTGAGTATGTTCAACACCAGCAACTCATGGGAGTTCGCGAAAAAGCGGGTCACCAACCGGCGAATCTCAGACCGGGTCGCTTCCTGACGCTCCACCAGAGGCGCATAGACGTGGGCCCGGCCATCCTTCTCGTGCTTCACATAACCTTTTTTCTCGAGAATTCGAATCGTAGTCAGAACGGAGTTGTAAGCCAGCGGCATTTTTCCCGGCAGATCCTCCAACATTTGCTGAACTGTGGCCGGCCCTTTCTGCCACAAAACTTCCATAAGCCGCAATTCAGCTTCCGTTAGAGTCGACGATTTTCTGGGGGGCAAGTCCGTTGCTCCTTATACGAAATCTCTGTCTGTAAACAATTGGACGATCCAGCTATCAGACTGTCAACTAGTAAATTAGTTGCATGGAATTGCTAGATGGTTGCATGGGCTGGCGATGCCGGGAAGTGTTACGAGGCAAATGCGGATTATTGGGGCAGTGATTAAATGGTAGGCACGACTGGACTCGAACCAGCGACCTCTACCGTGTCAAGGTAGCGCTCTAACCAACTGAGCTACGCGCCTACATGGTTTGTCAAGCACTGCGACAATAGACTGCCCTGCGTGGGGATGCCTTCGAGACCAAAAAAGATTTTACCACGTGGCTTTTAGCCTGGCGCTTTCCAGAGGCTGCGGGTAGTGTCCTAAACTTGCGTTGGTGAAGATTTAGGGGGAGCAAATTTCAAACATTGGCAAAGGTCTTCTTTGCGGAGATAGCCGACTCGCTGAGTCCCGAACGTGCGATTGCCGATCTCGTGTCTACATGGACCAACTTTTTCTCGATGCTCAGATTCAAGGTGGCCGCAGTCAACGTTGGCGCATTTTTGGTCTGTCATTAGGATTCACTCGATTGTGAAAGAGGCTGTCGGAAGGCGCTGCATGGTTACTTACGGCTTTTTCGTTTCGGTTTTATCCTTAACAAAAAAGTGAAAGAACCGAGCATTCTTCCGGTAGATGCGTTTGCCTTTGCGTACAATAAAGCGGCAAAACACTTCCCTATAACCAACGGGACACTCTTTCATAGGTGCTCCTTTCTGAGACGAGATACCTTGGACCGGACTCGCCTCCCTGAAAGGAGCACCACTTTTTGCTCCCTCTCAAGGAGGCGGCCGGGTAGGGTAAGTCGCTAGAAAGGGAACCTAATCTAGGGGGCCGAGCGATTGCCAAACCGACAGCGGAACGAATGCTACGCCTCTTATCTGGCTGAAAGCAATTCCCGCAATGTCCATATGTGATCGGTGATGCCAGCTTCAAGGGCCGGAGAAACGCGAAGCGCAGAATGTACGCGGCAAAAATTGTAGTAAGCAAAATACAAGGCGCAAGCGAACTTGAGGTTGTCCAGTTTCTTCGAGTACGCATTCGTTAAGCGAGTGAAGCGGCGGATCGCCATGCGAATCGAAAGATTGCTGCGCTCCACATAGCTGGTGGAGATGTAACGAGAGTCAGGCCGACCGTCTCGTATTTTTATTATCGTCTCTATCATCGGCGCTGGTGAATATCGTCCTGCAGCGTCATGCTGCCCATGATCTCCGTATATTTTTATCAACTGCGCGAAGTCGGCTTGTCCTGCGAAAACGTCCTCGACTCCTTTGCGGTAGAAGTGGAACCCATCCGTCGTAAGCTGGAAACGGTGTTGCTCTGCGATGCGATTGCGGAGCGTACCCAAGAATTGATACGTCGTTTCGCGATTGCGCTTGCCCACGGTGTAAGCGGGAATCAGTTTTGAATCCGCGTCCAGCGCGACGAACACCCAAGCATCTCCGAGTTCCGGAGAATCCTCTAGCTTGACGTTGCGCTGCTTTTTTCCCACGTAGCACCATAGCTCGTCCCCTTGAGTCCGCTGGCAACGAAGGCCGCGCATCTTGGCGTCCATCAGTTTTGCGCAACGCTCACCAGCAACGACCAACAGTTTCAGAATCGTGTCACGGTGCAATTGCGTGATGCGCTCTGCGCTGCGCACACTGGTGCCTTCTAGCAAGAGTTGAATTGCTAGCAATGCTTTATCTTCTGGAACGATCATTTCCGAACAGGTGAGAGTGATCTTCGCTGTACGTCTTGCCGCATTGTGCGCAGCGAAAGCGACGAAGGCCATTGCGATGCTTCCCAAACTTCACGCATTCACGGTTGCAAAGTTTGCATGTCATAATGAAACCAATAATACAGCAACCGCTTGCTGTTGTCAAGCGGTAAGTGTTCCATTTGGAACGAACATTTGGTGAAGATATGGCTTGCAAGCCGATGTTTCCACAGGTTCTCCACAGGCCATATGGCATACGGTAAATATTTTCTAGATGCATATGGCTCAAATGCCCTATAATGCTCTTCATGGCAAAGGTTACTATTCGCAAGGGTGAGATGGAGTTCGAGATTAACGATCTCACGTTTGAACAGGTGAAGGAGTTGGTTGGCCTAAACGGTTACGGCGGCCACGCATCGAAGCCTGCCACTGCTGCGCCGATACAGGCACAGCCTCAATTGTTTCCGCAGCGGAACGATTATGAAGGTCTGTTTAGAAGTATCTCAGATCGTGCACGATTGTTCTTGAACACATTGCGGCATCATCCCGATGGGATTGATTCCAATACGGTCGCTGGGAAGCTGGGCTTCCAAGATGCGCGTCAACTGGGGGGCTTAACGGGAGCGGGTATCACGCGAATCGCGAAGAAGTACGGCGTGAGAATGAAGGATGTTTATCGCGCAGAGATTACGTTTCCTCAGGGTAAGCGGACCGTAAAATTCTATCCAGGAAAACTGGTATTGGCGATGAACGAAGAAAAACCCGCTGTTTAAGCGGGTTTTGTGGAGGTGTGGCAGAGTGGCCGAATGCAGGCGATTTATAATCGTTAGGTCGTGTTAGCGCACGATCCGTGGGTTCGATTCCCACCACCTCCTTACCCACGCTCAGGAAGTAGTTGTTACGATCTTTACAAATCTCTATAGCTCCCGATTTGTGATTGGCTAAATCCATCTCGGGCACCAACGGAAATTCTTCGGTTCCGCCGAACGATCGAAGTTTCCGCTAGGCCCTGACGGAAAGAACGTTCGCCAACGTTCCACCAATCTTGGGGCTAAAGGGGGTGATTATCATGAGGAAAACATGCCTCAGGATCACCATTACCGTTCACTCAAATGGCGATCTAACGATTGTCATCGAGTGGACATCACCTCAGCAGGGGCTTCAACCTAGCCAGTGTCATCCTCTGCTGAGGATTAAATTGTTTAACAAACGACATCGCCATGCAATCAATTTTTTGCTTAAGCCTGTTACGTAGGTGATTCTGCAATCTATTTTCAACATACGGCAAACGTAACACCGTAACATCACCGATGCAAGCGCCTGCTGATTTCACCAACGCAAGTTTAGGACACTACCGAGGCTGCGAGCGGATCGCTCAGGAGCGATTGGTTTTCGGTGCGTGATGGATGCGCAGGAGTAACGCCGTGTTAATCGGTTCTTGTATTTTGACTAGAGAAAATACGAGCGTTGCGGAATAGAAGAAAGGTTCCACCATTTGCGTCGAGTCAAAACTATCAGGCACGCATCTAGAGGAGCATGGCGAACTTGACGGAATTCAATTTGGCCGAGGCCACTGCGGTTCTTGCGCGCACTCCCGCAACCGTAGATGCGATGTTGCGCGGGCTGCCTGACAAATGGGTGCGCTGCACTGAAGGAAAAGATACCTGGAGCGCGTTTGACATCGTGGGCCACCTGATCGCTGGGGAGCGCACCGACTGGATGCCGCGGGTGCGGATCATCTTGCAGGATGGGGAAACGCGGGCATTTGATCCGTTTGATCGATTTGCTCAGTCGAAAGAAAGTGAAGGCAAATCTCTGGAAGAGCTGTTGGATGAATTTACCCGGTTGCGGAGCGAGAATCTGATCGCGCTGCGGGAGTTGAACTTGCAGAAGGAAGATTTTACGCGGCAAGGCAGGCATCCAGCTCTGGGAATGGTAACGCTATCGGAGCTTTTGGCGACGTGGGCGGTTCACGACCTCACTCATTTGCATCAACTATCCCGCGTGATGGCTCACCAGTATCGTGATATGGTCGGTCCTTGGAGTGCCTATCTGGGCGTGTTGCATTGTGCCGGACATAGCGCTCCCTAGGCCTGGGGCGTGAATTCGCGAATGAATCGTTCTGGCAGTTGCAAAGTTCCCGCCGTGGCGGCGACAATCATACATGCAAGGAAACGCTCAGGCGCATAAAGCTGACGAACGCAGGCGCCGCGATCCTTTCTTACCCGGATCCATGGTGGTTGTAACCCTGGGCAATCCGCGGGACAAGTTCTGGGGCATGGTTCTATCCCTGGCGCCCGAGGGACTCAGCCTGAGTGGCATTGAGCTGGCTTCTTTCGAAGACCTTGTGAGCATGGTGAAAGATGGCGAATCGTTTAGTCCAGCTGTGGTCTTCTTTCCCATGCATCGGATCGAACGGGTAGAGCTTGATTTGGCTGATGGCAACCTGCCTTCTCTTTCGCAGCGCTTCTCGGCCAAGACGGGTCGAGATCCGGCGACGATGCTGGGTTCTCTATTGGTAGACAGCAAGGGCACTCCTGGAAGTGCCGTTGGTGCGGCAGTTCTTCCAAAGAAAGAACCGGCATGAAGCTTTCGCAAATCTTCACCGCCCCCAACCAGCTCACGATGCTGCGAATGGTTTTCGTTCCCTTCATCGTGATCGAACTGGTGGAAGGCCGCTTTTTGTGGGCGTTGGTTCTGTTCGTGATTGCCGGCTTTAGCGACGGCTTGGACGGGTTGTTAGCCCGCAAGCTACACCAGCAAACTTTGCTCGGCCAATATCTCGATCCCATTGCGGATAAGCTCTTGTTGAGCACCTTGTTCTTGGTGCTCTCGATCCTGCATAGAATTCCGTGGAAGTTTACCGTGCTGGTTTTCAGCCGCGATATTTCGATCCTGGCGGCAAGTGCAGTGCTATTTGCGATTGCCGGACTGCGCAACTTCCAGCCTAGTATTTTCGGGAAAGCCAATACTTTTTCGCAGATCGGCGCCGTTTTTTTTGTGATATTGCTTAGTCTGTGGCCGCAACGCTGGGTGTGGATTACACGGACGGTCTTTCTGCGCGCGACATTTTTCTTCACCATTATTTCCGCACTACATTATGTTTTTCTGGTGCAACACCGGCTCCGGACCAATCCCCACGAACTGGCACAACATTCTTCCGCCGATATACCCGCCAGTTGACCCTGTTTCGCGGCTCCCCCTAGAATTGGAAGTTCGTCTCCAGCGCGCAATCATCCTATGGCCCTATGCCTCTATAACACCATGTCCTCGAGGGTTGAGGAATTTATTCCGCTTCGTGACCGTGAAGTCCGGATGTATGCTTGCGGGCCAACCGTCTACGGCTACGGGCATATCGGAAACTTCCGGAGCTTTGTCGCCGTGGACCTGCTGCAGCGATTTCTGCGCCAGTCTGGCTATAGTCTTCGCTACGTGATGAACATTACCGATGTAGACGACAAGATTATTGCCAACGCTGCGCGTGAAGGAGTGAGCGTTCAGCAATATACAGCGCAGTTCGAGAGAGCATTTCTGGAAGACTCCGCCATGATCGGCATCGAACAGCCAATTCTGGCGCGGGCGACGGAACATATTGCGAAGATGGCAGAGTTCGTGGCAAAACTCGTCGAGAAGAATCTTGCTTACCGCACGGACGATGGGTCTTACTACTTCCGCATCGCCGGGTTTCCCGAGTATGGGAAACTTTCGAAGAAGGATTTCGGTGGGATGCTCGACGGCGCGCGCGTGGATGTAGATGAGTACGATAAAGACAGTGCGCGTGATTTTGCGCTCTGGAAAGCACCTAAGCCGGGCGAGGCTTTCTGGGATACAACGATCGGCCGCGGGCGTCCGGGATGGCATCTGGAGTGTTCGGTGATGTCGATGGAGGAATTAGGCGAGACATTTGATCTGCACGCCGGTGGAGAGGATTTGATTTTCCCGCATCACGAGAACGAGATTGCGCAATCGGAATCCTTGACGGGAAAAACGTTCGCACGTTTCTGGTTTCACGTTCGCTTTCTGCTGGTCGAGGGCGAAAAGATGTCGAAGAGTCTGGGAAATTTCTATACCTTGCGCGACCTGGTGCTGAAGGGGCATAGACCGTCGTCAATCCGCTACTTGCTCGCTTCGGTCCCTTACCGCAATCAACTCAATTTCACTTTTGACGGTTTGAAGCAAGCCGCCGTTTCCGTGGAGCGTTTGCGGAATTTCCGGCAGCGGTTGACCTCTGGGAATTTTGCCTCGGGCAGCAACAAGGGAATGCAGGCGCTGGCAAACGAGACCGTTGAGCGAATGAAGAGTTCGCTGGAAGATGATCTCAATACAGCACAAGCCCAAGCCGCCATTTTCGAGATGGTGCGGCGTGCCAATGCAGCGCTCGATGCGCAAGAGATTAAACGAGATGATGTTCCAATTTTTCTCGCCGCCCTGGAGAAATTCGACGAGATCTTTGCAGTAATCAAAGATGACGACGGCCCCAAGATGAAACAGGTTTTCGATTGGGCTAAGACCGAGGGGCGAGAAAAAGATATCAGCCCGGAACTACGGGAAGCGGTGCAATCAGGTCAGCTCTCCGACGCGGATATTGAAAATAAAATTGCCGAGATGGAGACCGCACGGCGCAGCCGCAATTTCAAGGTTTCCGATGCTCTTCGCTCGGAACTCAGTGGCGCCGGCATCATCATCGAGAATACAAAAGACGGGGTGCGCTGGAGAAGAAAGTAGTCTCAGGTGTTAGGCTGAAAGTGAGTGCTAAAGGCTAGCGGCCTTTTATGAAATCCCTGGACGAATACCTTTGTGACGCCGAACGGGCCCATGGCCATCTTTGCGCAGGGCAAGTGCTCGGGGTGCGGTTGGCGATGCTGGGCTTGATCAAACTGGGCATCGACGATCCTCACGGCAAAGACCGGAAGCGGCTTGTCACATTCGTCGAAATCGACCGATGCGCCACCGATGCGGTTGCTGTGGTGACCGGATGTCGTCTGGGCAAACGTGCATTGAAATTTCGCGATTGGGGAAAAGTTGCGGCGACGTTTGTGGATGTGAGTACGGGTAAGGGTATCCGGATTGCGGCCAAGGAATCTTCCAAGAATCTTGCGCGGCAGATGCACCCTGAAATTGCAGATAAGAACCAGCAGCAGATGCTGGCTTATCGCGAAATAGCTGATGACGATCTGTTTTCCACACAGTGGGTGAAGGTCGAGTTGCCGCCTGAAGAATTTCCCGGATACAAAGGTGAGCGCGTCGTTTGCCAGGTCTGCGGCGAAGGAATTAATTTTCGCAGAGAAGTGCGTACAGACGATCGGGTCCTGTGCCGCGCCTGCGCCGGAGAGTCCTATTACGAAGCGCTCTAGGCCGCCTGCTCATACGCGTGCGCAATCCGCAGTATTGTCGCTTCGTCGAAGTGTTTCCCTAGGATCTGCAGGCCGATGGGCAATTTGTCTGTCGTCGCTCCACACGGAATTGAAATTCCTGGGATGCCTGCGAGGTCGGCGGTCACTGTGTAAATGTCGGCAAGATACATGGCCAGCGGATCGTTCGACTTCTCACCCAAGCGGAACGCAGCGGTTGGACTGGTCGGGGTGACGATTGCATCCACTTTGCGGAATGCTTCGTCGAAATCGCGCGTAAGCAGAGTGCGTACTTTCTGGGCTTTCAAATAATACGCATCGTAATAGCCAGCGCTCAGTGCATAGGTGCCGAGCATGATGCGCCGTTTTACCTCTGCTCCGAAACCTTCATCGCGACTACGCCGGTACATTTCCGGAAGCGACTTCACGCCCGCGGCACGATAGCCGTAGCGAACGCCGTCGTAGCGGGCCAGGTTTGAAGACGCTTCCGCTGTCGCGATCAGATAATAGGTGGGAATTGCATACGGCGTGTGCGGCAAAGAAACTGGTACTACTTCACAGCCAAGGCTTTTGAGTTTGTCGATTGCGGACTCCACGGCGTGGCGGACTTCATCGTCTAGTCCGTCTCCAAAATATTCTTTGGCGACACCTATCCTTAGTCCGCGAATGTCTTTTTCCAGTTCGGACGGATAATCCGGCACAGCCAAGTTGGCTGAAGTCGAATCCATCGGATCGCGGCCGGCGATAGTGCGTAACACGGTTGTCGCGTCCTTCACCGTTTTTGTCAGGGGACCGACGTGATCGAGCGAGGAGGCAAACGCGATCAGGCCGTAACGGGAGACGCGTCCGTAGGTGGGCATCAATCCCACCACGCCGCAGAACGACGCGGGCTGCCGGATCGATCCTCCAGTGTCCGAGCCTAACGCAACGACCGCCATATTTGCGGCAACGGCGGCCGCCGAGCCTCCGGATGAACCGCCTGGCACCCGGTTTAGATCTCGCGGGTTGCGCACGGGACGGAATGCCGAGTTCTCATTCGATGAGCCCATGGCAAACTCGTCACAGTTGGTTTTGCCCAGAATGACGGCACCGGCGGCTTCCATGCGCGCGACTGCAGTGCAGTCGTAAGGCGGAATGTAGCCGCCCAGCATCTTGGATCCTGCTGTGGTGCGGACTCCGCGCGTGCTCATTACGTCTTTAATTCCGACCGGCACGCCGGCCAGTGGCGGCAAATGCTTGCCTTCGGCGGCCATGCGGTCGACGCGATCCGCTTGTTCCAATGCACGCTCTTTGCACAAGGTGAGGTAGGCGCCGATCTGTCCATCCTCATTTTGAATGCGCGCATAATGCGCCTCGGCGAGCGCGAGAGCGGTTGTCTTGCGCTCTTGAATGGAGGAGCGGGCGGCGTCGATGGTGAGTTGAGTCAGATCCATTTCGGATGAGCTGATGACTTAAAGATATGGAAGGAGTATTTGTTTTCGTAATCCGTAATCGGCAACGTCAACTATCTTTCAATCACCTTAGGCACTCGAAAGAATGTTCCGTCAGCATCCGGTGCATTTGCCAATGCAGCGTCTTGAGTCAACGATTGGCGCAATCCCTCAGGTACATCTTCGCGATTCGCGTAGGCAAATCTCTCGCTACCTTGTTTGGATTCGTCGACGCCGTAGCGGTCCGACACTTGCGCCATGGGCTCAACATTCGAAGTGTCCAGTTCGTTAAGTCTGTCGATGTAATTGAGAATCGAGTTCAGATCGCGAACCATGGCTGTCCGCTCGTGCTCTGAAAGCGCAAGGTTGGCGAGATCGGCGACGTAGCTGACGTCTTTTTCTGTGACTTTCATTCGAGGGGACTTGTCAGTTGTGCCTGCCGAATCACGAATTCGATTCTATCTACCTTTTGTCCGGCATAACGGTTCATCGCCGCGACATAGCGGGGAGCGAGGCTCTGCAATTCGCGCCTCCACCCGGCATCGGGAACTTCAACCCGAAGGATCGCATCGGAAAACTGTACGGCTTGGGTACGCTCGGCCACGGTGGAACCGCAAACCAATGGCCACGCGAGCAATGGTGCCTCGGCGTGCGGAACACGGCGCAGCGAGTTCAACACGATTTTTTCTAGTCCCGACCCAGCCTGCTCCACAAACATCCTCCAGCGGAAAGTCAGATTCTAGCATTTCATTGGCCGCTGCGCTCTCAGGTTGACTCGTACTCAAAGCGGGAACATGCGCTTGACGAACGCGAGAGTTGCTTCGCGCGAAGCGAGTCGCCCTTCGAGTTGCGCATCTTCGACGGCATCAAGAATCTCACGGAATTTTGGCCCAGGAACATATCCGGCGGCAACTAGATCGTCGCCCGTGATTAACGGCTCCGGGCGAATCGTCTCAGGAGGAATCTCTGTCAGCTTCTTCTGAAGAAATTCATAAGTGCTGAGATTACGATGACTAGCCAAACTGTCGGCTCGATGCAGAGCAAGATGTTCATCGAAGCCGGGCAGCCGCATGAATTTTTTCAGCGTTGACTCTTTCATGCGCGTGACGTGACCGAAGCGCATATGATTATCGACCAAAGCAAGCACCTGGGCAGTGTCATGTTTAGAGAAGCGCAAACGTTCGCAAATTTCCTCCGCAATCTTGACACCCACTTCCACGTGGCCATCGAAACGGATGCGATCGGGCGCGACGCGGAAGGTTGCCGGTTTGCCGACATCGTGAAGGAGAGTGCCCCACGCCAGCGTCGGCGGACAAGGGTGCGGCAGGTTTTCCAGCGCGAGCAAGGTATGAATAAAGACATCGCCCTCGGGATGATACTCAGCCGGCTGCTGAACTCCCTTCATGGCTGAGATCTCGGGCAAGACTTCTTTGAGCAATCCAGTTTTGTCGAGCAAAACGAAGGCTCGTCGAGCGCGGCCTTCGGTAAGCATCTTGGTCAGTTCATCGCGAACGCGCTCGCGCGAGACCATTTTGATTTCATCGGCGAAGCGTTTTATAGCAAGCACCGTCTCGGCTTCGATTTCGTACTCGAAGCGCGCCGCGAAACGAACCGCCCGCAGCATGCGCAATTTATCTTCCGCAAAACGCCGCTCGGGTTCGCCGATGGCGCGGACGACGCCGGCTTTCAGGTCATCCTGGCCACCAACGAAGTCGAGCACTTCACCTCTTAGCGGATCGAGCATCATACCGTTGATGGTGAAGTCGCGGCGTGCGGCATCTTCCCGCGGATCCTGAGTGAATCGGACTTGATCGGGATGGCGCCCGTCCGAATATCCGAAATCACTGCGGAAGGTTGCTACTTCGATGGCATGTGCCTTGGATTTCTCATTTTCGCCTTCGCGAGCATTCTCTTCTCCTGGAACTGGCACGAGCACGACTCCGAATTGAGCTCCCACGGCGTACGTGTCGGGAAAAATCTTCATCACTTCTGTGGGCGTGGCGCTGGTTGCGACGTCGAAATCCGCAGGTTTGCGATTGAGAAGGAGATCGCGCACGCATCCGCCTACCAGGTAAGCTTGAAAGCCGTGCTGGCGCAGAGTTTTGAGGATCGAGATGGCGAAATTCCTGGACATGTCGCGTGCGGCTAAAAGCCGCCATAGTTGTCATGGGATAGTTGCGGTGCGGCTGGACCGGCGCTCTTTCAAAACGAAGGCGCGCCTTAAGGGAGAGGCAAACTTAGGTTCACCTCAACTGGACGGACAGCACAAACTACGGACTACATCAAGTAGCGCCGCGTTCGATACCGGCTCCTTCTTTCTTCACTGTCTTAGATGCCCAAGCCATGCGTGGAGTGTTATGCGCGATGCCGAATTGTCCTTGCGCATTCAGAACGATGATGCCGCCGTGGCCATTCAATCGCTGTTTGAGAGAGTTCATGGCTTCCTGTGCGGCCCACTCGGGAAGGTTTCCCGCCAATACGCGATCGGCTGTCCATTTCGCCAGCACCAACTTCATGATTGGTTCGCCCCAACCTGTGGTCGAGGCGGCGGCGCTCAGATTATCGGCATAGCATCCACAGCCGATCAGCGACGAATCACCCAGACGTCCGGGAGCTTTGTTCAGCGTTCCCCCGGTTGAAGTTGCGGCAGCGATATTGCCGTTGCGATCCAGCGCCACGGCTCCGACGGTATCATGCGAAATCGAGGGAGCGAACAAGTCGTTTCCGTCGTCGGCGGATTCGCGGGCCGCTTCTAGCTGATATTTGCGGAGACGTTCCACCTCGCGAGGGATTATCAGGTCGTCGTTACGGCACAGCGGAATGCCGTGCTCGGCGGCGAATCTTTCGGCGCCTTCCGCCACAAAATATACGTGGGGGCTTTCGCTAAGAATCTTGCGCGCCGCGCGGACGGGATTGCGCAGCCGTTCCGCGCAGCCGACACCTCCAGCCCGTAGCGTGGCGCCGTCCATGATGAGAGCGTCCAGTTGGACTTTGCCATCGCGGTTCAGAAAACTTCCGCGCCCGGCATCAAAAGTTTCGTCGTCTTCCATTATGACGACTGCTTCTTCAACCGCATCCAGTGCCGGGTCGCCACGCTCCAGAGCCTGCCAGCCCGCTGCCAGCGCGTTTCGCACGCCACGCAGGTGCGCCTCCACCATATCATCGGGCATGGCCCAAGCGCCGCCGTGTACAACCAAAACTGGATCGGTAGGCAAGAAATTTCCTCAAGACAGTGAAACGACTGAACAGTCTAGCATCGCGACAGCGGGGAAGCTGCCCGGAGCTTGAATCGTTTACGCGGCCTGGCCAGCTTTGGCCGTGGTTGCGGGTGGGCCATCCTGGGTGCGGGTCCAGGTATAGCGCATGCGGTGAATCACGGTAATCGTGGAGAGCACCGCGATTACCCACAACACTGGCGCCATGCGATTAAAAAGTGCGCCGATGATTACCAGCACCAGGCGTTCGGGACGTTCCATAAATCCTACGCGGCAGCTTCCGATGAGCGACTCGGCGCGGGCGCGCGTGTAGCTGACCATGATTGCGCTGACCATAACGAAGGCGGTGAGCACGACATAGAAAAAGCGGTCGCCGCGAGCATAGAAGACGAGCAGGCCCAGGAACTGAGAGGCGTCGCTGTAGCGGTCGACTACGGAATCGAAAAATGCTCCAAAGCGGGTAACCCGGTTAGTGGCGCGAGCCACTTGACCATCCACGAGATCGAAAAAGCCTGAAAAGATAATCACGAGACCAGCAAGAAAGAACATGCGCTTCTGGGTCGCGGCCGTGGCGGAGCCGAAGAGAATCGCGGCCCAGGTATTTACTACCAGTCCCATGAACGTCAGTACGTTGGGGTTGATGCGAGACAGGGCCAGCCAACGGACGATGGTATCGAGAAGCACTCCACAGGCGCGACCGAAGGCGCTGGTCCATGAGTGGCTGGATGCCATCAGGCTTCCGCTTTCTCGGGGCCGGCCTCATCGTGGACTGTGATGAGACTTAGGATTTCCAGTTCGCGCTTGCCATTGGGCGTGATCACCGTGGCTTCATCGCCAACTTTCTTATTAAGCAGGGCCCGGCCGATAGGAGAAGTAGTAGAGATTTTGCCGGAGGCTACGTCTGATTCCTCACTGGTTACGAGCTTGTACTCTATCTCTTCATTCTTGGTACTGTCATAGACCTTGACCGTGGAACCCAGGCCCACTTTGTCCCTGGGGATGTTGTTCATGTTGGTCAAGGAGAGATCGGCGAGGCGTTTGCCGAGTTGGCGGAAGCGAGCCTTCACGAACTCCTGGCGCTGCTTTGCCATGTGGTACTCGGCGTTCTCGCTGAGGTCGCCGAGCGCGGCCGCGCGCTTGATTTCCTTGGGGAGCTCGTGAACCAGTTCGTGTTCGAGCGCGTCGACTTCTTCCTGCAATTTTTTTCTAAGTTGATCCGTCATGAATGCGGTACAGCTTTGGAGATTATAAACCCGTTATGAGCCCGCGGGTTGGCTGGGAGCCGGGGCGCGAAGAGCTTACCGGGCGATCGAAATCTTCCCAGAACGGTCCTCCAGTCAAATTTGTTGCTCGAGTGTGCGTCAATCTGATGGTCGTTTTGAGTAGCATGAAGACTGGTGACAATTCTCTATGCTCTCGAAAAGGGCGTTTCCGGGATGGAGATTTTCAGGACGACTCACCCTGGCGGCGCTTCGGGTTCTGGATTGGCTGGCAGAGCGTCTACTCCCGCCGGACAAGAGTCCGGCTCACCAGCGCACTGGACGCAGGGGCGAGGAAGCCGCTTACTTCCACCTGAGGAGGCTAGGCTACACGATGGTGGGGCGAAACTTCCGATCGCCGCGTTGCCGCGGCGAGATTGATCTGATC
>JBAWBG010000114.1:0-6512 GCA_049589695.1 Candidatus Sulfotelmatobacter sp. | reverse complement strand
TAGTCGTTCAATCTACCTCCGAAAGTAAGGGCAACAGTATCGCAGAAAAACTTGGCGAGGTGGTTACCAGATAGAGTTCACGGGCTTGAATCGCACAGATCGCGAAGAAACGCTCGTGAAGAAACGCTCGCGAAGAACCTTCGCGGAGATAGCGGAGCGATTAATAGCTGACGTTACCGAATGTTGCAACGCCTTGCTGGATGTAAAAGATCAGGCGTTGGGCGCGGTACGCCCAATCGCTTTGTCCATATTGGCTCACGACCTTCTGTGCCAACGAGAGCGCCCGCTCTTTGGATTCGGCGGATTTTTTCTGATTGGGTTCGGTCTTGTAAATCTCAATCAGCGCCGAGCGACGCCACGCTGCGTCGTACAGAGCTTCCGCGGCTGCTGGCGATTGCGGGTGCTCCTTTGCGTAATTCTCATAGATGTCGGCCTCTTTGTCGGGACATTTCGACAAGCCTTCCCAATCGCCGCACAGTTTGTTCTCGAGCAAACGGAAAGCGGCAAGGTCGGCCCACTTCGTGCTCGGGTATTTCTTGATCACCAGCTTCATCCAGTCCTCGTTCATCTGGCCGCGCATGTAGGATTCACGCGCGCGCGCCGAGGGGCGGGTCATAACATCGGCGCGCTCGATCTGCCAGCGGATGTCAGCGGCGCGATAGAGACCTTCAGCAGCCAGCGGGGAAGCGGGCATCAGATCATAAACGCGATAGTAGAGCCGCATGGCATCTTGTGCGGCATCGCGCCGGCCTCGACGACTGCTGGCTTGATCTTCGGAGTCGGCGGCTTCGCCGAAGATAACCTTATCGCCGTCCTGAGTTGTGCTGAGAACCACCGAGCGGCTGGGGAGCCAGCCAGTGATCGCCTTACCCTCGGCCTCGTCTTCGGTGGCTCCTTCTTCATTGCTCGGCTCGCGCAGAATCGCTTCCACGTGGACCCAATCGCGGCTGTTGTCGATGACGATGAGTTCGTTTCCACGATTGGCTTCGCCGACGCGGGCGGCGTCTGTGCTGGGCGCGACGCGAATGGTCTCTTCATGCACGAGCGTTCCGCGCAAGGCGTCAGCGGAGGCCGAGGGAATAAAGCTGAACGTGGAAAGAAAAAGAGCGCAGACAAAAAAGGTAAAACTCTGGACCCGCGGTTTCATAAGATTTTAGATGCTGTTCGCTGAGGCTTTCTAGAGCGATGGTCAAGGAGAGTTGGGGCGGTTGTCAATCTCGGGCGCAAAACAAAACGCCCCAGACTCTTTCGAGTCGTGGGACGTATGTTGATCAGCCCTCCCCCAAGTGCTGCTCAATTGGAAGCATAGGAGAAGGCGGTGACTTGGTAAATGGCACCCAAGTGCTATATACCCCCACACGAGTGCCGGAAATCAATATCTTACTGATACTTAAGTACTTACTAGACTTGGCTTGCCTGTCCCTTCGAAGTGCGCCTCAATTTCCTCTAATGTTTTGCCCTTGGTTTCGGGAAGGAAAAAGGCCGCGGTGATGAAGTAAATCACGGTGCAAGCCGCGAAGCCCCAGAACATGACCGCATAGCCATACTTGCCAACGGTCGGCAGGAATACTGCGGCAATTCCGGTAGAAACTGCCTGGTTAATCAGCAGGGCAATGCTCATGCCGTTAGAGCGAATGCGGGTGGGCATTAGTTCCGACAGTGCCAACCAGACACAAACTCCAGGCCCAATGGCATAGAAAGCCATGAACACAAAAAGTGTGAGAGCTACCCTCCGTCCGCTGCTTTGGCTGGGGAGTGGAGTGATAAGTGCATTGTCGATTTTCAGCGGAGCCGCGCGAGCAGCCTCGAGATCGCCGAAGGGATTTGAAAAGAACGCCACTACTTTGTTGGGCGGCACACAGCTCTCGCGCGTGATTTCGATCGGAGTTGCGGCGGTATCGTCGGAACGTGCTGCTTTGGTGGAGGCATGGAAATCGCCGTAAGAATAGATCACGACTAAAGAGGTGGGATGGTTTGCGATCTGCTGCGCGGTATTTTCAGTGGTGCTCAGTAGCTTCTCGGCCAGCTTTTGGTCGTAAGTGAGCGTGATCGTCTGGTCCGGTTTGACCATCGATTGAACCGGGCCGCTGGAATCCACGCGCAAACGCTCCGTCTGGCGAAAGAGCACTCCAGTGCAGACCAGCGAAAGAATTATTCCCGCCGTTCCCACCGACAGCAGGAACTTCCGTCCCTTGCGATCGACCAGCATGACGCCGCCGATGGTCGTGAGGAAATTGATAATTGTGAAAAGCACGTAGCCCCAATGAGCCTGGACATCGGAGAGACCGCTTTGCAAGAGAATATTGGTGTTATATCCAATAATAGAGTTGACGCCAGTGGCCTGATTGCAAGCGAGTATGACGCAGGCCAGCACAAATGGGATCACATACTTCCGGCGCAGAAGAGACTCTTTGACTTTGGTTCCAGCTGATGTCTGCGCTTTCTCGGAAGCCGCGGCCTGCTCCATCTCCGCGAGTTCAAGGTCTGCCTGTTCAGTGGTGCGAGAACGAAGCAGCGCAGCATAGGCGGCATCGCGCTTGCCGCGACGAAAAAGCCAGCGCGGAGATTCCGCGACTATAAGACTGCCAATGACGAACAAGATGCCGGGAGGTAGCGAAACCCAGAAGATACTGCGCCACGCGCTATCTTTAAAAGCGAAGAGGCGAGTCGGGTCGCCGAGTTTCGCGACTTCTTCGACGCGAATACTGAAATAGATCCCGACCAGAGCCGCCGCTACGATTCCGAGCGTCAGCAGCCATTGGAAGATGCCCGTCCCTTTGCCGCGACTCGATGCAGCCAGACATTCTGCCAAGTAGAGGGGTACAACTACGCCGATCAAGCCGGCGCTAATACCTTGCAACAGCCGGCCGAGAATCAGCGGCTCATACCCATGCGAAAGCGCAATCACCGGAATGCTGGCGACAAACAGAAGTCCGCTGAGCGCCATCAAAAGCTTGCGGCCCATAAAGTCCGCTAGCAGCCCTGCAAACAGAGTGGAGATGACGCTGCCCAAAAGCACGGCTGCCACGATGTTCGAGAGCTGGCTGGCATTCAACTTTGACGTGGCTTCCAGATACGGATAGGCGCCGGCGATTATGCCTACGTCTACACCGTAAAGAAGGCCGCCTAATCCTGCCACCAGCAGTAGAAATCGGTTATAGCCAGCTTTTTCGCTTTGCGGCACGAGTCAAGGTCCTTTCGCCGAATTGAAGAAGCCCGAGTTTATCCCTCGCAAGTGCACCAGGGCAAACGGAGGCCTATAATGGGAATATCATGATGACTCGCAATCTTGAATCTCCTTCCGTGTCAGAAATGTCCGAAATATGCGCTCACATTAAACACCTTGGCTATGGGGCTTCGGGCCGCATTCGGCTTTATGGGGAAGAATTTGAAGTGATTTCCGACCCATTTCCGGAAGATGACGGCATCGCCGTTCAGGTGAAGACCAGGAGCAACTCGACTGTTCGAGTGCTCCAGCTGCCTGCAACGGTGGTGCAGAGCGTGAAAGGCCGAAACACGAAGGCTGCGTAACCCGTTAGGCCGGAGCTTCGGTCTTCTTGGGATGAGTAGCTAGTTGGCGCGATACGCTGATAAAGGCCTTGGCCGCGACGGAGAGGGTCCGGTCGCGCCGGTAGGCAAGACCCAGTTCGCGCCAAAGTTCTGTACCCTCCAGTTCGACCAGCTTCACCCGTCCGGCTGCAACTTCATCGCGGGCAAAAGATGCGCTGATCAACGAGATGCCCAAATCTGCGGCTACAAAGCTTTTGATCATGCCAATGCTGGGTAATTCCATTCGTACTTTGAGTTCGGAATTGTACTCGCGGAAAAGCTTATCTAATAGCCGGCGGGTGTGGCCGGTTTTGGGAAGCAGCAGAGGATACTTCACGACTTCGCCGATGTTGGCCGATTTCATCTTGGCCAGCGGGTTTCTGGGACTAACCATCAGCATCAACCGGTCGCGGAAAATGGGCTGCACCTTCAGGCTGGGCGACTGGATGGGCAGACTGAGCACGCCTACGTCAAGAGAACCATTCTCCAACTTCTCGACAATCTTATAGGTGAAATTGCGATAGATGCTGATTTGCACGTCGGGATAGTGGCGGCAGTATTCGCCAAAAACCTCGGGCAACACATAGAGACAGGTGGCTTCGTTGGCGCCGACCAGGAGCGTTCCGCGCGGCGTTTGGCCGTGGTCGGCTACGGCTACAAGGGATTCGTCCCGCAGGCTCTTGAGGCGTAAGGCGTACTCGTAAAAGATCTGGCCGGCTGGAGTTAGTTTAACCGTCTTACCCGAACGATCGAGGAGCCGGTCGCCATATTCCTGTTCCAGTTGGCGGATCTGCGCGCTGACCGCGGATTGCGAGCGGAAAACTTTCTCCCCGGCACGAGAGAAACTGCGCTGCCGGGCAACTTCCAAAAAGGTAATGAGCTGATCGAAGTCCATGCGTTAGTCGGAGAATTATATAGGACTTCGCATCTGTGCGGTGATGGCCTTCGCTGGAAGCAGCAGTTCCAGGTCTTTACTGTCCAGCCTGAATGGGAACAATCGCCATTGATCGCGAAACCTGCTTTAAAGAAAAATGGTTCCTTGGCCGATTCTAGTGTTTGGACGCTTCTGTAACTTTGTCGCGATTCTTGAGAGTGGAGAGACCCGATGCCGTCCCTTGGCTTGGCGATGATCGTGAAAGACGGCGCGCGAAGGCTGAAAAACTGCATTGCCAGCATTGCCGGAGTTACGGACCAAATCGTCATAGCTGATACCGGTTCGAGGGATGGATCTTCTCAGTTGGCACGCGACTTAGGCGCGCAGGTTTTCGATATTCCCTGGCACGACGATTTTGCCCAGGCGCGCAATGCCGCCGTAAGCGCTCTCGCCACCGACTGGGTGCTGATCATGGACGACGACGAAGAGCTCGATTCGCAGGCGCGCGCTAAAATCTTCCCTCTGCTCACCAATGCCACAGTTGGCGGATATCTCGTTACTTTGAGGAACCATATTCCGGTCAAATTTGGATCGGGGGGACATGCGCCATCTATCAAGTCCAGCGCTTTGCCAGTGCCGCGGGCGGAACGGGCTCGAGGTTATGCAGACTTCGCTATTTGCCGCCTGTTCCGCCGCCATCCTGGAATTTATTACGTTGGCAGAGTCCACGAACATGTGGAACCGCGCATTCACGCCCTGGGACTGAATGTCGCATCCGCCAATTTTGTCATCCATCACTTCGGTCACCTTTGTTCTCCAGCTGAGCTGCGCGCGAAAAACGAGTTCTATCGCAAACTGGGCCGGCTTAAAGTGAAAGATGCTCCGAACGATCCGGAAGCTTGGGTCGAGCTGGGACTTCAGGAATACGAGCAGTTCAGGAACTACTCGGCGGGAATCGAGTGCTTCAAGAAAGCCCTGGCACTGAAACCTGGTTACTCCAGTGTTCCCGCGCTTTCATTGGCGAATCTTTACATCGATATTCACGCCGACGATCGGGCTCTTGAGCTGCTTTCTGGCGTTCCTATGACGGGTCGGGCGGCTGGAGCGAAAGAACACATCTGCGGGGACGCGTTGTATAACCTGGGACGGCTGAAAGAAGCTCGATCAGCCTACATAAGAGCGCTCGGCGTTCTCTCGGATGACGCGCTCATTGGCAGCAAGCTGGGTTTGACCGAGGTGCGCTTAGGGATGAAGAAAAATGGTTTTGCCAGGCTGATGAAAGCGCTGGAGGCGAACCCAGATGAATTTGCAATGCATGATCGGGTGATTAAGGCGTTCATTCTGGCGAACATGATGACGCAGGCCGCGGAAGCTGCGGAATGCCTGGCCGATAAAATTCCGAATCCCGCAACCGTGCTGCGCGCCGCCAGCATCCGCGCTCAGATCCGAGAGTGGAAGGCCGCCCGGGACATTGTCCTTCGTGGGCTTCAGAAGTTTCCGCAGAACCGGGAGCTAATTCAGGCTAAGGCAGAAATGGGTCAAGGACAATTGCCCGGGTTTGATGTTCCATGCGCTCTGGCACCGTACCCGGCAACGGGTTACTCTTAGGCATGGCAATTTCCTGCGCTGAATGCGGCGCGTCGATGCCGGATACCGCCGCGTTCTGTCCGGGCTGCGGCCACAGCATACGGCCAGTCGGGCTAGTTCAAGGTAATGTAGGCGTACTGCCTCGAACCATCGCTGGCGCGCTAGCCTACTGCACGATTATTCCCGCGATTATTTTTCTTCTTGTCGAACCCTACAACCGAGACCGCTTTGTTCGTTTTCATTCGTTTCAGTGCATTGGATTCTCGCTAGCGGCACTAGTGATCGGCGCTGTTCTCCGAGCGGCGGCCTTTCTGTTACTTTTTGTTCCGCTGCTGGGTTATTTGGTGGTTCTGCTGCTTTCGATGGTGGCGAGTCTCGGTTTGGTCGTGATTTGGGTGGTGCTCATCGTAAAGGCGCTGCAGGGAGAGATGTTCAAACTGCCACTGGTGGGTGACTTTGCGGAACACCAAGCCTCCGGAAACTAGGCTGGCTGGCGCCAAGT
>JBAWBG010000113.1:0-7625 GCA_049589695.1 Candidatus Sulfotelmatobacter sp. | reverse complement strand
CCCCTTCGACAGGCTCAGGGCAGGCTCCCGGCTGTCCGTCGTGCGCGGCTCGATGGTTTTTGTTTAGCACTGCGATTAACGGGCCCTGTTAAGAGTTGTCATCCCGACCGGAGCATTGCGATTGGTTTCATCAATCGCAATGCGGAGTGGAGGGACCTGCTGTTTTTGCGCACGTGAAGCATTGATGCGACTTCTCCTCCAACGCGTCCTTTACACTCTCCCAGTCATCTGGCTGGTAGTCTCCCTGGTCTTCCTCCTGATCCACCTCGTCCCCGGAGATCCTATCCAGCAAATGCTCGGCGAAGGCGCACCACCCGCCGATATCCAAGCCACCCGCCACGCTTACGGCCTCGATGCCCCGCTCGGCGACCAATATATCCGCTACTGGAAAGGCGTCCTCCACGGCGACCTCGGCCCATCGTTCCGCTACAACCAGAGCGTCACCCGCCTGATCACCCAGCGCTACCCCTACACGCTACAACTCACGCTGGCATCGTTGCTCGTTGCAATCATTCTTTCGATCCCCGCCGGCATCCGCTCCGCCCAGCGCCGCAACCGCTGGGACGATCGCGCCATCTCCGTCATCAGCCTCTTCGGCCTTTCATTCCCCAACTTCGCCCTCGGCCCCATCCTTATTCTTCTCTTCGCCATCAAGTTGGGATGGCTCCCCGTCTCCGGCGCCGGATCTTTCGCCAATCTCATCCTGCCCGCCATCACCATGGGCGGAGCGCTCGCCGCCATCCTCACCCGCATGGTCCGCACCTCCATGCTCGAAGAACTCAGCCAGGACTACATCCGCACCGCCCGCGCCAAAGGCCTGCCCGAGCGCACCGTCGTCTACCGCCACGCCCTGCGCAATGCCATGATCCCCATCATCACCGTCCTGGGCCTCCAATTCGGAGCCTTACTCGCTGGTGCAATCGTCACCGAAACCATCTTCTCCTGGCCCGGCATCGGCCGCCTGACCATCCAGGCCATCTCGAACCGCGACTACTACCTAGTCCAAGGCTGCATCCTGGCGATCGGATTAACCTACGTCGCCGTAAACTTCCTGACCGACGTGCTGTATTCAGTAGCGAACCCGCGAATCAGACAGTAGGTGGCTTCATAAATCGCGATCCCAAAACCGTAAACTCCAAAGGAATCTTCTTCGGATACATCGATCAGTCCGGCGAACTCGGCGTAGCATTGGGACTGGAATTATCGCGCGAATAATATCGGTCATCCCGACCGGAGCATTGCGATTGGTTCCTCAATCGCAATGCGGAGTGGAGGGACCTGCTTCTTGCAGCTTCTATGAAAGCCTACTGGTACAGCGTCTACATCGTCGCTAGCAAATCGCGTTCGCTCTACATCGGAATGACCAACGACCTAAGTCGCCGAACCTTCGAACACAAGAATGATCTTATAAATGGCTTTAGTAAGAAGTACCGCTGCCATCGCTTGGTCTACTACGAGTCTTTCGACGATGTGAATAAAGCCATCGACCGGGAGAAGCAACTTAAGCGCTGGAACAGAGCAAAGAAGGTTTGGCTAATCGAACGCCGAAATCCTACATGGGACGATTTAGCAGCCGAATGGTTCACACGCCACATGTATCAGCCAGACCAGCAGGTTCCTCCACTCGCCAGTTGACTGCTTCGCAGATCAACTGACTCGGTCGGGATGACAGATTGATTTAGCTTCCCAACACCCAGCGGAGCGCAGGGATAGCCTTTGCAAATCGCCCCTAAAATCTGTCGTCCCGACCAGCAATCTGTCATCTCCACCGGAATCTGTCATCCCGACCGGAGCATGCGATTGATTCCTCCAATCGCTATGCGTAGTGGAGGGACCTTCTGGCTGGGACATCAATGGCAATCGGGTACGCATAAGCCATGACCTTCCTGACGGACGTGCTGTGCTCGCGGCGAACCCCTGGCTTTCAGCAACGCAGCATGCCTCCGGTAAGTAGCCGGCCCCACTGCATAGCCCTTCGCCCAAGAAAACTGCGCATGATATTCTATTAATTACCAGCTGCGTACCGTTTCAGCGGAAACTCCCTCGCAGTGTCAGGAATAACTTCCTGAACAAGCTTCCCGGTAGAAGCCCAGAAAACGAAGCTCAGAAGAAAACCGGAAGAAAAAGAAAAGAAGAGAAACCAGAATCATGCTTTCCGTCAGTAATGTTTCCATGCGCTACGGCGCAAAAATTCTGTTCGACGAAGTCTCCACCGCCTTCACCCCTGGCAAGCGCTACGGACTCACCGGTCCCAACGGCGCCGGCAAATCCACATTCATGAAGCTGCTCAGCGGCGAATTCGAGCCGCAAAAAGGCACCGTCGTCCGTCCCCGCAAGCTTGGCGTCCTCAGTCAGGATCAATACGCCTTCGACGCCTACACCGCCATTGACGCCGTCATCATGGGCAATAAGCGCCTCTGGGCCGCCATGCAGGAGCGCGACGCGATTTACGAAAAAACCGACATGACCGATGAAGACGGAATGAAGCTCGGCGAACTCGAAGGCATCGTCGGCGAAGAAGACGGCTACACCGCCGAAAGCGACGCCGCCATTCTGCTCGACGGCCTCGATATTCCCGAAGAACTCCACACCAGAAAAATGTCCGAGCTGCAAGGCGGTCAAAAAGTCCGCATCCTGCTGGCGCAAGCTCTCTTTGGTCACCCGCAAGCGTTACTGCTCGACGAACCCACCAACAACCTCGACTTGGATTCAATCCACTGGCTGCAAGGATTTCTCAACACCTACGATGGCATCGTGATCGCCATCTCCCATGATCGCCATTTTCTCAACAGCATCTGCACCCACATCGCCGATATCGATTACGAAACCATCATCACCTATACGGGATCGTATGACGAAATGGTCCTCGCGAAAACGCAGGTCCGCTCGCAGATCGAATCGCAAAACGCGCAGCGCGAAAAAAAGATCTCCCAGTTAAACGAATTCATCGCCCGTTTCGCCGCCGGCACGCGTTCCAGCCAGGTGCAGTCACGCCGCAAAGAAGTCGAACGCCTGCAAGTAACGGAACTGGCTAGGTCGAACATCGCACGCCCCTACATCAAGTTCGAGCAGAAGCGTCCCAGCGGAAAACACATTCTCGAAGTCGAGCATCTCAGCAAAGCGTACGCCGACAAACAAGTTATCCGCGATTTCACCGCCAGCATCACTCGCGGCGAACGCGTCGCCCTCATGGGCCGCAACGGAGCAGGGAAGACCACGCTGGTCAATTCTCTCCTGGCAAATTCCCCGACCACGCCCGAGGCCGAACTCCGCAAAACCAGCGGTTACGACGGTCCCTTCGTCGATTCCGGTAAAGTCATCTGGGGACATGAAGCCTCCATCGGATACTTCGCGCAAGATCACCGCAGCCTCATCGAGCCGGGCATGACCGTTCTCGATTGGCTCCATCAATGGAATCCCGCCGCCGTCGCCGAAGAAATTCGCGGCCTGCTCGGCCAAATGCTCTTCCAGCGCGACGAAGCCACCAAGACAACCGACGTCCTCTCCGGCGGCGAAGCCGCCCGCCTTCTCTTCTGCAAACTCATGCTGCAAAAACCCAACGTCCTCGTACTCGACGAACCCACCAACCACCTCGATCTCGAAGCCATCAATGCACTCAACATTTCCCTGCAGCGCTATCAAGGCACAGTCTTTCTCGTAACCCACGATCACGACCTGATCGACGAAGTCGCCACCCGCATCTGGCACTTCGAAAGCGACCATAAAATCACCGACTTCAAAGGCACCTACGAGGAATACCAATCCGCCGTGACGGTCTAGCACTCAAATGTCATGCTGAGCGAAGACGAAAGGACAGCATGTCCTTTCGTCGTAGTCGAAGCATCCCTACATCCGTCGATGCCCCCGCCTGCATCGCCGAAAGCTTTCAAAGGGCGCGGCTTTAAGCCGCGCCGCAAAAACGAAAAAATAGGAACAGCGGCTTTAGCCGCGACCTGCACCATTCCCGCTGCATGTAAATCAACCAGGTTCTCCACAGATATCCACAGTCATTAGCTGTTGCCTTTTTCGCCACCACTCGCCCATAATGGCGGCAATAGATTCTTGCGCCGGGAGCTTCACCAAAACCAGCGCGAGAGGTTGTGAGCATCTTGTACAGTCGAGCAGATTTACTAAGAATTCTCCATCTCAACCCGCGCCAGTTGGCGAACTGGGAGCGTGCTGGCCTCATCGCCGCCTCCCCGGCATATACTTTCGCCGATCTTCTCAAAGTCAAGAAAGTCCGCGACCTCTGCGCCATGAAGGTGCGTCCCGCCGTTATCCGCGAATCGCTCGAAGCCATGCAGAAGCAGGCTTCCGGCATGGGCAATCCTCTGGTCGAAGCCGGAGCATCCTCCACCGGCAAGCATCGCGTCGCCTTCCGTCATCAGGGCCGCCTGCTTGAGCCCATCGCCGGACAATTCTTAATGGATTTTTCCACTCACGAAAAAATCGTCACCACCACTCCCGTTCCCGCGCCCGAACCCACTCTGCGCGAGGACGATGCCGCCGTCTGGTTCGCCCGTGGCATCGCGCTCGAAGAAGATCCTGCAACCCAAACCGAAGCGCTCGCCGCCTATCAGAAAGCCCTAGAGTTCCAGCCCAACCACGCCGCCGCCCACATCAATTTAGGGACTCTCTACTACAACCGCCAGGATTTCGCCCTCGCCGAAAAACACTATCGTGCCGCCCTGAAATCCGACCCACGCTACGCTCTCGCCTACTTCGACCTCGGCAACGTCCTCGACGAAACCGGACGCGTCCAGGAAGGCATCAAGACTTACAAAATGGCCGTCCAGCTAGCCCCCACCTACGCGGACGCCCACTACAACCTCGCCCTCGCCTACGAAAAAATCCGCGAGCCCCGCAAAGCCCTCAAGCATTGGCAGGCCTACATTAAACTCGACACCACCGGCCCCTGGTCCGTCCACGCCCGCAACCAAATCCAGCGCATCCTCCAAGCCGACACCCTCAAGCTAGTCCATACCCGCCGCAACTAGCAGCCTTTACAAAACACCCATGTGGGAACAGCCGCCCCCGGCTGTCCATCGAGCGAAGCTCGATAGTTTTTCACTGTCATCCTCTCCCTGCATTGTCATCCTGAGCGCAGCCGCTTTTCAGGCGGAGCGAAGGATCTCCCGCTCCTCAAGCCTTACCCTGTGTTCCTCTGTGCCCTCTGTGGTAAAGATTCTTCCGCAGCAGGAGTGATTGTGGGGAACTACACCGATAGCGCCGGTGTAATCCACGGCTTTGTCGGTGTGCCGCGGACGAAGTAGTGCATTGGCACGTCGGCATGAATCCGATCGAGCTCACGGCCAGTGCTTAGCGGTGTAACAGTGGCGCGGCCCCCAACTGCCCCGGCTTCTTGTTTTCTGGGTTGGTGCGCTGTAAATTAAGCTCGACGAGGAGGAGGTGGGACATGCCAACCCGTCGGAAATTTCTCGAAAAATCCACACAATTCGCTGCCGGCGCTCTTGCCGCCGGTGCCGTGGCCGTTTCGTCTGGCGACGCACCGTCTCCGCAGCCACCAGTACCCGCTAAGAAACTGAACGTCCTCATGAGAAGCTCTTGGGGAACGGATGACCCCACTCGGGCATCGTTTGCTTTTTCCCATGGGCTTGCGTTGTCCGATGCCGGTCATGATGTGCAAATCTTCCTGACTGCTGAAGCGACATACCTGATGCGCAAAGAAACCGTGGACGTGGTCAAACCCGTCGGCTGGCCGCCGCTCGCCGAGACAATGGCTAAAATTGTCGCCAAACGCATCCCCGTTTTCGCTTGAGGAGCCTGCTCCCGGGCCCGTGGGGTCACGGACGCAGACTTAATGAATTGGGGTGCCAAATGGGGCACCGTCCCGATATACGTTTCGTTAGTGGAATGGGCTGACCGCATCATCAGCGAATGACCAGACTGCGCTTTGGTGATTCCCTAAAGAACCGCGTTCTGAAACTCTCTTAACACGAGCGACACTGACTGGCGGTGGGATTTCAGACTGCGAGCACGCATGAGATTTTGAATCTCGTTTCCAACTGGGTGCCCCATTTCTCGCCTCCTTTGCGAGAAGTGGGATTAGATGCGCCCGACGAACGGCACTCACATCCTCTAATGTGCTCTCACCCACCAAGAAGTAACCGGAAGAAAGTAATCCACTGGAGCCTCAAATCCCTCCATCCGGCATCACTATTCCGCTACTGGATCACCCGTGCCGCATTTGCGCCAAAATTCGTTGCACTCGATCTCACCCTCTGGTAGCCTTTGTAAGGTCTATTTTTGGATTGTTTTTTCGTATCGCCGTTGCGACCGCGTGCCCCCGTCCGTGGCTCTCGCACAAATAAAGCTCGAGCGCGTAAAGTTCGAAGCAAGTCCGAAACCATGTCCGAAGTAGTTTTCTGGTCCGAAGTAATTTTCTAAGGAGAAACAATCTTGTCTGCAACCTCAGCATCGAAGAACCGTATTTTGTTTACCTCCGAATCCGTAACTGAAGGCCATCCCGATAAAATCGCCGATCAGATTTCCGACGCCATCCTCGACGCCTGCCTCGCCGAAGATTCCTTCAGCCGTGTCGCCTGCGAAACCCTCACCGCCACTGGCCTCGTCGTCATCGCCGGAGAAATTACCACCAAAGCGTACGTCGATTTCCAAAATGTGGTCCGCGGCACCGTCCAGTCCATCGGCTACGACAACGCCCTCCACGGCTTCGACTGCAACACCTGCGCTGTCATCTCCAGCATCAACAAACAATCCGGCGACATCGCCATGGGCGTCGACACCGGCGGCGCCGGCGATCAGGGAATGATGTTTGGATATGCTTGTAATGAGAATGAGGAGTTGATGCCGACGCCGATTTCGTTGGCGCACAAACTCACGATGCGGTTGTCGCAGGTGCGGAAAAATGGGACGCTGCCGTTTCTTCGTCCCGATGGAAAGTCGCAGGTTACGGTTGAGTACGACGCCAAGGGAAATGTTGTGCGCGTTGATGCGGTGGTGATTTCGACGCAGCATGCGGAGACTGTGAGCAATGAGGAATTGCGCGCGGGAATTCTGAAGCATGTGATTCAGGCGGTGATTCCGGCGCATTTGCTCGATGCCGATACGAAGTATCACATCAATCCCACGGGACGGTTTGTGATTGGCGGCCCGATGGGGGATACCGGACTGACGGGCCGGAAGATTATCGTCGACACTTACGGTGGCATGGGACGTCACGGCGGCGGAGCGTTCAGCGGAAAAGATCCGACGAAGGTGGATCGCTCGGCGGCTTACATGGCGCGGCACATTGCGAAGAATATTGTAGCGGCGAAGTTAGCGGATCGCTGCGAAGTGCAGCTGGCTTATGCGATCGGCGTGGCTGAGCCGGTGAGTGTACGCGTGGATACGTTTGGCACGGAAAAAGTGAATCCGGAAATTCTTTCGGATTTGATTCGCGCGAATTTCAAGCTGACGCCGCGGGGCATTATCGAGTCTCTGGATTTGCGGCGGCCGATTTACAAGAAGACCGCGGCTTACGGGCACTTCGGACGCAACGACCCTGACTTCACTTGGGAAGCGACTGATAAGGCGGCGAAGTTGGCTAGCGATGCGGGCTTGCGGGAGACAGTGGGGGCCCGGAAGTAAGACCTAACCACGGG
>JBAWBG010000112.1:0-3979 GCA_049589695.1 Candidatus Sulfotelmatobacter sp. | reverse complement strand
AATTTTGGAGGCGCGGGTCGGAATCGAACCGACGCATAAAGGTTTTGCAGACCTCTCCCTTACCACTTGGGTACCGCGCCCCTGCTGAATACGTTAGCGTTCCGGCTGAAAAAAGTCCATCCGCGGGAAAGGACGACAATATCTGGAGCGGGAGACGGGGGTCGAACCCGCGACATCGACCTTGGCAAGGTCGCGCTCTACCACTGAGCTACTCCCGCTCGACGAATCGATTATAGATGAGCCGTTACGCGGGAGCAACGGTTGGGCGCTCCCGCGAGGCAATCGCTAGTGCGGTGACCATTGGGGATCTTCTTCCGGCGGCACGATATGTCCGTCGCGCATGTGGATGATGCGATCGCCGAACTTCGCGGCTTCCGGATTGTGGGTGATCATCAGCACGGTTTGACCTAGCTCCTGGTTCGACTGGCGCAACATGTTCAGGACGATGTTCGAGTTTTCTGTGTCAAGATTGCCGGTAGGCTCGTCCGCTAAAACTACGGATGGTTTGTTGACCAGTGCGCGAGCCAGTGCCACGCGTTGCTGCTCACCTCCGGAAAGTTCGGAAGGGCGATGGTTCAATCGCTTGGTGAGCCCTAACAAGTCACAGATGCGCAGAAAAAATGCGGGATCGCGATCGCCGTTACCGGAAATCTCCTGCGCGATTTCTATATTGGAGCGCGCGTCGAGTGTAGGCAACAGATTGAACTTCTGAAATACAAAGCCGATCTTGCGCTTGCGCATGCGAGTGCGCTCCGCATCGGAGAGTGTGGCAAAGTCATCGCCATCCATGATGACCTTGCCCGAGTCAGCCCGGGTCAATCCGCCGAGCAAATAGAAGAGGGTAGACTTGCCGCTGCCGGAGGGGCCGACGATCGTGACAAATTCTCCTTTTTGCACGCTGAAGGAGATGCCGCGAAGCGCGGGGACGTCGATTTTCCCCACGCGATAAGTCTTGTGTAGATCAATGGCCTCGATGAACGCACTCATGCCAGATTCGATCTTACACGAGCGCGTCCAACAACCGCCGAGCGCGCAGACTCCGCCGAAAATAGAAAGGAATCAAAAGAATTTTTCGCGGCCGTCTTTGCATATTCGATTCGAGAAATGCTTCGGCGGTCCTGAGTGGCGTCAGGCAACACCAATCTGCCGTGTCTGCGACGTGGAGCGCTGCATTCGCTTTGGCCCGCGCTTGCGCACCAGCAGCAGACGGATCCGCTCCAGAAGATCGGCTGGCGCATACATTCCTCTGGCGAGGAACACATCCGCTTGAGAGTCATGGTCGTAGACGCGGACTTTGCTCGAAATAAGGATCGTCGGAACTTGCGGCGATATCGTCTTTATCGCAGCGATCAACTGCGGGCCGTCCATCCCCGGCATTGCCATGTCTGTAACCACCAGGTCGATATCTCCCTGTTTGAAGCGTTCCAGGGCGGGTTCGCCGCGGGAAAAACTGGCTACACGATAGCCGCGAGTCTCCAGCATGATTTTGCGGTGGGAAAGCGATTGTTCGTTATCGTCAACACACAAAATCGTGCGCTTGGGTTTCATTCACCGCCTGTTCCGAGGCCCCGGTTGCAACCGGGAGCCAAACGGAAATTTCTCTGTTCGTGAAGGATGGAAGAGCGAAGTGATGCTAACGGCAATGATGAGCACTGTAAAGTACCGCCAAAGCAAATGGCAGCTTCTGGCTATTGACATTTTTTGTTGCGTTTGAAATTCATGAATTTCAGATGCTTGCGCGGGCTCGACTAGAGGAAAACTTCTCCGCGCATGATTTCAACCGAGTGCCCTCCGACGCGCACGTTAACTATGCGGTTATCGCGCCGCGCCGCACGCACAAAAATCTGGCTGGGACGCTTCATCTCCACACCCTGTTCGATCATCACGCGTTCGTCGGACTGGGCCACGCCGTGCGCCACCATCCATGCCGCGGCACAGCCCGCAGCCGAGCCGGTGGCGGGGTCTTCGCCGTTGTAAAACAGCATGCGAGCATGCAGACGGGCACTGCGATCTATGGTCTCACGCGTCACGAAATAGAAAAACTTGCCGGAAGATTTTGCGAGATATGCTGCAGCGCCCGCGGAGTCAACCTGCAAATTTTGAATTACACTAAGCGATTTGAGCGGTGTTACGGTGAACGGAACACCGGTCGAAACTGTCTCAATAGGCAGCGAGTCATCGAAATTCTGCACACTCAATCCTGTCGCCCGTGCAATCGCTTCGCGATCATTCTTCGTCAAGAACGTGGGATCGATCTGTGTCATCTCGCCGAAAGCTGCCTGCCCGCCGGTGTCTTCAAAATGCACCGGCACTTTACCGACGTTCAACTCCAGCGTCACCTGCGGCACGCCGCTCTCGCCGCGCAAAGCAAAAGCGGTTCCTAGCGTGGGATGCCCCGCAAACGGCAGTTCTTCCTGCACGGTGAAGATACGCACGCGAATCCCTTGTTCGCGTTCCTTAGCGGCGTCGCGCGGCAGGATGAAAGTCGTTTCCGAAAGGTTCATTTCGCGAGCGATCACCTGCATCTCGATGTCCGTCAGACCGGTGCCGTCGAAAAAAACTGCCAAAGAATTCCCTTCCAGCTTTCGAGAAGAGAAAACATCCCACTGCGCCATCGCCAGACGCCGTCTGGTATTGATCATCGCTGTGCCCTCATGTGGAATCGTTGCCGTGACTGCAACCTTGTCGCGCAAGAGAAAAAGATGATGCAAGAAAACAGATGCCGGCCAGGATGTTGCGATGCAAGAAACTCTGAAAGAACCGGCGTGCAGCCGTTGAGAGTGCAGCCGCTGAGAGTTGACACGGTCCGCGCGGACTTCTATTCTAAGTACGTGTTTTGTCCTTCCCACACTAGCGCCTCATGCTGTTGCATGTGTTCGCAGTCGTGTGGGTAAGGGAGCGGGCAATAATAGTTTCCTACCCACCCAACGAATCGGGTGGGTTTTGTTTTTCATCCAAGATTTCAAACGAACGTTCAAGAGATTCGGACGGCAATTTTAAGAATGTAAATCCCCGAGGTGAGAAAGATGAGCACAGAGACCTTAACTGAGACCAATAGAATTCCCCGCATCAACGATACCGCACCGAATTTCACCGCCGAGACTACGCAGGGTACCATCGACTTTCACCAATGGATCGGCGACGGCTGGGCGATTCTGTTTTCCCACCCCAAAGACTTTACTCCCGTGTGCACCACCGAACTTGGCTATATGGCGCGGTTGCAGCCCGAGTTCGCCAAGCGCAATACGAAAATCATCGGCCTCAGCGTTGACCCCGTTAGCAGTCACGGTAAATGGGCGGCGGATATCGAGGAGACGCAAGGCGCGAAAGTGAATTACCCGATGATTGGCGATCCGCAACTCAAAATTGCGAAGCTTTACGGCATGTTGCCGGCAGAGAGCGGCAACACCTTCGAAGGGCGCACCGCTGCGGACAACGCCACTGTGCGAACCGTCTTCGTGGTCGGCCCCGACAAAAAGATCAAACTGCAGCTTAGCTATCCCATGAGCACGGGCCGCAACTTCGACGAAATTCTGCGCGTCATCGACTCGATGCAGCTCACTGCGAAACATAAAGTGGCTACACCGGTGAATTGGAAACCGGGTGATGATGTCATTATCGGCAGCAACGTATCGAACGAGGAAGCGCAACAGAAATATCCCGGAGGCTGGAAGTCGCCGAAGCCCTATTTGAGGATCGTGCCACAGCCCAAGTAAGATCACCGAATCTGTTGTCGATGATTCGTTGGAAGCGCATGCGGTCCGGTGATCGTCCCGGTCTTCAAATAATGGAAACTCGTGTGTTTTCAACGCATTAGCAACATGATCTGACCGGTAATGTCCAGTCTTTTCACCCTGTCTGTTGCTTCCGTGCCAGTGAAAGTGCCAGTAAGTTTTTCAACATGCAAGGTGCGCGAGGTTGGTTGATAATCAACAAGAAATTTTTTCCCGAAATTTGGAAGTTTCCTGAGATTAAATAA
>JBAWBG010000111.1:0-5422 GCA_049589695.1 Candidatus Sulfotelmatobacter sp. | reverse complement strand
TATTACGTGATGACGGATATTTCTGCGTTTGGATTTGAGGATGATGTCTCGTTCACGAAATATCTGGTGAGAGAGATTGGCGTGGCGGCAGTGCCGGGGTCGAGTTTTTATCATGATGCGAGAGATGGGGCGCGCCAGGTGAGGTTTGCCTTCTGCAAGCGTCAGGAGACCCTGTCAGCGGCTGCGAAGAGGTTGGAGAAGTTGCGGGCGCGTAAGTAGATGTCGACGGGCAAAGCGGATTCCTCCCCGGGGTTGGCGCCCGGTTCGGAATGACATGATTCTAGTGGGTGACGGCTTGCGCAGAGGTAACCGTTGGCAGCGTCGCTGGCAACAAAGCGGCTTTTACGGCGACGGCGGGGAGTTCGTCGCCGCGGAAATATTTTGCTTTTTCTTTTCCTTCCTTCAGGTCCGCGGCTTTCATTTCGGGCATGGCTTCGTAGGGCTTCGAGTAGTCATTCGCGGCATTCCAGAATAAAAATCCGATGCCACCTTTTTCTTTGGCAGTGGCGACTTGCACTTTGATGTACTCGGGCGAGTAGGTCTTGGTGCGCCAGCGGAAGGCTTGCAGCCAGGGGCGGATGACGACTCCGCTACCTTTTGTGATCAGCTCGAAGCGTTGCATGGATTCGCCGATGAAGTGCTCGGGGGCGTCGCCGGGATGCTCGATTTTGTCCATGCCGAAGAAGTGCGACGGGTAAATCATAGGCGAGAGCACGTCGCAGTATTTCGCCATGCCGACGATGTCTTGTCCGGTGTGAGAGAGATCGACGGAGCGCTCCCAAGCCATCACGCCGAAAACATCGAGGGAGAGCAGCACTCCGGTGGGATGGAGTGCTGCGTAGGCTCGCTTGAGAAAGTCGGTGATCACGTCGGAGCGCTGCCATTTTGCGTGCTCGGTCTGGTAGAGGAAGCTGGCGTCTTTTTGGTCGCCTTCGGCGGGGAAACGGACGTAGTCGAATTGAATCTCATCCGCCCCGGATTGCGCGACGAATTTGGCGAGGGCGATGTCGAAATCCTGCACTTTGGGTTGAGAAGGATCGGTCCAGACTAGCTTGCCATTTTCCCGCCACGGCTGTTTCGTCTTCTTCGATTGCACAGCGAGCTCGGGATGCTGAACCACCATGCGCTCATCGCGGAACATGGCGATGCGGGCGATGGCGTGCATGTTTTCGGAATGCAGGAAGTGGACGAACTTGGGCAGGTCGTGGATGTAAACCTGGTGCTTGCCGAGCAGCGGATGCTCGAAGGGAATGGTGACGCTGCCATCGGAATCTTTGATGTCGAAAACCACAGCGTTGCCGCCAACCTCGCGCCAATGGCGGATGATGCGGATCCCATGGTCGCTGGCGGCCATGATGCCAGTGAGGTAGATGGCGCGGACTTCGAAATCCTTAGCGACGGGAACAGTTTTTTCGACGATAGGCGCGGGCAGAATTCCTGGGATGGTGATTTGCTCCCCGGCTTTGAGAATGTTGCCGGCGCGATTGCCGTTCAGGTTGCGGATGGCGTCCGCCAGTTCCGATGACGTCAGGTACGATGTGTTCTTTAAATATTGGCGGGCAAGTGCCGGAATAGAGTCTCCGCGCTTCGCGGTGTAGAGCAACTTTGAAGTGGACGAAGCGGGCTGCGGCAGCGGAATGTCCGCTGGCTTCAGGGCGGGCACGGCTGTGCTGACTGGTTCCAGATGCGCAGCTTGTGGCGCTTGCGCGGCCGGGGATTGGGCAGCCTCCGCAAAAGAAGAGTGTGAGCTGAGCCGAACCGCAGCCAGACCAAAAAGAACACACGACAACGCAGAGATTGTGAGAATCGACGAGCGGCGCAAAGTAGCCTCCGAGAACGGCCTGATCGCGATGCTATCCCGCAGGCAATCGAGTCGCTAGTTACTAGCGGTCATCTCCCCGTTGGTGGCATGGAGGCGAGAAGCTTGAACACAGAAGACACGGGGAAAACGGGGTAAGACATCCAGGTTAAGACTAAGACCGGGACAGTCCCTTCCATTGTGCGCAAATTATTTCCCTTGCGGCTCTTTCACTTTTTACCGGCCTCTGTTCTAATCTCGTGGCTGGGCCCGTAACTCCTGCCAATCGAGAGTTTTTGTTTCCACAAGTGATCGCCTAACCGTGGCCAGCGGCTTGCTTATTTGGGAGTGCCGGGATGCACTACCGGGGCTGGCGAGCAACGGTTTCCAAATGACAAATTTTGTCATCTTAAGGAACTGGGGAGTCGCGAAGAAAGGCCCGGAGAATCCTCGGCAACGCAGGCAAAGGGCCGAGCTTACGGCCTGGAAAAGGAACCAGATTTCCGGTGCAAGCCGGATCATTCAATTATGAGAACGAATCTCGCCACCGTGCTCGATCCCAACCGCCGCAGCAACGATGCTGGAGAATTTGAAACCGCCTTGCGCCGCAAGATCGTGGGGCAGGACCAGGCCGTCGAAAAAGTAGCTGAGATTTACCAGATGTTTCTGGCGGGTTTAAATGCGCCGGGACGTCCGGTGGGCAACCTGCTTTTTCTGGGGCCGACGGGGTCGGGAAAGACTCGCGTGGTGGAAGCGATGGCGGAGGCCTTGTTCGGCGATTCGCGCGCTTGCATCAAGATCGACTGCGCCGAGTTTCAGCATTCGCATGAGATCGCGAAGCTCATCGGTTCGCCTCCCGGATACTTGGGACATCGGGAAACGCATCCCTTACTGACGCAGGAAGCGTTGAACCAGTGGTTCACGGAAAAGCTGAAGCTCTCGATTCTATTGTTTGACGAAATCGAAAAAGCTTCGGACTCGCTCTGGCAATTGTTGCTGGGGATTCTGGACAAGGCGACGCTCACGCTGGGCGACAATCGCCGGGTTGACTTATCGCAGTGCATCATTATCCTGACCTCGAACCTGGGCGCCAGCGAGATGACGAACCTGGTCGACGGCGGCTTCGGCTTCGCGCCGAAGGCGGTGGAAGTCGACAACAATTTTGACGATAAGATTCAGCGGACGGCCGTGGAAGCAGCGCGGCGGAAGTTCACTCCGGAGTTCATGAACCGCATCGACAAGACGGTCGTCTTCAAGACACTGCGGGATGAGCATCTAGCTCAGATTCTTGAGATCGAACTTGGTATGGTGCAGCAGCGCGTTCTCATGGCTGCCGGGGCCAACCAATTTGTCTTCAATTGCACTGCAGGAGTGAAACAGTTCCTGCTCAAAGAAGGGACTGATCCGCGATATGGAGCGCGTCATCTGAAGAGGGCGATCGAGCGCCATCTGGTATTCCCCCTGGCCAACCTGGTTGCGACTGGCCAGGTAAAGCTCGGAGACTTTGTCCGCGTCGATATGGCGGCCGAAGCGCAGATGATCTTCGTGAAGGAAGCGGAGAACACGATGGCGCCGCTGTTGCTCGAGCGCTATGGAGCGGCTGCCGCCAATATGCCCGCCACTCGCGCGGCACGTACCGCAGTAAATGGCCGCCGCGACTTGGGTGCAAGCCCCATCGCGGAGAGCAAATAAGCTATTTGGATTTTACAGACTCGCTTGACCGCATCTCGCGAGCCTCTCAGCGCCGGAAATTTTTCCGGCGCTTTTTTTCTCTCCGATTCCAGCCGAAGAAAAGATCTCACTCGTAAGTAAAAGTAAGATTGTCCAGATAGACCGTGTAGGGCGCCTGTTGATAGTTTCCATCCATCTGATAGTTGATGGTCACGCCATACCAATTCACCGCTGTACCGGGATCGTAGTACTGGTTGAGGGTATTGGTTACGCCATTCAACGTGATGGACTGGTAAAGCAGTTGATTGCTGGAACTGCGCTGGACCTTAATGGTCAAGTGGTTCCAGGAATTATCAAGCGGGTGACAAGCGATGCCTGTCGGAGTCCAGTGGGCAGTTACGTTATTCCAGACATCCCACTCGTGGCCGCCAGCAATGCGGCACTCGTGGCCCCAGATGAAACCGAGATTGTCGAAGAACTGGTTGATATCGAACTCGACGGCCTGCGAGAGTTCAAGATTGGTTCCATAAAAATACACGTCGTAAGTAAAGCTGTGATAAGTGGGAACCAGTGTCTGACTCGTGTCAGGCATGCCTTGCGAAGAGAATGCGCCGATCAAGTGGTTGTTAAAAAGTGCGTCGGAATAAACGGCAGTTCCACCCAAGTCATATTCTGTTGCCGATCCACTCATGGACGGAGACTTGATTCCCTCGGTCATGGTGTAGGAGATGCCGTCACAAGGCGAGGGCGAGCAATCGATGAAACTTGGCGGACCCTGTCCGTACTCTCCCCAGCCAGCGCTTTGTTGCAGGTTGGAGAAGGTGTTTCCAGGGTTTGAAATCGGAGTGTTCGCGACCGTGATGTGCAGGGATTGCTGCTTTGATACTCCCTTCGCATCTGTAACCGAAACCACAAAACTGAAAGCTCCGGCGGTGCTCGGTGTCCCGGAAAAAGTTCCCTTATTTGCGTTGAGCAGCAAGCTGGTGGGCAGTTGGCCGGAGGCGAGCGAGAAGAGGTAGGGCGCGGTCCCGCCACTTACGCTGAGGCTAGCACTGTAAGCCGCGCCAACGGTGGCGGAAGGAAGCGCATTGGAAATCGTGAGTGCAGCACTTGAATTAGTTACCGGCGGAGTACTGCCGCTGGCGGGAGCGGAAAATCCGGAACAAGCATTGAGTACCAGAAGCCAAGTCAGGAAGATAATGAGGGCCGCGCACTGCTGCAAAGTAATTCGCCGCACCCACCTTTTGTGCGGCGGGCCGGGCAGGGGGATAAACATCCATCACCTCTTGAAAAGCGTTCAAGAGGACGCTCAAAGGGAGAGTCCTTGGCCGGACTCTATCCCGCGTGCCAGCAGACAACCAGATCACCAACGGGAAGCGACCTTTGGAGATTTCTAATGACTACCGTCGAGCGGTCATCCGCGCGCAACCGGGCTTTGAGCGAGTCGCGCTCCGTGGCGTTTGCATACCGCCCATCCCATCGCCGTTAGGGCGGCCAGGACAAAAAATATTGTGGCGCCGCCTTCCGGAACTGCTACCGGCTTGATGGGGTGATAATGGCGCGGTTCGGGCTTGAAGATGATGTGCCGATCGGAATCTCGCCTGCTCACATTCTCTGGGGACTTCGTAATCATTGATCTACGCCTTCTATTCTTAAGACCTACTCTTAAGACATGGGTGCTCGATAGATTCGGGCAGATTGATCGTACTGAGTAATAGTGTCGAGAGAAATGGCATGAAGGAGGCGGTACTGAAGTAACAGTTCATTACAAAAAAAACGGCCCGGGAGAACCGGGCCGCGAACAATACAGCAGGACAACGGGACTAGAAGGTGATCTCGCCCTTGATTTGCAGCGAGCGAGGCGAAGCGTCGGCACCCAGGAATGACCCGAAGATGCTGGTCGGCGTAGCCACGGTCCGAACAATCGATCCGAACTGCGGATTCGCAATGTCG
>JBAWBG010000110.1:0-2014 GCA_049589695.1 Candidatus Sulfotelmatobacter sp. | reverse complement strand
ACGGAGCACGTAGCGGGTACGACGTCCGCACGCGATGTATTCGCGGCTGCTCAGCAGGCCGTCAAGGCGAAAGGCCATTCCGTTTGAACGGCTGCGATGCCGCCGTCAACTGGTTGGGACCGGCCTGAGCCCGGGGGCCGTCCCGACCATAGCGTTGATTTCAGTCGCGTACATGAGCCGACTTATTGCAGAACGATTCAACCATTTCAACCGCAAGAATGAGGATCACTTTTTATATGAAAGATGAACACACAATAGATAAACCGGAAGGAAGTCGAGCAACTCAAATAGCCGCGATGGCAATAACCGGCCTTCTCGCCTTCGTCTGGGTGTATTTTGGAGTTTTATATCTAATTCACAATCCCGGCGAATGGAAGGTTGTCAATCAAGATCTCGGATAAGGGAACGTGCACAGTGAACCCCTGACCAGTCAACACAAGCGCGTTTATCGGGACTGATCGTGGTCTGCTTCGGTCGATTTTGGGTCCTTCAAACCACGTCTGAGGTATTCACCAGGATTAGCCCCAACAACTCGCTTGAACGCTTTACTGAATGCGGCGTCGGACTCGTAACCGACCAATCGAGCGACTTCTGGGAGCTTTTTGTCACGCCGTTCAAGTAGCTGTATCCCCTTCTGCATCCGCCACTCGGTTACGTATTCCAGCGGCGTTTGTCCCAGTAGCTCTTTGAAACGTGCTGCAAATGCGGAGCGAGACATGCCCGCCGCTTCGGCCAGGGATACGACCGTCCAGGGTGTATTCACTCTGTCGTGAATGGCACTCAGAGCAGCGCCTATTTGAGGATCGAAAATTGCACGAAGCCATCCTTTGTTGCGTTCCGGTCCCGACGCGATATGCGCCCGGAGTACCTGGATAAACAGAACCTCGGCCAGCCGACTCGCGACGACTTCAGATCCCGGCGCCTGTTCTTCCATCTCTGACGCGAGCGCCTGCACTGTGGTGTGAAGAGCAAGCGTGCGTGCCTGATCGGCCTTCATCAAAATGAAGCTCGGCAATAACTGAGTGATCGGCTTCAGGCTGGCAGGATCGAAACTCAAGGATCCACAGACGATTGTCGTAGGTGCGCCACCGCCGCCACAACGAGCGATATTGCCGTTGGCCTTGGCCCCGATCTCGCGGAAGCTCCACCTCGGACGTGTTCGCGGGCTGTCGCGCAAAACAATCGAAGTCCCCTTAGCCAGTAAAAAGCAATCACCACCGGTGAGGGGAATCGGCTCCGCAATCCCTTCCACACTCAGCCAGCAGTTGCCGCGCGAAAGCATGGCGAAGTGCGCCAAATCTGTGCGTGACGTCTTTTTGTCGGAAGGCGTGACTTTTTCTTCGGTCTGGTTTTCCTGTTTTACCCCCCACGGGGCTGTGGCTTCGAGCCTGTGCAGACCGAAAGCGGTTACGCGCATTGTTCTAAAGATGTCTGTTATCGAATCCAACTTAGCCTCTCTCTTTTGGACGAATAGACAAAAGATTAGGACTCCCGAGCAGTTCTCGTCCACCGCCAAAGAACTCTACTCTATTGTAGTCAGTGCCACACATCTACCGAAGGGAGTAATTATGGGAAAGCTTGAAGGAAAAGTTGCAGTCATCACGGGTGGATCAAGCGGCATGGCGCTGGCGAGCGCCAAACGCTTCGTTGAAGAAGGCGCCTACGTTTTCATCACGGGTAGGAGGCAGGAGCAGATCGATGAGGCCGTCAAGCTGATTGGCCAGAACGTGACCGGCGTACGCGGTGACGCGGCAAATCTCGACGACCTCGACCGTCTGTTCGATACGGTTAAGCGCGAAAAGGGCAAGATCGACGTCTTGTTCGCGAGCGCTGGCATGGGCGAAGCCGTCCCACTGGGCGAGATTACCGAGAAGCACTTCGATGCGACCTTCGGCCTGAATACGCGCGGAACGCTGTTTACGGTTCAGAAGGCGTTGCCACTGTTCAACGATGGCGGATCGATTATCATGACCGGATCAGTTGCTTCGGTGAAGGGTTTTCCTGGTTTCGGCGT
>JBAWBG010000109.1:0-37288 GCA_049589695.1 Candidatus Sulfotelmatobacter sp. | reverse complement strand
CGGCTTCCACCATGGTGGCGTTGTCGGCGGCGCTGGGACCGTTATTGGTGACCACCTGCGTATAAGTAATGTTGCTGCCGGCGGCCACGGGATCAGGCGATGCGGCGTTGGCGATGCTGAGGTCGGCGGTTGAGATTACGTTGGCTACGTCGGTAGCGCTGTCATTCGCTAGGTTTACTTCACCGCCGCCGCCTACCAACGCCGTATTGGTTTCGATGGAAGGAGCGGTCTGCAAGACATTCGCGTTGACGGTGATCGAAGGATAAAAACTATTTGCCCCCAGAACCGCGGAGGTGACGCAGCTCACAGTCTGCGAAGCGATGGAGCAAGCCCATCCAGTACCGGCGGCGCTGGTCGGAGTGAGCCCGACGGGCATGGTATCGTTCACGGTTACAGTGCCGTTGGTCGGGCCGTACGGGCTCAAGTTTTCGACCGGGATGGTATAGCTGGCGGTGGAACCTCGGGTGAAGTTGCCGACATGGCTCTTGCCGAGCGTCATGTCGGGAGTGCATTGCGCGCCGGACTGCGTGCCGGAAGTCTGGGTAATAGAAACGTTCGTTACGCTGGTGCCTGCGGTACCGGGCGTGGCTCCGTAGGGGACGCCGGGATCTTCGGTGAGGCCGCTGGCTCCCCCATTCAGGCTCATACTCGCCGGGGCGCCAGAAGTAAGAACTACACCACCGCCACCACCACCGCCAGGGCCGTGACGATTCGCGAGGGTATAGGATTCGGTCTCCCAGGCGTTACCGCCGCTTCCACCGTTGGCTTGCAGCGTGAGACCGCTCTCGCCGCCGTTGGCGGAAAGAACAACGATCGTGCCGCCGGCTCCGCCGCCGCCACCGGCGTCATTGGCGGTGAGGTTATAGGCGGCAGCGCCGTTGGCAGTGAGGGTTCCCGTGCCGCTGAGCCCGTAGGTGCGAATGATGATGATGCCGCCTCCCGCAGCGCCACCGCTGGCCTGATTGTCGCCGTCAGAATTGTTACGCGTGCCTGCGCCGCCGCCGCCGCCCATGGCTACGCGATTGATGGTTACGGGAAAAACTGTGCCGCCCTCGCCGCCTCCACTGAGATTTGTGTTCCAGGAGTCGCCACCAAAACCTCCGGCACCGCCGTTGCTACCACCGCCGCCGCCAGCGTTTTGATCGTTGGCTGCGGGATCCGAATCGGTGCCACCGGCGCCTGCATTGCCGGGTGCTCCGCGGGCCATGCTGCCGTCAGTACCCGCGGTGCCGCTGGGATAGTCGCTATTCGTCTTGAGGAAAGTACCACCTGACTCCACCCAAAGCGGGGTTCCAGCGATTCCTTCCCCTTTGTTGGCGTCATATCCAGCCTCGCCACCGGCGGCTCCGGTATAGGTGGCGGGAGCGGGCGCTCGATAATCTGTAGCTGCGCCGGCCCCGCCGGTTAATTGCATACCCGCGCCGCCGCGAAAGCCTTTGCCGTCGACAGAGAGCGTGGCACCGTTCAGATTTAAAACTCCCGAAGTATCAAGTACGAGCACGCCACCGGTTGAGCCATTCCATGCGAGAGCGGTGGGCGCGGCTGATGCGCTGAACGACGCCGTGGAATATTGCGGCACCACAATCACCTGGTAGGTGCTCTGGCCAGCTGTGGCCGACCATGCGGCGGAGTGATAGGCAAAGACCGTTCCGCCGCCAGTGCCGGCGCCGGTGATGGTTACGGAACCACCCGTGGCGGGAACAGCGTTTTGCGCGGTGACGAACTCGTAGTCGCCGGCGCTGTTGAGTGTTGTGAATCCCTGACCGGTGTACCCGTTTCCGTAAGCGACTGTATTTGAGTCGTTGATGCTGGCATCCTGCATCTGGATGATCAGCAGCAAATTCCCTGCAGCGATCGCACCGCCGGCGCCGGTTGCTGCACCCACAGGGATGGAAGTTGCGCCCGCGGCGACGCTGGCGGTTCCAGGATAGTAGGTGTTGAGTACGTTCGTGAGATTGGTTCCGCTGATGGCCTGCGAAACGGCGGCACAGGAAATTGATTGCACGGTGGCAACAGCGACGTAAGTATTGTTGCCGGTGTTGGGATCAGGCGGCGTGCCGGAATCGGTGACGGTTGCGCTATTCGCGTACGAACCGGCAGCGCTGGCTGTCTCCACCACGACGATCGTGGCAGTCGCTCCGCTGGCAAAGGGAGTCGGAAGAGTGCAAATAATTGGGCCGGTTCCGGTGCAGGTTGTGCCGGCGCTGGGAGTGGTGGAAACCAGCGTCATGCCGGCGGCCAGCGTGTCAGTCAGTTTGACGGCATTTGCGGCTGAGGTGCCGTTGTTGGTAACGGTGATGTTGTAGGTAGTCGACGCTCCGAGAAAAACGGCACTGTCAACGGTGGTGGTGACTGCGATGTCTGCAGTGGTCGGATTTATGGACACAGCGCCTTCCGACCAATTGAGCGTGCTGTTGGTGGCCGCGGTTCCGGCATTTGTTTCCGAAACTCCGGCGGTGTTGCTGCACGTCAGAGTAGTCGCGGTGGAAGCGGTGCAAGTAAATGTGCCGTTGTTGCCGGCGTTGGTGAATCCCGCGATAGCAAAGCTGTCTCCGGCAAAACCATTTCCGGTGCCGCCGGTGATGGTTCCCGTATAGACGGTGCTGGTGCTTGAGCCGGTCGCGACCGCTGCAGTTGCAGGATCGGTTTCCGCAACCGCGGCAGTATTGTTCAGTGTCAATGTGGTCGCCGAGGATCCAATGGCTACGAATGTTCCATTGTTGGCGGCGTTCGTGAATCCCGAGATGACAACGTTGTCATCGAGAAATGCGTTGCCGGCACCGCCCGTGATCGTTCCGGTGTAGACGGCGGTCGTGATCTTTGCCGTTCCCGGGTCCGTTTCGGAAACGCTGGCCTTGTTGCTGAGGGTTAGCGTGGTCGCGGTGGATGCGCTGGCTACGAATGTTCCGTTATTAGCGGCGGTCTTGAAGCCGGCCACCGTAACGTTGTCGCCGGCGAATACGTCTCCGGCACCCCCGGTGATGGTTCCTGTGTAAACGGTGCTCACTGTCACGGTTGCCGTTGCACCGTGGGTTGAGGCAAACCCGTTAGCATTGTTGAGCGTTATTGTGGTCCCAGTAGACGCTGTGCAGGTGAACGTTCCATTGTCCTCGATACCTGCGAAGCCTGTGAAACCTGCTATGACCACCGTGTCTCCGACGTATGCATTGCCAGCGCCACCTGTGATCGTTCCCGTGTAGACGGTGTGGCCGCCTGCTGCATTCGCAACGGCGGTGAGTGTCAATACCACGTTGGTGGGCGTAACAGATGTCAGATTGAATGTAGTTGTAGAGGGCGCAACCGATGTGAGATTGAAGGTGGAAGCGTCGGGCACAGCCGACGTGAGGTTGAGAGTTTCGGCGAAACTTTCCGAAACTGGCACGCTGGGCGCGCCGGTTCTGCTGCTGGCCGAGCTGGCGATATCCTGACTTGCATTTGGAGTCGTCCCTCCGGAGGTTACGTTCCACTGCGCAACCTGTGGACCAGGGACCGTGATCGCTCCCATTCCTACTGCAAGCGTGTCAAAGACCATGCCATTGACAACGCTCGGAACATTAAGTTCGGAGTAAGCCGCGGCAGCGCCATCGCTCGCGACGAACGAACCGAGAGGAACGGTCTGATCGACGCCGGTGAAGACGGTCGCTCCGGCCGCTACGCCTACGGTCGCAGCCGAAGGAATATTGACGGAAACAATAATCGAGTTGGTGCCGGAGGCGGGATTGAGCAAATACCACTGCTCTACGCGGCGTGTATCTTCAGCATCGTTGTGCGCACCCAGCAACGTGAGGGCTACTCCGTTGTAAGTAATACCGGTGACGGCAGTCGCGGTGCTGTTTGAAATGTTCATGGAAACGCCAACCAGCAGAACGCGATTTGTCGTGGTCGACGTAGTGTGACTGAAAGTGAGCGTCTTGGTGCCGGCGCCGGTGAGGTCGGCCGTAGCATTCGTACTGGGACTGGTATCGATCAAAACCTGGGCGCGAGAATGTGGCACTAAGAGGAGAGCAGCAGAAAAAATGACTGCGCCAATCAGACTGGAGCTGTTTCCGCGTTGTCGGCGAATTGTCTTCAGGAGCTTGCCTGCGAGATACTGCGCGCGTGCCGCACCCTGCAACAATTTGCCGGTGAAACCGTTTAAGTTCGCCGTCACGATTTTCGTTCCAAGCCTCACTTCTTTGGCGAGAACAATGCCCAGGATTTGGTCGGCGCGTACCGGAGGATCGTCTTGTTGTCCGCAATCGCCTCGAGTAATGAAAAAATTCTTATCATGATCGACAAGCACGAGGCGGTGAACCCGGAAGCCGCTATGACCTTTCGTAAGTACAATATCGCCCTTCCGTAATTTGCTCACGATTACGGGAGTAACATGCACAATCTCGCGGTCACGGATACAGGGGGACATACTGGCGCCGCGCGCCTCGAAGCGCACGGTAAATCCGTTACCCAGGAGCTCGCGGCTGAGGGCCTCGAACCTCTCTGAATCGGACTCACTTTCAGTCATTGAATTGAAGAATCTTTTCTACGGCGCGTGGGTCGGGCTCGAAGGAGTAGCGATAGCAGGGGACGGAATCGGCAACGCTCTCCAGGAAGCTCAGGGCGTGGTCCACGTATTCGTGGCGGTGAAAGGGGACGAAGGCGCGTGCGAAAAGTTCGACGACCATTTGGCTGCGTGAGAGGCGAGTGAGGACGTTACCGTGTCCGTGTTCGAGAACAAAAATTCTTTGCAGCGGAGCGCGCTGCGGGAGCGCGAAGTGCGCTTCGCCATGCCAGGGAGTGCCGTACATGTAGATCTGAGCGGGGTCCGCTGAGCGGTTACCTTCGTGAGATTTTTCTGCGCCGATTTTATCTTCAGCAGCCGGGTGTTCGCGGACGATGATGCGGTCGTCGCTGAGGATGTCCACTTCGTGGAGCGAGGTCCAGAGCCGGGCGGTGGTGCTCTTCCCTGCTCCGGAGTGACCGACGAATAAGTTGTTCGCGCCGTTGGGGCCTACGATGCCGACGCCGTGGAGTTCGATTGCGGGCTCCTGCGTGAGGCGGTGCATAATGAGGAGCTCGTCGAGGGGATATTCAAGGGGTTCAGCTGAGTAAGCATTGCCTTCAAAACATTCGCTACTCATCTGGATGGTCGCCCGGCAAAAGCCGCGGTCTACGAGCAGCCTCTTATATGGCCGCTTTCCGAGAAGCGGTGTAGTGAAATCGAATTGGAATCCAGACCCGGACTCGTATAGCCGCCAGAGGGAACCGGAATCAAAAAGCTGACGACCTGGCATATCGGGAAGTTTCGAGATCCATGTCACCTCGACAGAAATGTCGGAAGCCCCCGTTTCTACGGCAAATGGTTCCAGTGAGGGAACCAACGAAACATCGAGATTGCGATCTCCGCAGAGTTGCACAGACACCCCGCCAACTCGGAAAGAGTTGCTGCATGCGACGGCGGAAGAGTCCTTACCCGATTTCGAAATCGCTGGCTCAAATACCACTCTCGCCCTCGTCTTAACAGTTGGTATTCCACGACCCTTATGAGCCGAGACTCATGCAAAAGAGTGCCGCGCAGCTATTGGTAGTTGGACCCGTCGTGCCAGAGATTTTGCAATGCCCCAAGACAGCCTCCTCCGGGCGAAGGCTGATCGTCGTCAATTGCGGTGGCTCATATGACTTCTTTGCGACGGATTGCACTGGTTCATGATCCACTCAGCGCCCCCTCTTTACGTTCGATCAATGGCTGCTGCAGCTGCCACAGCCGCCGGACACGATCATATTGTTCAAGATGGGAAAGGCTTGTTGCGTCCCTACCCAGCTTTCTACGTCAATTTCTTTGCTACGAATCCGGCGTGCGGATTCCTGCAGCGCGTCATGTTCCCTTCCGCCAACACAAAATTCACACTCTCCGTGGGACGGAACCTGAACTCCGATCGCCACCGCTCGCAAGTGAGCGACCTGGCAGAGAAAAGCCACCGGGCTCTCACGGTCGCCGTTTTCCATCTCTCCATTCGCCGGACACATCCCGCACAGCGATTGAATGCGGCACTCCCTGCACTTTGTCACCCGCGTACGTTTTCGTGTTCGGACATCGTGCAGAGAATGTTCCCAGACCTCTTTGAGACCGGATTGCCGAACGTCGAATGTCTCTTGCTGCGAGATCACGCAAATTCCCATCTCGCCGTAAGCATTGATGGCAAACCCGTTCATTCCACCGCCGCAGAAATACACGCTGTCGTTTTGCGCCAGATTCGGCGGACCTTCAAGATCGCGCTTCGCGAGTCTCCGATATTCACTTTGTCCCTTCGGCGCGTGTAGATCGAGTGCCACTACTTCCTCCGGCGTAAGCCGCACTGCGAGGGGACTCTGCGAGCAATCGATCCGCGGATTGATCTGGCCATCCATCTTGAACTCGACGCCTAACTCTTCTTCCGCGAACTGCCGCATGGCGGTGATTTCGTGTTTGTTGATGCTGGTGGCCACCGTTTTCAACTTGAGCGGCAGTCCCCTTTCACGCAGAAGGTTGATTCCGCGCAGGCAGCGGTCGTAGGAACCGGGGATTTGAGTGAGGGCTTCGTAGGTTTCGCGGGTACGGCCGTACAGCGTGATCTCGATGGCGAATGGCGGCCACTCGACGAGATAGTCTGCGATTTGTTCCGTAATCATCGTGCCGTTGGTGAAGAGGGTGATCAGGAAACCTTTTTTCTTGGCGTAGGTGTAAATTTCGAGAAAATCTTTGCGGGCGAAAATTTCACCACCAGTGTAGAGAAGCCAGAAGCAGCCCATCTCGACCAGTTCGTCGAGCATTTTGAAATGCTCTTCGGTGGTCATTTCACGGCTGCGGGCGGCTTGGTCGCCCATGGGAAGATTGTTGTAGCAGTGCTGGCATTCAAGCGGACAGCGGCGGGTGACTTCGATGGAAACTTGCATGGGCGCGCGCTTGCCGGATTGACGCTGGTGCAGGTCAGCGCTGAATGCTCCGTAACTCAGTTGTTCCATGATCCCCCTGATTTATCCCGCCATCGGAAGCTGCTCACGAACTTGCACCAGGTCTACCGCCAGCATGTCGTGCAAGAACTGCTTCACGTCTTGTCCCGCCTGAGCGTGTTCGACTGCATATTCCTGCTCGACGATGCTGACCAATTCGTCCAGGCCCTTGGGCGATTCGAGCGATTGCCAGATTAAAGAGCCGGTTGGGTTGAAGCTGTAGATGGAAGCCAGATCTCCAACTTTGCCGCGCACGGGAACGATCAAAGTTTCGCCGGCGACTCGGCGGGAAACTACGGATTGCGAGCGCACGAAAAGCTGCGCCCCATGCAGATTCGCAAAGCCTTCAACAGATTCCGAATTCCGCAGCGAGAGAGTATCCATAGAAAATTTAGAGAAACATCTCAGCTTTGGATTACCGCAGAACTCAGCCTATAAAGCAATTGCGCCTTTGGGCGGAGGTATTCGATTGGTTATCAGTCGTGATGGTTCAGAAATCTATCCGCGACAAGGAGTTACGCTATCGAGCAGGTCTTAAGGCGAAAATTAAAATGGTGACATTTTCTGGTCGTCCAATTGTTGTTAAGTCGCAATCCGGAAATTATCGAAGGCAAAATCCGAAGTTACTACGGTTACCATCGGAGAGCGTCAAAGTTGACTATGATGAAGGCTGGGACGGTGATGAAAAAACTCAATTTCCTGGTCTCTCTCACCAACGACGACAACGACTATCAGCAAGAGCAGGCGGCTGCGGCGGAAAAAGCTGCGCGGCGTTTGGTCGTGGACCTGAAGATCATCCATGCCAATAATGACGCGGTCACGCAGAGCCAGCAGTTGCTGCACTATATTCAGGGGGCGGCTGCGACGCGTCCCGATGCGATTGTGTTCGAGCCCGCGGGTGGAACCGGGTTTCCTCAAGTGGCGCGTGCCGCCACGGCCGCGGACATTGGCTGGGTGGTTCTGAACCATGAAGCGGATTATGTTCACCAGCTGAGGCAGAGTTGCCAGGTGCCGGTATTCTCCATCAGTTCCGATCATGGCGAGGTGGGAGAGATTCAAGGTAGACAATTTGCGGCGTTACTGCCGCAAGGCGGTTCGATTTTATATATTGAGGGTCCTGCGAACAGTTCCGCGGCTCACGAGCGAACCGCCGGTATGAACCGGACCAAGCCTGAGAATATTCTGGTGAAGACGATGCGAGGGAACTGGACGGAACAGAGCGCACACCGGGCGGTTACTTCGTGGTTGCGGTTGCGCACGTCGCAAGAAACACGCATTGATCTGGTGGGAGCGCAAGACGACAGCATGGCGGCAGGCGCGAGAAAAGCTTTTGAGGAGATTGCAGGAAGTGATCGTGAGCGCTGGCTGAAGATTCCATTCACGGGATGCGACGGTTTGCCGAAGACCGGGCAGGCCTGGGTACGAAGCGGAGTGCTAGCGGCGACAATTTATATACGTCCCATCGCGGACCTGGCGTTGGAGATGCTCACTGAAGCGATTCGCACCGGAGTTCAGCCACCTGAAAGGAAGCTGATCACTCCCGAGTCCGTGCCTGCGTTCGAAGATCTTGCGGCGCGCACTGCAAAGAGCAGTGCCGCGAAGCATCGCTCTACCAACGCTTAACTCAGTTGGAGTCTGGCGCACGCTGGACGACGCAGGTTATAACGGACGCCGGGAAGCGGAAATTGTAGCCAGCAGATTGTCGTCGGCTCCAGCTTTGCTGAGGCGTTGGCGTATATCGTCGCTCAAGGAAAAATCTACTTTAAATTTGTAGACAAGAGTTGCTGAGGCGCTTGCAGGTGATTCCGCCGTGAAGTCTTTTTCTACTTCCAGCAGCGAGAACGGGGTCTTTCGGCTCTGCGAACTGTTTCACCAAGCGTGATCGTCTTTAAGCTGAACTCAGGTGGGAATTTCGGATCGCGAAACTAGACTTAATTTCGGCAGAGTGCCGCGCCTCCGGCGATACCGGCATCGGCGCCATAGTGGGCGGCGACCAGGGGAACGTCCTGACAATGCGAATTCACGCACCATTCGGGAAGCCGCTCCCGAATCAAATCAAAGAAGGGCTGCAACATTGCGCCGGCGCCTCCGCCGATAATCATTACGTCGGGCTCGAGTAAGTCCACGATATTTCCCAGCCATATGGCAAGCAGGCCTGCGGTTTCCTCTAAGACTTCTTTGGCCAAGGCATCGCCCGCGGCGTAGGCCTTACCGACCATCTCGCTGGTAATGCGATCCGGCTGACCCGCGGCCAGATCAAGTATTTTCGAGCACTGGCCAGGCTTGGCGAGTTTTTCCGCAGCCCTGCGAGCGATCGCCGGACCGGACGCCAGCGCTTCGATACAGCCCAGCTTGCCACATCCACAGCGCGGGCCACGATAGTCGATTGTGTTGTGACCACCTTCCGCGGCAGCGCCGGTGCGGCCGTGATAAATGCGTCCGTCGAAGATGATTCCTGTGCCAATGCCGGTCCCGATCGTGGCACAGAAGACATTGCGAAAGCCGCGGCCGGCGCCCCATAAAGCTTCGGCTAAGGCGGCCGCGTTCCCGTCGTTATCGACACGAACCGGAACTTTGTAGACCTTGGATATTTTGGCAGCGAGCGGAAAATTTCGCCAACCTGGGAGATTCGGCGGATTGATGACGACGCCATTGCGCGGATCCAGTGGTCCGGGAGCGCAGATGCCAATACCCGAAATCGGGCCGTCTGTCGCCGAAGAAGAGGAAGCACGAACCGCATCGATCGCCGAAATCACGGCCGCTAACCCCGCTGCTGCGTCATTGGCCGCCATCGGAGTTCGCGTCTGAAAAGTGATTTCGCCGGCAGCGTTTACCAGGCCGGCAGCTACTTTGGTGCCTCCCACATCCACACCGATAAGGTGCGGAGTCCCCGAGACTTGCGTCATGCGATTGGCATCCTGGCCAAACCTTTATCCCCCACGAGTTGCACTGCTCTCAGTTTTGAAGCTGTTCTCTTCGTCGTTGTCGCACCCAGAAGAAAAAGTTTCGCGTTCAGCCAATGGTAAACTATCTGGAGAACGGTGAGGGCGCGTAGCTCAGTTGGTAGAGCAATGCCCTTTTAAGGCATGGGTCGAAGGTTCGAATCCTTCCGCGCTCACCAAGATTTCTGTTTCCGCGTTAGCAGGTTTGTTGGTGCGAAATTTCTGCCTGCGCAATTCCCGCCTGATTTATTGGGAGTTTCCGACGATTTCGAATACTCGCCGACATCTTCTTTGCGTTCACAGGCAACAAAATTCTTTCCGTAGCTAAAAGAATCATCGGCAAAATCGTTCAGGCGGCGGTGTGATCTTGATCGACATTTTCTTTCGAGCTTTCTATCTATGTGTTTACAGAAGCTTCACATTTTTTTCGAATTCAGACAGCTTCTTCTGTGTAGAGGGTTTGGTTCAAACGAAGCTGATTAAAACTGCGCGAGACGTTCTTTAGGCTGATGATTCAACGGGTCGCGCTTGGGCGGCCGGTTTCAGTCGCTCGCTAATTCCGTGAGCGTATTGCACATCACTGAGTGATGGTGATCGTCAAGTTTGCTGTATGGTTGATCGCGCCGGTACCGCTGGTCGAAGCAGAGACTGTGACAATGCTAGTTTGAGGTGGAGTAGTAAGGCCTGTGGTCTTGGTGCTGCCACCGCATGAAGTAAGCGCCGACATCATCAGCAAAAGACTAGCCGCGTTAAGAAATCGCGAGCCTCGGAGCGAACGTCGGCGCCGAGTACCCATTCCGAAGAGCATTCCTGCACCCGGCATGAGGAATGCACAAATCGGCCACGGCGAAAATGGCTTCGGCTCACGCATGATTGCGCTTGCGGCAGTCGTGGTAATTGTGAGCGTGCTGGTGAGCGGATTGCTATTGTTCGGAGTGACATTCGCCGGCTCGAAGGTACAGGTAGATCCTGCCGGCAAACTGCTACAGCTGAAACTCACCTGAGTGTCGAATCCGTTTTCCGGCGTGACGGTAAACACAGCTTTGCCGCTTTGTCCCGCCGTAATATTTAGAGCGGATGGATTGACTGACAACTGATAGTCCGGATTCGCTGTGGATGCAACTACGACTGCGAGGGCCTGCGCGGCGGATGTGGAAACAGCATACGTGCTGTCTCCGCTATACACGGCGGTGATCTGATAGGTATTTGCCGACAAGCTGCTTGGGTCGTAGTCGTAGGTGGCCACTCCAGCAGTGATGTCTGACGTTCCTAAATAAGTTGAACCGTTAAAGAACGCAACCGTTCCACTGGGAGTGCCGCCGGCCGATGCGGGAGAAACCGTAGCCGTGATCACGACCGGTCCGCTTGATCCCGCAACAATGCTCGCGGGTGTCAGACTTAAGCTGGTAGAGGACGCAGCGGTTCCGTTGAGTCCCGCCGACAAGCTGAAGAATGTGCCGGCATTGTTGGCGCCGCCTTTTGTTGTTGTGCCATAGAAAACTGTGTCGGCGGCTTGCAGCAACCCGGCGTTGGGCAAAGACCCGTCAGAGCAGTTCGTCTGGGAGCAAAAGTTGTAAAGAGTGGTCAAATTGCCGGACGGGGTAATCTTGAAAATTGTGCCGCAGCCGGCGTTGCAAACACCCGTGCCGCCATACGCCGTCATCCCGTAGAAATTGCCATCACTGCCTTGAATCAATGTGCCCACCGGATTACTGCCGTCAGTGCAGTTGGTCTGGGAGCAAAAACTGTAAAGGGTGGTGAATGTACCCGTGGCAGTAATTTTGAATACCGTGCCACCGAAACTGACGACCCCACCGCTATAGGTCGTTCCGTAGAAGTTCCCGTCAGTGCCCTGCACGAGGCCACCAGGGTTCAAGCCATCTGCGCAGGGATAGCTCTGGGCGCAAAAGCTATAGAGCGAAGTTAGCGTGCCTGTGGGCGTGATGCTGAAGACTGTGCCATTGGAATACGCCCCACCCCCGCTGGTAGTCCCGTAGAAGTTCCCATCGGTCCCTTGCACCAGAGCGGAAGTGGGGGCTGAGCCGTTGAGGCTACTAAAGTTACTAAAGTCATAAAGGGTGGTCAATGTGCCGGAGGCGGTAATTTTGAATACCGTGCCGCAACAGAACGTGGAGGGAGCAGTGCCGCCATCATCTGCGGTTGTCCCGTAGAAGTCTCCGTCGGCGCCCTGCACCAAGCCAGCGGCCGGGTTAGCTCCGTTAGAACCAGCACTGAAGTTGTACAGGGTCGTCAAGCTGCCTTCAGGAGTGATTTTAAAAACCGTGCCGCAGTCTGCGATATAAATACATCCAGTGCCTGCGCCGCCAACCGTCGTCGTTCCGTAAAGGTTACTGTCGGCGCCCTGCACCACCCCGCCGGCAGGATCAGCGCCGTTTGCGATGTTGAACGTGTAAAGCGTGGTCAGAGCTCCCCCGCCTGTGATCGCGAAGACCGTGCCACACGGAAGGCCGTCGTTGCTTCCACACTCCCCGAGGCCCCAGCCACCTTCTGTCGTCCCGTAGAAGTTCTCGTCGCTGCCTTGTATCACGCCCGATAAGCCTGGGTTAGCATACGTGAAACTGTACAGAGTGGTGAATGTCTGAGCGGAGGAAACAGACGCTGTCACAAAACAAAATGCAAGGATGATTCCAGCAACTTTTGATAAGTCCAGTTGCCTCGGCCGGCATTCCTCCCAGCTTCGCAACATCGCAAAATCGCTAACGTCAAGGATTTGTGGACCGGTCATAACGTCTCCCGTGCAAAGACTTCCGTTTGCCACTGCTCCTAAATTCCGAGATAACACCTGCGGGACTGGCGGCATGGCGACGGAAGCGCCTGGGGAAATTCGGCGACCAATGCCAGCGGCACAGATTATCCCGCTATGCCAGCCGGCGGTCAATTGAAAACGCATAGGATGTTATTCTGCTTACTTGGATTTCTGAACTTGCAGTCTCGAACATCCAAGAAAGGACGAGCCATTTCACAATGCCGGGAAGCTGGAACAAGTACCGGACTGCGGCGATGAAGACAGCGGCCACGTTGCCGGGGGTTCGTCGCATGGCGCAGTTGGGCGGAAAATTATGGGGCCGGTCTCCGCAGTTTCGTGATGTGTACACTCGCGAAGCCCCATCGCCTTCCACTCCGTTCGATATCTTCAAGGATGCGTGGAGTTCGGCAGTGCCCGGATTTGAAAGCGGCAGCGCCCCGCTTTTCGATGACGCTCGCATCAAATGGTTGGAAACGAAGCTGGGTTCATATTCGGGACGACGCGTACTTGAACTTGGTCCGCTGGAAGGCGGCCACACTTACATGATGGAGCGGGCTGGCGCAAACGTGATTGCCATCGAGGCCAACCAGCGAGCTTTTCTGAAATGTCTGATTGTCAAAGATGCACTCCATCTGAAGTCTGAATTTCTCTACGGAGATTTTCGACCCTATCTGGAAATGGCCGCGCCAGGTCGCTTCGACTTTGTCCTGGCTGTCGGGGTGCTCTACCACATGCTCGAGCCGTTGAAGTTGTTGCACGAAATCGCCCGGGTGACTGATGCCTTCGGTCTGTGGACGCATTATTATGACCGGGATATCATGCGCGAAAAGCTTCGCTTCGATTCCCAACCGGTTGTTCAGACTGTCGAGGGCAAATCCGCGGAGGTATACAGACAGCATTATCTGTCGTCGGGTGGGACAGCAAAGTTTTGTGGGGGCAGCGAGCCAACCAGTTGCTGGGTCGCCAAAGATGGACTGTTGCAGTACGTAAAACGCCTCGGTTTTGAAGTTCAGGTTGGCGAGGACAATCCCCAACATCCAAACGGGCCAAGCATCTTATTGTTTGCGCGACGGATGTAAGTCCTCTTCTTTTTGCATGCGTCTGAGCGGAACGACCTGCGCACTAGCGCAGCATGTTGCACAAATCATACGAGAGAGGGCACAAGTTTTTGTGTTAAAATTCCGCCTATTTCCAGGGTTGGGTTTGCGCAAAATATAGCGCTACTGCTGCGTAAAAGAAGTTCCGCATTTCCAAGCTCTTGGGCCGGAGAACATGTTCGAATGAACGTTCGCCAGAACCGAATTTTCTCGCGCATTGCGATGTTCGCCGCATTCGGTATCGTGTTTTCCACGGCGGCTTGTTCGCCGTCTTCTCTGCCGCCCGGGGCGATCGGCAACGTAGGGAGATACAACTATTCGCCTTCGGTTATCGAGACGGGAAATATACGTCAGTTCTGGTGGTGCAGCGAGGGAGTCAACCCGGCCGATGGTTCTCAGAATGCGGATGCAATCTATTACCAGTCGGTTAACACGTCAACCCACGAGTCCTTCGGCCCGGTGTTGGTATTGGCGGAAACGCCGGGCGCATGGGACTCTCTGTATACTTGTAACCCAAAGGTAATTGGCGGCGTTTTCGAGAACCCTTTGGGCGACGGGCAAACCTATCGCTACGCGATGTATTACGTCGGCATAGCGGGTAGCGGGGGTAATAACAAGATCGGCGTAGCATTTTCCAATGACGGTGTCCAATGGAACAAGTATCCACATCCGATTATCTCGTCAAGCTCGACGGTCGGATACGGGGTTGGACAGCCCGCCCTTTACAACGCCGATCATAAATCCGCGATCTCCATGTTCTATGAGGACACCAATCCCGCTTTGCATCACGTAGCCGCGCTTTCAACCGACGGAGTGCACTTCGAAGTGCATGGGACGTTAACTACCGCCGGTTTGGATCCAGACGATCCACAAGAGGTGTGGGGAGACATATCTTACGATTCGAAGGCGGGCGAGTGGTATGCCGTCTTTAACCGCCCGATTCGTCCGGCCTCAACAACCGGCGGGGTCGTAGAGCGGGGGCAATACGGGGTTGAACTTTACAAGATCGAAAAAGATGCGCTGCTCACGGGAGCCAAGCCCTGGCAACAACTCGCGATCTTGGACACGAATAACACCAGTTACGAATCGAACTTCATAGCCGGCTTTGTGCGCGACCTATATGGCAATATCAATGTAGCGTCTTATCCTACAATTGAGATGTACACCTCCATCTCTTGGCCGGAACCGAGCTGGGATGCGACTCCAGCCGCGGCAGGTACGTCAGCTTTGCCCCCCAGTTGGATCCTCATGCCTATGCAATGGGTGCCGACCGTCAGCGGAAGCCTTCCCTTCACCAGGTATTTCAATGGAAGTGTGCATGAAGTGACAACCGGTTGGATTGCTCCGAATGCGGGCTTTCGATCAGAGGGAATTGTAGGCCACCTATATACGACTCCGGCCCGCGGAGCCACGTCGCCGTTATACGGCTGTAAGGCCGGACAAAAGGACTACTTTGTATCGCTTGATATTGCGTGCGAAGGGCAGCGAACCCTCGGCAAGAATGGCTATGCATACTCGCAACCGGTTTCAGGAGTCAACCTGATGGCCTTGTACCGCTGCAGCACCGGGCACGACCACTTCGTCAGCAAAGACGCAAAATGCGAAGGCCAGACGACCGACGAGCTTCTGGGCTACGTTGCTCCCTAAAAGCTTCGAACTGGCTGATCAGTTATAGCGGACCCATAGGACGCCAGTTCGATTCCAAATCCTCCAGACTCAGTATTGCCAAGTCACTCCCGGATACAGACTGGGCACGCGAAATGCACGGTAGGCAGTTTGGGCGACTGGACTGATTTGCATTTGCCATACGACCTGGGGAGTGGATGTCTGCGTAACCTCCTGAACTTGGGACGCTACATTTGGGGCGGGCGGATTTTGCGGAGCGTTCAGATCGAACTCGACATTCCCGTTTGCCAATTGATTGATACTACCGCCCCAAACTCCGAACCAGGGAAGAGGATCGGCCCAGAACAAGTTGGCGACCATCGCGCTTTCGTCAACTTGAAAGATGGTGGCCCGGGAGTAGCATTGCGGCGCCGTAACACATATATCGCCACTGCTATCAAGCACTCGATTGTCCCCGTTGTCCCAGACCGCCAGAGTGGTTTGGGGCCCGTTCTGGCTTATGATCGAAGGAAAATGCTGGAACGAGAACCATAGGCTGGGATCATCGGTTGGGGCTCCGTCTTGACTTAATGCAAAGTCACCCTGATAACCGAAGTGCCAAAGCACGTTGCCAGTGCCTGCTCCATTGTTGTAGTCGATCTTGATGACCCATGACTGATGGCGCATCGATAAGAGCAAATTGCCATCAGAGGTGTACAAAAGCGCATTGCTGTGGGTCCAATCGGGCAAGCCATTCAAATGGCGGTTGGGATCGAGATAATCGAAACTGTTCCACGCCCAGACGGGATTCCAGTTGGGGTCGAGGTCAACCAGGGCATCTCCAATTACGGGGCCGGAATAGTCTTGCACGGTCAGGTCCTTCGAAAAGTTCGTTAGCAGAATTACATGGCCGTTCGCCAGGGGGAGCAGGTCGTGATGAAGGCCAGTGGGCACGAAATCAAATCCCGCACTCTGCATTTTGCTCTCCAGGGCGCTGATATCCATTTCGCGAATAGTATTTCCGGCCAGATCGACTTCGCGCAGAACGGACTGCGCCCCGTTCACCAGACTGAAAAGCAGGTGTCCATTGGGAAGGAATTTGATCGTCTCCGGAACAAAGCCCGGGGCCATCTGGTAATACCAGATTGGGTTGGCATCGCGATCGGTAAAAAAAGCTTGCATCAGACTGTCGTTAGGCGAAATTACCTCGACCATCTCTATCCCCGGGTTCTCAGGAGAAATGGTGGAAGGGTTTGGTCGCGCAACCGCGAGCGTGGGAAAGGGCATTGCCGGCAGCGGGCCAGTCGCGAAAGTGACGTCCGAACCAAAGAATGTATTGGTTCCACTTGCACAGAGGGCCTGAACTTGTGCGCGCATGTGGTAAGTCGTAGATGCTTTCATGCCCGCGACGATGATATTGGCACTTGGAGCGGCGGATGAAGTCGGGTACCAAGCGGTACTTCTTCCGTAAGATGTATCGGGGCCGAACTGAACCATTGCCTGGCCGGGGCATCCGCCCAAACCGGCCGACACGACGACATTTGCTATGAGAGGATTCTTGGTTGCGGATACAGCGGTGGAAGCTACGCCTGGTGGATCATTAAAATTCCCCCCACCGCACGCAATTGTTAAACAACTTAGGATTAAAATTGAAAACAACAAAAATGGCTGTAGCGGAGCCAGATATTTCATCACTTATTTTATCCCCCTCCGGGATGTAAGCCGTGCAGGCGAAACTGCTCTGACACAAACACGGTGGATGTTGCGATTGCGCGATATCATACCGCAAAATCTCAAAATGCCAAGCGATAATTTTTCAAAATGAGCCGAACATGGCTGCGTCAGTTTCTTGTTCTCAATTCCCAACGGCCGGGTGCCGGTTCGGCAAGGGCGACTTGGGAAACTGAGTGCACTATTCTGGAAAAGCAGCGTTATCAGATATATAGCGGTGCTGGAACTTATGTTGGCGGAGCGGCCTCTTGCCGAGAAAGTAAATGTTGCGTAACCTTATGCGGTCGAGAGTCTCCAAGTATCAGCCGATCCAGAGAACTCGAATCGTGAAAGTATGCAGCATCATGCGTTAGAAAGAATCACGGAGCTGGAGTGGACTCTTTAGCAATTACAGGATTTCTGATTTGACCATGCGAAAATCGCTGCCCTTGATCTGCTGGTTCATCTGGTTTTCGATTGGCATATGTTTTTCGCAATCCACCACGGACCCTCTGTCTCAGGGCACAAGCTCTGAAAGCACTACAGATTGCTCCGACCCATCAATGGCCAACAGCGCCCAATGCAGCGGTGGGCAAGGTCAAGCATCAAATGGTAATCAAGGAGCCGATAATTCCTCTGCCGTACGCACTCCCACTCTGACCAACCCTGGGGGGTTCAGCCCCGATCAGTACACGCCCAGCAAGCCTCCGCTCAATCCGTCGGAGATCTGGCAACCGCAAGGGCCGCCGCGGCCGGAGACGGAGTTTGAACAGATGGTGGCTGATTCGGTCGGTCGGCCCTTACCGTTGTTCGGCCAGTCGCTGTTTCTACAGGCTCCCAGTACATTTTCTCCGGTCGACTGGATGCTGGTTCCGAGCGACTACATCATTGGGCCGGGCGATGAACTGCAGATCAGAATTTGGGGACAGGTGCAAGCCAATCTGCGGGTGGTGGTGGACCGCTCCGGACAAATTTATATCCCGCAGGTGGGACAGATCTCAGTTGCCGGCATCCATTATGGGGATCTGGAACAGCATCTGAAGAATGAAATCTCGAAGATTTTCAAGAACTTCAACATCACGGCGAATATCGGCCGGCTACGCTCCATCCAGGTGTTTGTGGTGGGCAATGCCCGCTATCCTGGAACCTACACGATCAGTTCGCTAAGCACGCTGGTGAATGCGATTTTCGCCTCGGGTGGGCCAACTGCGCAGGGATCCTTGCGGCATATCCAAGTACGGCGGGACGGCGCTTCCATTACAGATTTCGATTTCTATGACCTGGTGATCAAGGGCGATAAATCCAAGGACGTCCGCCTGCAGCCGGGCGATGTTATCTACATCCCGCACGTTGGTCCGCTGGTGGCCATCGCGGGGTCGGTAAATTCACCGGCGATTTATGAGATGAAGGATCACTCGACGCTGAACGATCTGATTGATATTGCCGGTGACTTGAGCCCGGTCGCCGACACCAGCAAGATCACGATTGAGCGGTTCGTGGATCATGCGGCCCGCAAAACCTTGGAGTTCCCTTATGACGAGCAATCCCGCGCCGAGCCGCTCAAGGATGGCGACATTGTTCGCGTGTTCTCCATCGTTCCACGTTTTGAAGACACCGTAACCTTGCGCGGCAATGTAGCGAATCCCGGCAGGTATCCCTGGAAGCCGGGGATGCGGGTGCGTGATTTGATTCCGGACGCACAGGCGTTGCTCACCCGCCGCTACTGGCGCAACCGCGCCGCCATCGTGAATGGCAGCGCCACCGAGTACCCGATTCCCGCCCCGGTAACTCAAAACGCCCGCAACAATCAGAATCAGACGCAACCCAACAGCTCAACACCAAACGGTGCAACACCCAGCGGCACTGCTTCCAGCGGCACAGCGGCGCCTGGCGCTCCGCAATCGACGCAGAACAACAATGTTCCCAATGCAGCGCCCCAAGGAATGGGTGGCTCTACGAACGCGCCGAATGCGCTTTACGCGCAGAGTGAGTTAAGCCCCTCGGCAAACCAGACGCCGATCTCCAGCAGTAACTCGAATACAACAAACCAGCAGTCTCTGCAGATGTCAACTACGAGTCCCTACCCGAGCGTGGTTAAAGATATTGCCGAGGATGTGCGGCGCTATGCTCCCGAAATTAATTGGGATTACGCCATTATTCAGCGGGTGAATCCGGTCGATCTTTCTTCGAAACTGGTTTGGATGAGCCCACGCAAGGCGATTATCGAGAAAGACGAAGCCAGCAATCTGGAATTGCAGGCGGGGGATATCGTGACGATCTTCTCGCAGCGGGATATCAGTGTGCCACAGGCGGACCGCTCGCAGTATGTGATCGTCGAAGGTGAAGTGAAACGCCCGGGTGTTTACAAGCTGGAAACCAACGAAACTCTGCGGTCGGTCTTGATTCGTGCCGGCGGTTTGACGCCTGACGCCTACGTCTACGGTTCCCAATTGATCCGGGAATCGGCACGAGTGGATCAACAGAAAAGCCTCAACGAACTGGCGCAAACCATGGAGGTACAAATCCGGCAGTCGGCAATGTCGGCGGCAGCTTCCACCAACCCCGGGGACCTGCCGGAATTGATGGCGGCACAGGAAGCAATCATCACGCAGCTCCGGAACACTCGCGCCAGCGGGCGCGTCGCCCTGCCGGTGAAGCCCAAAAATACGAGTATCAGCGACTTTCCCGACATCGCGATGGAAGACAACGACCGTCTCTCAATTCCTCACGTTCCTTCGACGGTCTCGGTGGTCGGGGATGTATATAACCCGGGATCATTTATTTACGAAACGCGTAACAGTGCTGGAGCGTATCTGGAAATCGCCGGAAAGGGGAAACCTCAATCCGACCTGCACCATGCGTTCGTGCTGCGCGCGAATGGGGTAGTAGTCGCGGCCAATAATGTCAACGGTCTTTTCGAGGGAGGAAAGTTCAGTCGCCTGCGGCTATACCCGGGGGATCAGATCGTTGTCCCTTACAAGCTGCCGACCGGAGCCTTTATCCGCGGGCTGCAGGGCTGGACGCAGGTCTCCTCGCAGTTGGCATTGACGGCCGCAGCGCTCGCAATACTTGCGCCTTAAGCCTGTGCGGACTTGCGTCGCGATAATCGGCCAATGATCTATGCCGATCAACGCTGGATTGGAGAGCACGGCATCGGTCGCTTTGCGCGGCATGTGCTGGCCGATCTCGACTATCGTCCGGTTCCGCTGGCGTTTCATCCTGCCGCGCCTTTGGACTCATGGCGACTAGCGCGGGCGCTCAGCGGGCTGACTCGCAAGGACCTATTTTTTTCTCCGGGCTACAATTCGCCTCTCTTTTGCGCCTCGCCTTTTGTCTTCACAATTCACGATCTCAGCCACATTCACTGTCCGGAGAACAGCAGTCCACTCATTCGGCTCTACTATGCGACCGTGATGAAAAGGGCCTGTCAACGCGCCGCGAGCATTCTTACGGTTTCGGAATTTACGCGCACACAGATCATCGAGTGGTCTGGAGTTCCCCCAGAGAAGGTTTTCAACGTCGGATGCGGGGTCGATGCCGACTATCAGCCGGGAGGCGATTCGTACGGATTAACTTTTCCCTACCTTCTATGCGTGAGCAACCGTAAGCGGCACAAGAACGAGTTTCGAGTAGTGGAGGCCTTCGCCAAAGCTGGTCTAGGCGCGGAGACGAAACTGGTCTTTACCGGCAATCCCACAGGAGAAATTACAAAATGCATTGAACGGCACCATGTAACCAAGTCCGTTCACTTTGTGGGCACGGTTCCGGAAGAAAAATTGCCCGCGCTTTATCGTGGCGCGAAGGCGCTGGTATTCCCTTCCCTGTACGAAGGATTTGGCCTCCCGATTCTGGAAGCAATGGCCTGCGGCACTCCGGTTGTGACCTCGAATATCACGGCCATGCCTGAAGTTGCCGGAGACGCTGCCCTGCTGGTGGACCCAACTTCCGTGGAACAGATTGCTGAGGCGATGAAAAAAGTCGTGAGCGACCATCCGCTGCGAGGGCGGCTTCGCGAAAAAGGGTTGCTGCGCGTAGCGCAATTTTCATGGGCTGGCACGGTTGCGAGGGTGCGTGAAGTGCTTGGAAAGAGTGTGATTCAATCAAGCACGTTGACATAATGCGTGGGGATCGCAATGGTGGTCCCGCGAAAGCGAGATAATAGAGACGAATGCCCGATGTGAATGATTCAGTTCGCTCGTTGCGCACCGAGATATTCTCCAAGCACTGGCCCTTGGATGAAGAGATTCGAGTTACCGCAGCGACATTGCCTTCCCACAGCTTTCTGGCGAATTCCTCCGGGCAATATCTCTACGTCTACCTAACGCGGTTTGTAAAAGCCTTATCCGCAAATCATTTCGGACGTCCATTCAGTGATTTGTCCGTGCTTGACTGGGGATGCGGCAAGGGCCACGTCAGCAAGCTGATTCGTGATTTGGGCCCAAAGAGCCTTGATAGTTGCGACATCTTGTCGGATAGGGATGATTCCGCGTTTGGACAAGAGGTGCCAATTATCAAACGGTTCGGCATCCAAGTGAAGCCCCTGGAGCACGAATATATCTTGCCCTATGAGCCTGAAACTTTCGATGTAGTGTTAAGCGTGGGCGTTTTAGAACATGTTCCCAACGATGGCGCTTCGCTCGTTGAGATCAGAAGAGTTCTGAAGCCGGGCGGACTGTTCTTCTGCTTCTTCCTTCCCACCAAACTTTCCTGGACCCAGCAGATCTGTCGCTGGTTCGGGGATAACTATCACGACCGTCTTTATACTGAGGACCGTGTGACTGAGCTCCTGCATTCCGCGGGGCTGAACCTGCTCGACATGTGGTATCGCCAGCTCCTGCCCAAGAACTCGGCGCACTATCCGAACTTCCGGCTATTCGAACGATTCGATCAGTTCATGACGGAAAACACGCCGCTTCGCTACTTCGCCACCAATATCGAATGTGTAAGCGTCAAACCTGGAGCGATTCCTCATAACTCTTGAAAAGAGATGCAGGAATTTCTAGGCTGAGCCATCAGTCCGAATAACTGCTTCCTTCTCCCGTTATCCCAGGTCAGCCGGCATGGCCAATTGCGAACTCCGGGGCCTGAACATTCGCTGTACGCAAAGACAAAACCAGGAAAAGAAATATATCCCCGCGAGAACATACAGACTTGAAAAACCCGATGAAACCGCGAAAGAACCGGCGACGCTGAGCAGCATCGAAGAAGCGAATGCCCTCCTCATGGAAGGCTGCGGTGGGGCCAAGGCACGTTTGACGTCTGTATCGACGCGCCTCGCAACAACGCCGAGCATGAGCCCAACGGCGACTACTCCAAACAATCCGAAGTTAAAGAAACTCTCTCCGAAGGCCCCCGGTCTCAATCCGGGATGAACCTGGGGATCAAAGCCAACCATCGAGGACGTCATGGCGCCCAGTCCCCAGGTGTCCCGGAACTGTGAAGCGAATCGCGGGATAAATGCGAGCACAGCAGCAAGATATGTTTTGCCCGCCCAAAATACATGATCCCATGCGGAATAGACCCAGGCGAAGTCCCGTAAATCTGCGAAATTTTCGCCATAGAACAACAGGAAAAGGAAAGAGGCAAAAAACTCCACCGGCGAATATTGGCCGGCCCGCACGTTACCCAGGTAGAATCCGACAACGATGATGACAGCGACCAGGGTGGCGATTTTTACAATGCTGACCCTGCCGCGAAGCTTCACCAGGTAACACAGCAATACCCCGATATAAATACTAAGCAAACTGCTTCTGGCGCCAAAGAACAACAGGCCGAATGTGAGAAGCAGAGTGCATGCCAGAAGGCTCCTTTCCTTGGTGTCGGTGTAGCGCGCGAGGCAGTGCGAGGCGATGATGATCGAATAGCTGGAGATCAGGAGGGCGAGAGGCCGATAGGTCGGGTTGGCAAATGTGAAACTGCGCAAATTAAACCCGAAGCCGCTTTGCGAAAAATATATTCCGAGAATCAGCAACTGCAGCGAGAAACATAACGCCGATTGAAATATCAAGACGCTTCGCGATGACATGAGCATTACTGAACATCGGGGAACGACGTCCAGCACCCGCAGCGCCGCGTTCCTCATACCAACTCCAATCTGAAGCCGCCATAAGCTTCCTCCGGCCAGTACGGCAAAATAGCCGAGCAGGGTAATAAGAAAGATGACAGGCAGGACGGCAACGACAGCATCCATGTCCTTTCCGAGAACAATCGAATTCAGTTCGCTCTTGGCAAACGGAAGCATAATCATGTTCGGAAGTATGCAGAGAAGGAAGAGGTTCGTATGCCAAAAGTCGATTCGATAACCTTTGAGATAGCAATTGCGGTAGTAGGAGACCGCAAAGAGAGCTATCGCGAAGATGTCGAGGGCATAGAGCAGAGTCCAGGGTATCGACGGCGGGGCATGCAACATCAACGTATCCTGGGAGATACTGGCGACATCTGCCGATAGTCTTGCACTCCAGCCCAAACACTCCTGCATCGAGAAAACTGCAGTCGTCCTAAACGCCGAGCGAAACGCAACATTAGAAATAGGAACGAAGCCAAGCGAGGCGCCGGGGAATGAAGCTGGAGAATACGCAAGCCCGATGCGGTATGGTGACGGTCGAGGATAAGCCCGTTCCCTCCAGTGCTGGCATTGACCTTATGCAGCACTCGTGAATCTGGGGCGGCCGCGATTCGCCATCCTTTCTTGCGCAGTCGCAGGCAAAACTCAGTGTCTTCCCAGTAAAGGAAAAAACCCTGGTCCAGCAAACCAGCGTCTTCGATTGCCGTGCGAGCAACCAGCATGCTGGTACCATTCAGCGTGTGAAACCAATCATCGCTGTGGGGCTGCGTGGTGATCCGTCCATACCCGATCCACAGATTAACGCGTGACCCTGCCCACGCCTGCACCGTCGAAGGCGAGTCAGCATAGTAGCAGATGGAGGAAACTGCTCCGATGCCCTGATCGGTCAGCGCTTTGGCTACGAGAGCCGAAAGCGCGTCCGGAGCCGGTTTGGTGTCATTGTTAAGCAACCAAAGATAGTCCGCACCGTGCGCAAGCGCATAGCGGATTCCAATATTATTACCACCCGCGAACCCCAGATTTGCTCCGCTCTCGAGCAGCAAAATTTCGGGGTGGGCGGCGCGAATTCGAGCAACCGAATCGTCAGAGGAACCATTATCAACCACAATGACGGTCAGCTGAGGATAGGCACAATCTTTCAATGCGCCGAGGCACTCGATGGTGTCCCGCCAGCCATTCCAATTCAGAATGATGCAGGCAACTTGCGGACTTGAATTCAACGGGACTCGTCCCATTCAGTGGTATCGATCAATGTAAAATGCCGCTTAAGGTATTCTAAGCGATCCCGTCTCCTACTCAGCGGTTTTTGGCGCGTATGACTCGTATTAGTATTTCGGTTGCGTTGTGCACCTTCAACGGAAGTCGATTTCTCGGTGCACAACTCGATAGCATCGCCGGCCAATGCAGACCGCCAGACGAACTGGTGGTATGCGACGATGGTTCGACAGATGGCTCCGTCGAAATTGTGAAGGAGTTTGCGAAGCGCGCGCCGTTCCCTACTCGGCTCGTGGTCAATGAAAAAAACCTCGGATCGACCAAGAACTTCGAGCGGGCGATTTCGCTCTGTCAGGGCGCGATCGTGGCTCTGGCGGATCAGGACGACGTCTGGTACCAGCACAAACTGGAGAGGATCGAGAAGGCTTTTCTAAAATCAAGCGACACCGTTGCCGCCTTCAGCGATGCGGATCTGATTGATAATGATTCACGCCCGCTTGGGTCGCGGCTTTGGCCTACCCTGCTCTTTGATGCCAGAGAACAGCGCCAGTTCTCGAAGGGGAACGCCCTGAGCGTATTGATTAAACATCCCGTGGTCACCGGTGCCACCATGGCTTTCCGCAGGGAGCTTTTTGAACCGATGGTTCCTATTCCCAAGGACGAGATTCATGACAAATGGATTTCCTTCTTGTTGGCAGCACGCGGAGGATCCTTTGAAGTTATTTCGGAAGCCCTGATGCAGTATCGGCGGTACGAGGAACAACAAATAGGCCCGGGACCCCAAACCCTGCGGCGGCGAGTAGCACAAGCGCGAGACAGGGGCGCAGATTTTCATCGTGAAGTGATCGCGCAGCTTTGTCAATTGCACACCAGGCTCGAAGAACGCAGAGCGGACTTCCACTTTGCCCAGGCCGCGCAAACGGAGATCGAGCGAAAAATCTTACATCTCGAACATCGTGCGGGGCTTCCGGGTGCCCGGGTTGCGCGAATCCCTGGAGTATTTCGAGAGGCTTTCAAAGGCAGTTACCAGCGGTACTCATCCGGATGGAACAGCGTGGCGAAGGATTTAGTTCTTCGCTAGTCTTGCTGCGCTAGCGGCACATTCGATTCTTTCGACGTCCCTCATAGCTCGTCTCGCTTTCCCATTCTGCCTATCAGGCCATCCAAAGTCCCATGCAGGAAGCTACGAAGCTTAAGCGCTCGGTCCTCTTCGGCGATTAAGGACATCGCTGTGTCGCGCAGTTGCCGGTAGATAACCTTCAAAATCCACCAGGGAAATAGGAAACAATATTTCCGGTAAAACGCAATGGAATTGCGTGCAATGTAATAGTGTCTGAGTGGGCTGTGGTGAGTGGTATGGAAGGTACGGCCCAAGACGCGGGTTTTCGCGGGATTTCCAGGAGCGTGAAATAAGCGAGCCTGCTTCGCGTCGGCGACGAGGTAGCCCGCGGCCCGAATTCGAAAAGCGTATTCCCAGTCTACGAGATCGATAAAGTACTCCGACGCAAACCATCCGATCTTATCAAATATCCAGGCCGGCATGAGCGATCCAGAGGTCATCGGTAGTAGCGGGCTGCCATCGCTGGCGCGCGGCACTGCTGCCTCAACACCTGTCTGCGGATCGACGTATCTGGGATAAATTGAACCTACGCGTTCGCGGTGAGGATGAATCTGCCACGACGCGAGCATGTGATCGAGGAAGTTCTCGGTGACGGCACTGTCTTGGTCGAACAGTATCAACCAAGGATGGTCCTTACCCCGCGCCCAGCGCACTCCTTGGTTGAGAGCTTCGGCGACGCCCAGGTTTTCTGGATTCTCGATCAGTTCAAATCCAAGGGCCCGACTTTCCCGCCGGATCGGGTCAATCTCCTCTGGGCTGGAACCGTTGTCCACCACAACCAGTGCCGGCACCTGCGCGAACACGCGACGCAGATTTTCAACCACGTTGGTGCTGGGATGAAAAGTAACAATCACGGCGCAGACGCATTGCGGGGTCACGTGCCGTGCTCCGTCATAAGCCCTGTCGTTTGCCCATTCTTCCGGCCAGCGCGTCCCAGGTCCCGAGCAGAATACTGCGGATCTTGCTCGCGCGATTCTCTTCGACAAGCAGGCAAGCTATCGTTTCTTTGAACTGCGCGTAAGCACTATTGACAATCCAACCGGGAAACGAACGAAAATATTTCCTGCAAAAGACAATCCGATTGCGCGTAATGTAATAGCGCCTCATGGCGCTGTGATGAGTCTGAAGAAAAGTGTGGCCTAAAAAGATGGATTTCGTAGGTTTGCCGGGAGCGTGTAACAGGGTTGCGTTTCTTGCTTCGATGACCAGAAAACCAGCCGCCCGAATGCGGAAGCAGAATTCCCAGTCCACTACGTCGATGAAGTATTCGGATGCAAACCATCCGAGCTTCTCGAATATCCATACCGGCATTATGGATCCCGAGGTCATGGGTAAGAGCGGCTCACCGTCGCTATCGTGAGTCACGACCATCTCCATGCCCGATTCCGGATCCTTGTACCGGGGATGAATCGACGCCACGCGATCTCGCGCTGGATGACACTCCCACGCCGCGAACATCTCACGAACAAAGCCATCGGTGATATTGCTGTCTTGATCGAAGAAAATCACCCACGGATAGCCCTGTTTCTGAGCCCAGCGTACACCTTGATTCAACGCCTCGGCAATGCCGAGGTTCTCTCCGTTCTCGATCAGTCGAAAACCGAGAGTTTGACTTGCTGCGCACAGCGGGTCAACCTCATCGGCATTTGAGCCGTTGTCTACGACAACGAGTCCTTGGACCTGGGCGAGAACGGTGGACACGACTTCCAGGATCGCGGCGCTCGGATGGTACATAACAATCACCGCGCAGACAGATTGCCCTGGCATTTTGCCTGCTTTCACAGCATCGTCAGCTGTCTAAGTTTATCGTCTGAAGGAAGAAAACTACGTTTCAAAGCTACGCCGTCGTCGCATAAATCGGCGATTATTAACTGGCTCATCTGTGCGACTCGCAAAGATAATAATGTGGAGCGGTCCAAGGCTGTCCACACGAAGTATTTTGAAGTCCATATGGTTCACCATCTCCGTGGCTGACACGGTGTCGAAGACGTGTTGATGCATTGCCCGATTCGCGTAATTCTCGAGACATCGCTGGCGGAATTCCTCTTCACTTCTGGCCCCTGGATCTCTAGCTAAGTCGTGAAGTTCTAGTATCTCAGGAAGGTGGGTGATATCTTCTTCACCCACTGCATTTTCGTAGTCTTTAATCATATGCGCGAGTGGTGTAACCGGACGCCGCCAATCGAAAGTGGCGTCTTTGTGTGGCAAAATTAACAGGAGCAGTCCGTCGTCTCTCAGGACCCGCTTCCACTCAGCCAATGCACGAAGAGGATTAGCGATGTGTTCGAGGCAATGGCAGGCTAAAACGCAGTCGTAGCTGGCGTCCTTGATGGGCCGGAGATCCGTCGCCTCACAAATAAATTGGGTACCCGGCTGTTTTCCAGGATGATAATCAAAGCTGTTCCCCGCTTGGACCTCCTCGGCCCAAATTGTTCTTTCGGAGAACAAACAATTGTCCAACGACGCTAGAACATCGTAAACCGGGATTGGTCCACCTTCGGCCAGCGTGGTGCTGGGACCACCGATTTCGAGGCCACGCTTCGAATGCAAACGAGAACGGTAGTAAGCCACGAATCCCAAGGTCCGGCGGAACTCCTGCTGAACACAATCCGTTAAACGCGATCCCAGGAGATTCCGGGCGACGACACAGGTTGTTTTTATTATTTGCATGGCTTTTCCGCTCGGACTCGCGAACTTAAGTCAGTTTGCGTTTGACTCGCTCTGCTAACATCTCCGGCCAACCACCTATTTCCAGTCCACGTTTCTTGGTGTAAGCGCCACGCTCAAATACGGTGACGCTGTCATAGAAATGCATTGACAAAGTAGTCTGAGTAAATTCGGTGGGTGGTAGAGCACCGCGACTATGGTCAGCGTTCAACTCGTCGATTAGATTCTTGCACGCTTCAATGAAAGTGGATGGCTTGCGGAGGCCACCTTCATACTCATCCCAATATGCAGTATGCAAATCCTCCACCATGTAAACACCGTTTTTCGCTACCTTCGGATAGAGAAACTGGAAGGTCGCCATGATATGGCTCATCAGATGACTGCCGTCATCAAGGACAATGTCGGGCGTGCCGATCTCGTCTATCAAACTCTGCAGAAACTGGCCGTCCTGCTGTTGCCCGATATGTACCTCGATCTGGTCCTCTTCAAACTTCTTGCATTCCGGATCAATGTCGATGCCGATGATTCGGGCGTGCGGGCCAAAATACCGCTTCCACATTTGCAAAGACCCGCCGAGGCCGCAGCCGATTTCGATAAACGTGACCGGCTTGTAGACAAAATCCTTAAAATGGCGCTCATAAATCGGGAAATAATGCTTCCATTTATGGATAATCCTCTTGTCATTGGTAAGAAAGTCAGACCAAAGAGTCATCCGCAGTTAGCTCCTTCAAACGATATGGACGTTGTGCTTTGAACGGGAATGGCTAGTTCTCATAGTCTAAAACGATTTCTTGACCGTCGGGCTCACCCACTACCCGGAACTTGAAAGTGCCAAAATCCCTTTTCTGGAGAAATGCACCAAGTCAACCCGTTCCTTCCTGCTTAATCCACCAAACCAGGCAAGAAGCAGAGTGCTAAGGCTCCAGACAATAAACATTCGTAGGCTAAGAGTAATATGAGCCGTCGACCACCACAGCGGTAGAAACACCAGAGACGGAATCGCGATGACGGCGGGCCGGAGCAACCCCTTAAGGAACAGTCTTAAGCGAGAGATCGCAAGGGTTTGATGTGTCAGGTGCATGCTTATCGCGAAATGCAGTGAAACACCGACGAGGGAACCGAGGACAGTGCCGAGCGCCACTCCAATGGCTCCAAAGCGGCTGGCAAGATAGATGCTGCTGCCCAAATTTACCACGGCTTCAGATATGGCGCTTATAGCCGCAGCTCCTTGTCGGCCGGTCGCACAAATCATTGTGGCGTAAGGTGCGCACAAATTCCGAATTACATTCGCGAAGACGAGGACCCGGAGATATTGGAGAGTGTGAAGAGCGTATACGGGACCCACCCAAACGCGAAGAATTGGGAATCCGCAAACCATCAGTGGCAGTCCGGTCAGTAATAAAATGATTGTCGAATAGCGAGTGATCCTGGCCAAAAAATCACCCATCTCGGAAGGCGAGCGCTGGGTACTCATAGCGGACGAGGCAGGCATTAGGGGATTCACCATCGACGAGATGATCAACAATACAAAACTCGTCGGCAGTGTGGCGATCGAGTAATACGCAGTTTGCACGTAATCGTAGTGGCCGACGATCGTAATGTCGAGTCCGGTAATGCACAACATCGCGGCCGTCAATATGGATTGCATTGAGCAGTAGCGAACCACCGTCTTGAGGATGCGCGCGTCCGTCAAGCGGATCGAAACGCGGATATTTGACGCTTTTTTCCGCCAGGCGATCACTTGCAATAATCCGGTGACGATGTTGACGGCAGCCACGGCGATCCCCATGGCGGTGAGATTGCCGTGGAGAGCGACAACTACCAAAACGATCGCGGCGTAGGAAGCACGGTTGACGATCGAGATCGTCATCGGAATCCAATAACGCTGCAGACCAAGAAAAACCGCCGAATATACGGCGCACACTAGAGCGAAAGACAGAGAAGATCCGACCAGGATTACGCTGATGCGAACGTCGCGATATAAATTCGACGGCATCGTGGCGAAGAGCCGGGGGACTTGCCAGGCAAGCAGAAGGGTGAGAATCACCCCGAGGGCACCTGCAAGAATCATAAGCACCAATCCGGCGCTGGCGTAACGTCCCGCTCCCGCCTCATCGCCCCTTGCCTCGAATTCGGCGACAAACTTGGAGACTCCCGTTTGTATCCCGAGATCGAGATAAGAAACATAAGCTGCGAGTTGAAGGATCAGCACCCACGCTGCGTAGGTGGTGACGGGCAGATGGTGAGTAAGGTAAGCGGGTAGAACCAATGCGACCAGCGAGACTGCAGCCACACGAGCCAGGCTGGCGACGATATTTCTGGAAATTGTCGCGGCGAAACCCTGGGATTTTTTCGGCCCCCCGCCAGAAAAACCAGGGATTATGGTAGCGATTTCACTCAAGTTATCGTCCCCCACCGCGAGGGATTGATTGGCAAAAGAAACATCACCATGTTCGAACTCTTCAATCCCGAGTACCCAAATGCCAATTTAGCGAACTGTTCAGTACCATTGATCGGTCGCTCTGAGAAGGATATACCACGGCTGGGCGTCGGTCGGCTGTGCTACGCTATTGGCAAGGCCATAAATGTCTCATCATGGACTAATCTTCGTACTAGTGTGAGTATGCAAGCGACAAGCGGATTCTGACAGGGAGCGACCCCTCCTCGAAGCTGCACGCGTTGCCTAGACCGAGATTTGAGGTTGCTTCCAATCCTGACGCCCCATCGTTTTATGAAGAACGTTGCGTGTAAATTATTGCGTCTTGGGGGCGATGCGGCTTAACGTATTTCGTCCATTGTTGTCGCAGGAAATGAACTCAAGCGAATAATCTGTCGAGGAAATCCTATGAAGCGAATTCTTGCGGTATTTATTTTTGTTTCGGTGACATTTTCTTTCGCGGCGGCGCAGCGCCTGCCTGAAGTGGCTGTACCAGAAAATTACAAGCTCAGCTTTGCTCCGCATCTTGAAACGGCCACGTTCGACGGCGATGAAACAATTTCCATCCGGATCTTGAAGCCAACTTCCGAGATCACGCTGAATGCGGTCGACATTACTTTTAACGACGTCGCCATCACCAGCGGTGGAACGACGCAGAAGGCCACAGTCACGCCCGAGAAAGATAAAGAGATGGTCGTGCTGACGGTCGAGAAACCGTTGGCTGCTGGAGCGGCAACCATCCACATCACCTATGCGGGCATTCTGAACGATGAGATGCGCGGCTTCTACATCGGGAAAGATGATCAGGGACGCAAGTATGCAGCCACGCAGTTCGAATCCACGGACGCGCGCCGCGCGTTTCCGTCCTTCGACGAACCGGCGTACAAAGCCACTTTCGACATTACTGCGGTTGCAGATAAGGGGCAGGTAGCAATTTCAAATCAGAAAGCCGTCTCCGATACTCCCGGACCCGGCGACAAACACACGGTGCGGTTTGCGACTACGGTGAAGATGTCCTCCTATCTGGCTGCTCTTGTGGTGGGCAACTTTGAGTACGTCGAAGGCGAAGCGGATGGCATTCCGATACGGGTTTACGCGACTCCTGGAAAGAAAGAGATGGGGAGATTTGCGCTGGAAACGGCGGAGCACGTCCTCAGTTATTACGATAAATATTTCAGCATCAAATATCCCTACGGAAAGCTCGATTTGATTGGCCTGCCGGATTTTTCCGCGGGAGCGATGGAGAATACCGGCTGTATTACCTTCCGCGAAGTAATTCTGCTGATCAACGAAAAGCAGGGCGCGGTCGAATTGAAGAAAGAGATCGCGTCAGTGATTGCCCATGAAATGGCTCATCAATGGTTTGGCGATCTGGTGACGATGAAATGGTGGGATGACATTTGGCTCAATGAGGGTTTCGCTACGTGGATGTCGAGCAAGCCGATTGAGGCCTGGAAGCCGGAATGGAATTTTAAGCTGGACAACGTAATTGATGATGGCAGAACTCTCAACACGGATTCGCTGGCGAATACGCGTCCCATCCATCAGCCGGCCAACACGCCGGGACAGATCATGGAACTGTTTGACGGGATTGCATACGGTAAGGCGGCAGCGGTTTTAAGAATGCTGGAATCCTACCTTGGGGAGGAGACTTTCCGCGCCGGTGTCAATGCATATATTCAAGAACATCAATATGCGAACGCCACCGCCACGGACTTCTGGGAGGCGCAGACCAAGACTTCGAAGAAGCCGGTGGACCAGATCATGCCGACATTCGTGGATCAGGCCGGCGTCCCAATTATTAGCGTGAAGCAGGCATGCTCCGGCAGCTCGACGAACGTGACGCTGGATCAGCGTCGCTTTTTCTACGACCGCGAGAAGCTCCAGGCGCCGAATGATCAACTCTGGCAAGTTCCCATTTGCATGAAGGGATCAGCGGGGAAGGAAAAGCCGGAATGCAAACTTCTCACTCGGCGAGAACAAACCTTTACTTTGCCCGGTTGTTCGAATTGGGTTTTAGGCAACGCGGGCGCCACTGGTTATTATCGCGTCGGCTATCAACCCGCTGCCGTGCGGGCTCTGGCAATGGATGCCGAGACGAAGCTTTCTCCCGCAGAACGGATTGCATTGCAGACTGACATCTGGGCTTCGGTGCGAGTGGGGCGCGAACCGGTAGGCGACTTTCTGGCTTTGGCGCAAGGCCTGGGTGCGGATCGCAATCGCGCAGTTGTCGAAGATGTTCTCGATCGTCTCAACTACATTGGCGAATATCTGGTAACCGATCACGACCGCGAGCCCTATCGCTCTTGGCTGCGCCAGTATCTCTCGCCCATGATGAAAGACGTGGGATGGGAATCGAAGCCGGGTGAGAGTGATGAGCAGAAAACACTGCGGGCTCGGGTGTTCTACGCTTTAGGCTACGACGCTCGCGATCCGGAGGCGCTAGCCGAGGCGCACAAACTTGCGGAAGAAGCTTTGGACAACCCTGCCTCCGTGAGCCACGAAATGGCGGCTAGCGCGTTTCGGCTGGCAGCGTTGAACGGCGACGAGGCGCTCTACGACAAGTTGCTGGCCCTGCTGAAGAATGCAAAATCTCCTGAGGAATATTACATGGCTCTTTTTGCTCTACCACACTTCGGCAACCCGAAACTGTTGCAGCGGACACTGGACTATGCGATTTCTCCGGACGTGCGTTCGCAGGATGCTCTGCGACTCGTCGGAAACGTGATGCAAAATCCGGCGGGAGAAACATTGGCGTGGGACTTCGTTCTCGATCACTGGACTTCAGTGCAAAAAGTCGGTGGACCTTTTGCCAGCGCCGAAATTGTTGGAGCGACAAGTTCTTTCTGCGATGCTCACAAGCGGGACCAGGTAGCGGATTTCTTCACCGCGCACAAGATCGAATCGGCGGAACGAACCTACCGTCAATCGATCGAACGCATCAATGACTGCATAGAATTGAGATCGCAGCAAGAACCGAAACTGGCGTCATGGTTGGGAGAGCACAGCTCTGCAGCTGGAGGACAGTAAAACCCATAAGCTAATCTAGCCGTTACATGTAACCGTTGTATTTACGCTAAGGAGTGGTCGAACTCTGTTGACCCACTCCCGCAATTCGGTGGTAGTGCTACAGTTTGACGAAACTGTAGCACTACTAATTCGTTTGCTGTGGTATCAATTGGGACGGTTCAATGTAAAATCCTAAGCCGCTTCGATCGCCGTGACCACTTCGTGCTTTGCTATAATCAACAACGTTCCGCACGCATTCCGCGTTCTGCTGTTTTCCGGTCGGCAATCCCGCGACAATCGGCGTGAAGCGAACAGGCTTCGTGGTCTGCGAGATAAGCGGATCCCGAAAATGTGGCCAGGTAGCTCAGGTGGTAGAGCGCAGCCCTGAAAAGGCTGGCGTCGGCGGTTCAACTCCGTCCCTGGCCACCATCATTTCAAAGAACTTAGTGGCGCAGAGCGAGAATTTCCAACCCACGATCCAACCCATGACTCTTACTGAACTCGCTCTGTGAGCAGGTGAATTCTGTCCCCAATGAGCTGTTCCAGGAACTTGCCTTGCGCATCCCGCATGGAGTCCATGTCGGATTGCGCGTAGAGGTCCATCGTTGTGCCAAAGTCCTCGTGACGCAGAACACCCTGCACCGTTTTGGGGTCCACTTTCAGCTTCACCAGTGCCGTCGCAAGCGAATGACGAAAGTTGTGAAAGCCGAAGCGTCCCTTCCAGTTCGCAGCAATCACGCCGGCGCTGATGGCTGCGGGGCGCAAGTATTTCTGCACCATGATGGACGCGGACAGCGGCTTCTTGCCTCTCAGCTTCACGCTGGGAAACACATAGTCGCTTTCCTTGGCATACTTCGTTCTCTCGCGCCATGCGAGGAGGAAGCCAGCCAAAAGCGGATGCATGGGAACGGGAGCCTTTGACGCTTTCGACTTCGGCTCTTTGAATCTTCCCCACACATAAGCTCGTCTCACATAAATCACCAACCCTTCGAAATCGAGATCCATCCACATCAAGCCCAACAGTTCTGATACGCGCAGAGCAGTGGCCGCGTCGCTTAGAGTCAACGTGCGCCTTGGCTCTGGAGTATTGAGAAGAACCTCGAACGCCTGCTTCGGCGTCATGACTATCGCCCGGTAGTCGCTCGTGGTTCGTTGGCTCACCCAGTTCATGGGATTGCCTTCCTGCTGGCGAGGGAGGAAATTGCATCGCTGCCCGTGCTTGAAGACCAGGCTCATGATGCGGCGGATTTTGTCGATCGTAGGATCGGCTAACGGTTTCACCTTCTTCTGAGCGTTCCCCTTGCGTAGTTCCCGAAACCACGCCTCGACATCCCTCGATTCCACCGCCAGAGCTGCCAATCTTCCCCAGCGCGGAATAATGCGGTTGATCAGATGTCGCTCGTAGGTCTCGATTGTCGGAAACGCTTTGGGGCGCGCTGATTCCGATTGGTCGATCCTCAGCTCGTTTTCGATATAGTCCTGACAAAGCTGACCAAACGTTCTCGGCGTTCCCTGGAAGGGCTGTAATTGGTTGATGGTTTCGCGCAGCTTCTGACGATCGACTTCTCTCGATGCATCCGCCGGGCTGGGACCGATATCTTTGACAAGACCTATGGCGGTCGTGCGTTCGACTCGTTTCCCATCCGAGCGAGTTGCGTAATAGCGAAGCACCCACGTCGGACCCTCCGCGCGCATTATCTTGCGTAGACTGCCTATTTGATACCTGGGCATCAAACCCTCCTTGGTGGTTTGCGTGCTCCAGGTGGCCGTGTTTCGCAGCTTACCATGTAGGCGTGAAGTTCCGACAACAGAAACCTCCAGTCCTTCTTTCCCGCCGATGGATCAAGCGCGTGACCTGGAATTTTGCCGTCTCGGACTTTTTGCAAGAGCGTGCGGCGTGTTATGCCCAAGAACAAGGCTGCGGTATCACCGTCGACGAAGTATTCGTGGGATGAACTTGGAGCGGCTGGACCTACTGCCTGGCTGGCTGTCATAAGGAACCTCAAGAAGTACAAACGTTGCTCTTGACACTACTGCAGGTGTACCAATACAGTCAACATGTATCGTTACATAATTTGATTGGGAGGGCCGATGGCAGATAAGGCAGCGACGCTGCACCAACCGGTGATTTCCATTCGGATTTCCGAGGGACTCCGCTCAAGGCTGGAAACGCTTAAGGAAGTGATCGCTCTCAAGACGGGCCAATCCGTCTCAACATCGGAGGCCGCAAAACAGTTGCTTGAGTCGGCCAGAGATGACCGTCTTGAGTTAGCAAATCTGCTCACCGAGCCAACGGATTCTCTGCTCAAGATTCGCGGGAAAGCAGAGGCAAAGCTGCCTCTATCCCTGGCCGAATGGACCTTGGTTGCCTACTATTGCGCGAAGGGTGCAGAGTCGTTTACGAGCACTGAACAAGGCCAGCTTTCTTATGAATCTTTGGCCGAGATTCTAGAGGCATTTCTCGCTGCTTACGCTCTGGTACGCCGACAAAAGAAATCGCCCCGGGACTTCTTTTATTTGATGACGCTTCCCGAGGACAAACAGGCTGCAACAAAGGAGCCAACTGCGGTCGGAAGCGACGACGTTCACCGAGTCGTTAAGCACACGATTCAAATGCTGAATGATTCGACTCAGAGGCGGCGCAGACCATTGCTTGCCATTCGTAACCTCTACACTTTGCTGGATGAGGAAAGCTTCTCGAATGTCGAGAAGCTGAACGATGCTCTATTGCTCCATTGGGCTGCTCTTTGGCGGGTGTGCGCGAGAGGGCATTACGCGGCTCATCGCAAGCCTTTGCGCCGACGGCCGACAGAAGGGGACGACGAGGATTTTGAACTCCCGGTGCAGCGAGGATTGCCCGCACAGGAACAGGCCGGATACCGTCTCGATCTCGTGCGGGAAAAAGGCAACGAATTCTCCCCGATCTTGCAGTTTCCTGGGCCGCTGGCACCTTGCTATCCCGTGGGCGGATACGCACGGATTGCGGAGTTCCGAAGGATGCTCGAAGGGCATGACATAACACGCCCATTCGCACAGTGGAAGGGGTCTTATTTCTCGGCCATCAACATGATCATGGAGAACGAGGAGTTGAATGTGTCGTTTTGTGCGCGCGAGAACGGGATCAGCTTCAGCTTTCCTATAGAGCACTGGAAGGCGATTCGCACTATGTTTCAGCGGGCGTGGCAGTCGCCAGATGTGGTCAGCGCATGGGAAACGTTGGCGCTTCAGTATGGCGAGATGTAGAAGCGCGGTGCTTCGCACCGGGAAGAAGGGTGGACACGTCACCCCCAAGTTGGGAGCTGCGGAGCGCCAGCCAGTGCTGAGATGTTTACGCAGGTTAACTTTCGCTGCGTCAACAAACTTCGCCTCCGCTGGCTGACTGCGATATCGAACGATGATGTTTGTTTGAGACAGGTGGCCCCAGAGCGTCGAATCACGTAAACGCATTGAAGCGCAAGAGCTTCCTGTGAACTAGCAACTACGCAGTTTAATCGCAGCGGAATCAAGCGCAGTAGTCCAACAAGGCGGTTCGTCCAATGAGTAGTCCCCGCGTTCAAGCTAATCCGCAGTCCAGTTTGCCGTTCGGAGAAGAGGCGAAGCCCGGCTTCCGCACCAAGACCGCGGCCACGAGATTGACTCCCGAAGAACTGGGAGAGATAGAAGCTGCCGCCGAAAGCGCGGGACAGGCT
>JBAWBG010000108.1:0-36089 GCA_049589695.1 Candidatus Sulfotelmatobacter sp. | reverse complement strand
GGGTGATCTTATGCACCAGCCGCGCAAGACCCCATGTAATTTACGGGCAGAACCTGAGGTTTTGAAGTCTATTGGCGAAGATTCCAAGAGAAATGGCACCGCCTCCTCACCCGGCGGGAAATTAATCACGTGATTCGGAAGACGCGCGTACAGAAAAGGCCAGGCGGGAGCTAACAACGCCGATAACGATTCTTGCCCGATTTCTTGAAGAGAGACCTTTACTGATTCTGACTACCAAGGAAGGTAACAGCATGGCCGCGCAGTGCCGCAGCGAAGCGCCGAAAAGTCAGATCGTCCGCGGGCTGGGTAATCTTCGTGTGCTTGGCATTCGTCGCCATCAAGAAACACGCAGAGTTGTAGAGCCTTTCCAGAACTAAACGACGGCAGAGTAATTCGTACCGCTGACTGTAGGACACGCCGAGATATTTCTGTTCGCCTTTGGCGGATTTCTTTGCTTCGCCCCGAAATGCCGGGTCAACCGGAAAATACGGCTCCTTATTGCTCACAGGTGTCTTCACGTTGCTGCGATCCTCGAGCAGGAAGAGATAGCCCAGGAATGGGGCAGGGGCTTTCCCAAACCGGGCCTCCCGGAACGCTATCCATATGTCTTTCGCGCTCCCAACCGCCTCCTCGGACCGATTGTTTACGTTGTTGCCGATGGATTTGCCCGCCTGCGACTTGAATTCCATCGCGAGGACCAGCTGGCCCTGGGATACCACTATCAAGTCCCACTTCTTGGTGGCCCGGAAATATCCCGGCAATTCCAAAGCGGTACGTGTGCGGATGTCGAGCCGTTTCAGCCCAGCATCGCATAGGATGTCGGCAACGAGCACCTCGAGTGCTCCCATTTGCGTGCCGCCGGTGACCTCGCCCCGCGTGCCGGCATCGATTTTTCCTGACTGTACCTGTTTCTCTTTGTTCTTGGCGCGCGCGTCCCAGTAACTCTGGACGGCCTCCTGCAATCTCTTATCGATGTCCAAGTGCCGTCTCCATCTCTAATGCGCTGATCCCGTAGATCTCAAGAGCCAACCGCGCCGCGTCTTTCCGGTCGCGCACGCGGAACGCCTTGATCAATTCCTTTGCCTGCACTTTCGATATGGAGGCAGGGGAGGGGACACGAATCCGGCGGAGGTACTGTGCCTGGAACCGCAGATACCCGCCACGCATGCGCACGCCGTAAGATTCCACAAAGAACTGCCCGACCGCCGACATCAGCAACCCGCCAAGTACCTCTAAATCCCATTCATCCGACTGAATAAAGTACAAATTGTGATGCGGATAGGTTTCGCCGGAGTCAAGGACTGGATCGAGGACATTCTTAATGTCTGCGATGTAGAGCTTAGGCTTGACGGCGAGGGTATGCGTTACGCGGTCAATGGTTTTGTACCATCCACGAATATTCTTAGTGGCTGTGTGGCGTTTCTTGAGGGCCACCGCATGCTTTTTGAAGTACGCCTGCAGCCGAGGGTATTTATCCAGGCTAACCAGCCCCTCAGCATTCCAGGGGTCCACAAGATAATGCCCCGACCACTCCATCTTGCCGTCGCATATATCCCTGACAAGTGCCAGTTTCAGGAGCCGCGACGGTTCCACCAGGTGCGCGTCCTTGGTGATGAACACGCTGTCGTTACCGGTCGCAACTCCGATTCCGACCTTCGCGCTGACCTCGAGTGTTGGAAACCTCTCTTCCAACCGCCGCAAAAGCGCAAGCTGCTCAGGCGAATGGCAGGGCCACGGATCTGCACCCTGAAACCAACCCTCTACGCGGGCAACCCGCAGTCCTTCCGCGATCACCATTGGCTTTGCATTTCGGGCTGCTTCCAGCGCCGCCGAGAGTGCTTTCGGGGGGAGATGCTCGACCTCCGGTCCTGCGCTGGCCACCACCGCGCCGCCTTGTTTCTGGGAGCGGATAACAGTGATAGCGGGGTAGGCGTCCACTTCGTCATGGAATGCGTCAGCGTTGTGCATCTCGATGACGACATCCACCGCATATGCGGAGGTCACAAGCTCGCGCAATTCGGCGCCGTACTGGTTTCGCATCCAACGGTCGGCGCAAATAAACGCGCAGGTGCCGCCTTCTTTTAATTGCCGCAGAGCTGCCTCGAAAAAGGCGACGTACAGGTCCGCCCGGCCCCGCATCGTCGGGTAGGCATCACGGTAATACGTGGCGATCTCGTCGGGAATATCCTCGAGGCGGACGTACGGCGGATTGCCGATGACGAAGTCGGCTTCTGAGGTCGTTGCATCGAAGAGGTAATCGCCCGTCCTGACCCAGGCACTAGCAAGGCGCTCTGCCGATGGACGCTTTAATCCTCGCTTTGTGAGGATATCGGCGGCCAGACTGCGCGCACGCTCAGCGCTTGCGTCGTCGAGCTCATACGCGATCAGCGCACTCTCGCAGTCCGTTAGCGGTCGCCCGAGCCGCCGGGAGGAATCCGCCAGCCGTTCAATCATGGGGCCCAGAAAAGCACCGTTCCCCGCTGCTGGCTCGACAGCGATCGCATCGACAAGATTAGCGTCTGGCTTGTAGCCAGCAAGGTCCAGGAGCAGGTCCACAACCCATCGTTTTGTATAGACGACGCCTTTGGTCTCCAGCGCCGCGAGCTGAGAAGTCCGCGGCGGCACCAGCAGCGGAAACTGAATTGAACGCGATAATCGCAATGCTGCCGGATTCTGCCCCACTAGGATCTCAGTCTTTCTTGTTTGTTTTCATGCTGATCTTATCCGGCAATCGCGATGCTTGCAACGGCCTTCAACCATCCGTAGCATGTCCGGAGAGTCGAGGACCTCTAATGACTTTAAAGAAGCAACAGGCAGGGCCGGATGTTGTCAAAGCGTCTGGCACCGGCAATCTCGAATCCCCTTCGTCCGTCTTCGAGCACGGCTCTGCATGGCTTCGGGCTGATTTCCACATGCACACGCTGGCCGACAAGGAATTTTCCTATTCCAAAGGCCCCAACTTCTTCGTATCGGATTACGTCGCTGCCCTCAAATCAGCAGACATTCACGTTGCCGTAATCACGAACCATAATAAGTTTGATCGGGAGGAGTTCAAGAACGTCGCCAAGCTGGCCAGAAAGGAAGAGATATTTCTCCTCCCTGGCTTGGAATTGTCTGTCAAAGACGGGTCGAATGGCATTCACATGCTCATTGTGTTCAGCGATGAGTGGATCTCGAACAGGGAGAATGAAAACTACGTCCAATCCTTCCTCAACGTCACATTTTCGGGCCAAGCAAATTTCGAGAATGAGAATGGCAGATCGAACCATGATCTTCACGACACCATTCGCGAGCTCGATAAGTTCGGTCGCGATTATTTTCTGATCTGCGCTCACGTGGAAGCGAATAACGGCCTATGGGGAGGGCTTGCCGGCGGACGTATTACCGAACTGGGAAAATCAGAGCTGTTTCCGCACCGATGCCTCGGCTTCCAGAAGGTCACCACCCACGATAAGCGAACGCAGGTAAAAGGCTGGCTAGGCGATTGGTATCCTGCTGAAGTCGAAGGCTGCGACTGTAAGTCAATTGCTGAGATCGGCAAAGGCAAAAAGGTATACGTCAAAATCGGGGCATTCACGTTCGAGGCTGTGAAGTTCGCCCTTATCGATCACATCAACCGCATTGGCGTAAAGCCGCCCAAACTTGAACATTCCGTCTTGAAAACGATTTCGTTCGAGGGAGACAAACTTGATGGTCGCGTCATTAGTTTTTCTCCCGAGCTCAATACGCTTATCGGCATCCGCGGAAGCGGCAAATCAACAATCCTCGAAGCGATTCGGTTTGCCCTCGATATCAGTTTCGGTAAGAACGCGGCCGATCGCGAATACAAGGAAGGGTCAGTTAAGAATGTCAGTTAAGAATGCCCTCGCCAGTGGCGGTAAGGTGATTTTGACAGCGACTGATCGGCACGGAGTCGAGTATGAGGTTCGCCGTATCGTCGGCGAGCACCCCGACGTTTATGTGGGTGGCACATTACAGCCAGGTATCAACATTCGTGAAACCGTCGTTCACAAGCCTATTTATTTCGGGCAGAAAGATCTCTCGAACACGGGGCAGGGGTTCGAAAATGACCTGGTCGAGAAGCTCGTGGGGGAAAGGCTCATTGATATTCGCCACGGGATTGACGTACAACGCCAGGCTGTCAGCGAGATAACGCGCCGCCTGAAGAAGCTGTCGGATGTCGGGGAAAAACAGAAAGAGCAACAGGCAAAAAAGCAGGATGCAGAGTTCCGACTAAAAGTCTTCAAGCAGCACGGCGTGGAGGAGAAACTTCAAAAACAAGTTGATTTTGAACGCGATGGCCGAACCGTAAAGGATCTCAGTGATTTCGTCATCGGCTATATTCAGGAACTTGATGATCTCATCGCACGGTACACCGACGATATTGCCTGTCATCGAAAATACGCCTCCAAACAGAGCGCGGCATTTTTTGCTGAGGTCTTCGCAATCTTCGACCGAATAGCTAAGGGGTTTGGAGACATCGGCAAAATTGCCGCACGGACGAAAACTGCATCAACTGAGCTGAAGGCGAAGGTCAAAGAGTTCACTGCTCTCAAAAATGAGTTGAAAGAAGAATTTGCAGAGATCGCCAGGAAGCTTTCTGAAGAATTGAAATCGAGCGGCGTCACTGCCATCGAGCCGAACGAGTTTCTCAAGCTCAGAAAGACGATTGAAAATGCAACAGCGCTCCTGTCCTCCCTCTCCAAAGAGAAAGCACAGCAGGTCGCGCTGAAGACGCAGCTTCTGGCTGCATTAACGGACCTGAACGACCAATGGCACCAGGAGTTCAGGCTTATTAAGCAACAGTTGGATCTGATCAATCAGCAGGAGACGGCGCTACAAATCCAGGTTGAATACAAGGGAGATAAGGCGACCTTCCTTCGATTTCTGAAGGACATTTTTAGAGGAACTAAACTCCGCGAGAGCACACTGTTTGAACTGGTTGGTCTTTTTGCAGATGGCCCAGCAATGTATCGCGAGATCGATAAAGCAAAGGCTGTCGTTGACGCTTCCGCCGCAATATTCGAGGAATATTTTCATGAGAATCTTAATGCGTTACTGACTTGGCAGGTTCCTAACGCCTATGCCATCAACTATCACGGGAAGCAGCTGAAGCACCACTCCCTCGGACAGCGAGCATCCGCTCTAATTCTCTTTGTCCTGAGCCAACGCGATAACGATGTCGTCATCATTGACCAGCCGGAAGACGATCTCGACAACCAGACGATCTATGAAGATGTGATCAAGCTCGTTCGAAAACTCAAGCCGACCATCCAGTTCATCTTCGCTACGCACAACCCCAACATTCCTGTTTTGGGTGACGCAGAACAGATAATCGCGTGCAGGTATACCGATGATTCGATAGAAACCAAAGTGGGTAGCATTGACTCGCCACCTCTTCAGGAAGCAATAGTCGGCATCATGGAGGGCGGGAGCGAGGCATTCCAACGACGAAAAGAAATTTACGAAATATGGAAGCGACAGGGTTCTTAAGCCCCCTTTGGTTTGGATTCGTCGAGTATTCGTAAGGTCCACCCACCCAGCGAGGCGCTACGTTCCGGGAGGGGCTCCGGCGTGGAGTCTCTCTCAATTCCGGCCCGTTCGGCAAGGATCTTGAAAGCGCTTCCTGGATTCTTCGCGATCCAGTCGAGATCTTTAAGTGTAGCCACCGGGATACCTGTAGCCAGGGATTCCTTCCAAGTCGCGTAATCACCCTCGTACCCGTCCGTCATCACAATTCCCGTCGCTGCTTCGCCAACTATACGCACCACTTCCGCCGTGTGAGTAATACCCTCGATCACATCCGTGTTCCGCTTATAGACTTCCCACGGCGATTGAGGTCTGATCGTTGACTTCAATTGCACGATGCAGATATCACCTCCCTTGGTGGCATATCCATCGATTTCCTTTGGCGGATTCGCGAGATGGTGATGCGGAACGAATGTCCAGCCAGCTTCCGAAAACGCCTTCTCGCATATTTTGATCATTCGTTCTTCTCGCAATCCGCTGACCTTCTCGTATTGCACAGAATCATGAAGCACTGCAGCACGAAGCATGTAGTCATCAGAACCTGCGAGCGTCAGAATTGCTGCCGAAACACCAAAGACGCGGTCGCCAACGCGAATCAATGGGCAATCGTGCCAGGTATCTATCTTCCACTTCAGAGCGCTTTGTACTTTTGCGGCCGTCAGTGTCAAATCCTCCTGGACCCGCTCTAACGGAGCGGGCGGGGAGGGTATCTCGACCACGACAGACCTTTTTCATGATCTCTTGCACGGGAGCGAAAGGTCCGGCTTGGGCCATGATTGTCTCTGTTTGGGCTCGCTCGGCGACGGATCGCAACCAATGCCAGTATCGCCGATACTCACCGGCGGTCCACCGGGTCGTCAACTGGTCAGCATCATCGACTAACGGGCTCTGCTTGTGGAATGGAACGGTGGTATGGTCCCGGCGGACGATTGCTGAGTCATGCCCGGACACATTTCCACCCTCATATATCGTGAGTATCTTGCTGTCCTGATCTAGGGAGAATTCAGCTCTGTCGTGTAAGCCGAGTTTCAGAGCATCAACTAAAAGCGTATATGGTACGGGTACCGTCATAACGACATCGATCAGCGCTTTGTCTGATATTCTTTCAAGTCCGTCATCGCATGCATATTCCATCGCCCATTTTATTGCCTGGTAAGCACCGGTCGATATGAGGTGTTCAGCGGCAAGAGAGCTTTGGAGATCTTCTTCCACTTGAAACATCGCAGCATGAGCATACTTCAGGTGCACCAACTCCAGACCGTCCCGCCAGAACGTCATCAAGTGTCGAAGCAACACCTGTCTTTTGACGTTCCAGATGGGCAGCCTCTGGATACAGCCGTCGATTTCACCTTCTACCTGCCGCACGTCTGCGCCAACCATAGGAAGACAACTCTACTTTCAATTACACATGACCGCCATACCGATTGGGGGAAATGCAACATTTTTGCTACCAGGGGCAAAGTAGCGCTTAATCGTCATGGAGCCCATCAATCGGTAGGAGCAGTTAAGGTGCCGAGACATGCTTGCTTAACTCAGCGTAACGGCACAGGGCGTTTGCAAGTTCCATGTGGTGCGGCGTACGGCAGTCCGGCGCGAAGAGGCGGGGACTCCCCACAACGATGCAAGCGCAATGTGCGCGCGAGGTTGCAACATTGAAGCGATTGAGGTTGTAGAGGAATTCCATGCCTCGCGGCGCATCCTCTGATGAGGAGGCCGTCATGGAATAAATCACGACTGCCGCCTCCTGCCCCTGAAACTTATCAACAGTGCCCACGTGGGCGTCAGGCAAGCGATCCCTCAGCCGATTTACCTGTTCATTGTATGGGGCGACGATCAGGATGTCCTTAACTGTTAACTTCTTCTCCTCTCCGTAGCGGTTTGTCCATGTAGATCCCTCCCGCGTCAGGAATTCGATGATTGCCGCAACCACCTCAACTTCTTCTGCCGAATAGCTCTGATTCCCTTCGTGGCTGACAGGCACAAACCACAGACCCGCGCGGGTGAAGGGCGCGGGTGCCCCAAGAGTCTGTTGCTCAAGACCCTCATGCGAAAAGAGCCGTCCTTCATAGAACAGCTCTGAGGTGAAACTGCATATTGCGGGGTGAAGACGCCATGTTTCGGCAAGAAAGAGACCCTGTTTCTCACTGATCGTTCGCTCGCCACCAAGCAGATGAGCAAGGGCTGAAATATCCGAACCCTCTGGATGGCTCCCTTTCTGCGGTTGCTCTAACTGTTGAGGGTCACCCAGCAGCACGAGGTTTTTGCCAGCCGGCGCACACGCCAGAACATTGGCGAGTGACATCTGCCCCGCCTCGTCCACAAAAAGAACATCCACGGAATCGCTGAATTCCTTTCTGCACCAGAGCCACGAAGTACCTCCCAGAACATTCACTGCTCCGCTTTGCAAGCTTTGCAGGGCCTCGCCATTGTCGCCTATGTCGCGTACCGGGTGGTTATCCGGATCGGCATCTTCCTTCCTGTGTGCACAAATTACCCCGTCAAGCTTCGTTACGCGAGCCGCCGTCAAAACATCCTCCAGCAGTTTGCGAATGACCTTGTGCCCGACCGCTGTAACTCCCACTTTCTTTCCCTGGCTCACCAGTTGGCAAATCATGCGCGCCCCGGTGAAGGTCTTACCGGCGCCAGGTGGCCCTTGAATGGGAAGAATGGAGTTATCGAGCGACAAGACCGCTCGGCAGGCCGTCTCAACCGCCGTCTCGCTCGGCAGTGCGTTCAACAACTTCCCTGCGATTAGGCGCGGTGGATTCCGACGTAAGAGATCCCGTGCTGGCCGATAATCGCCAGGGCCTTCGATACCGTTTGCGACGATCCAGTCCGCTAGCCGAAGAATCGACTCTGACTGTTTATCGGTCGGATAACGCGAATACGCGAAGACGGAAGTCGCATGGAAGCCGTCAAGCTTAATTAGCTTCTTCACGTCGAAAGTACAAGCCGCGGAGTCTGCGGCTACGACCTCACCGAACTTCTGCTCGTCCAGCGTATAAACCGTGTCGCCCTTCCGGATCGAACACTCCTGCGGCGGATAGTGATATTGATCGATAGGAGACCTTTCCCTGGGACTCATCTTCGGCATACGCTGCCGGAAAGATAACCCGGCAACGGCGGTCTTCTCATCGTAGAGCTCTTCTTCCGAGAGGTTCTTCATCTTGAAGAACTCCCACCATTTGACTTTCTCTTCGCGGCGATGCCAATCCAAAGCGTGTGCCAGGAGCCACCGCGCCGCCTGTTCGGGAGTGCGCTCCCTTGGCTCTGCGGGCAGATCCTTAGTCAGAGCGTCAAATAATGCCGCCACGCGCAGCTGGTGCGCGTTGACTCCCTCGCTGGGGGAAGTATCCTTTAATGGGGGCCGCGGGACTTCTGTTCCGCCTGCTATTAACCTAGCGCGCAGGTCTTCCAGCCAATGCCGGAGGCTCTCTGTCGCCCGGCAGTCATCGTCGTTGTAGCCCTCAACGACCTTACATACTTCGTCGGTGAGCGTTGGTAACGGGTGCAATTCCAATTGATGTTCAACAAAATGGCGCGCCTGGTTCGCCTCCCGGAGCGGCACCTTGCGGGCATAAACGCAGAACTTCTCCATTTCTTTGAGTGAATACTCCTCGACACTCGCCCGAACACTACGCTTAGTGATGGCGTGAAGGTCAATGAAAACCTCCCCGCGCAGGAGACGGTCCACTTCCTCCTCGCGCGTGGCGTAGCGCAGCATCAAGCGTTTGATTGCGCCAGGTTCGTAGCTGCCGAAGTGATAAATGTGCAAGTCGGCGAAACGCTTCGTGCGGTCGAATACCAAATCGATGAATCCCTCAAACGCCGCGCGTTCCTGAGCTCGGGTAAGAGCCCACCGGCTTTGATAGGCGAGATTTCCATCGTCGTTTGCCATCAACGCGCCGAAGAGATATTCCCGGCCGCCATCTTCAACGAAAGGATCGCCTTCGAGATCGAGAAAAATGTCACCATTTGACGGGGAAGGGAGGCGAAAAAGTCCTTCTCCCGGCTCTCTGCTAAGCAATTCAAACTTTAACTTTCCCTCGGTACGGGCCTCCCATTGAATCCGCGCCTGCTCGCGAACGCGAGTATAGCCTTCGCGCGCTCCACGCGATGGTTTGAAAGGGATCGGCAGGGGAAGCTTTGCCAAGGATTCCAGAGTGGGAACACGCTGGACCGTCAATTCCTTGCGCTGTAGCTTGGAAACCCCGGCAACAAACGATAAATGATCATCATGGCGACGCAGTGCGTCGCACTCTTTCCACCATCGGCAGATATCGCAGTGGCTCACCGGCTCAGGGTATGTTTCTCCGGAACCGGCTTTCACAGCCTCCAGGAGACTCATCTTGACAGCGCGGTAATATGCTGCAAACGCAGAGAGGCGGTAGGGCTCCAGCTGCAAGCCGACATTCGGACGGACGACATGAAACAAATCCGGCGCAATGCCTTTCAACTCCTCGATAAGTTCCGAATAAAGACATAATTGGAGAATTGTCTCGCCCTTAGTCTCCCGCGCCAGCTTGCAATCTACGGCTTCGTACGACCAGTTACCCAAGCGGCTAGGTTTCTCGTGCTGCTCCACCCGAAGAAGCACGTCAGCCCGGCCTCTCCAATCGCCACTAGCAAAACTCGCCTGAACGATGGCCTGCGCTCCGCCTTTCATGGCTGTCCGCGTGGCCTCGCCCGCTGATTCTTCGGATTCATCAGAAAGATCGACGAGCGAGAGCCGTCTTGCGCGCAGATCTTCTATGTAAGAGCGTTCATGTTCTAAGCCCCGTTGCTGGAGCACGCGTAGATGAGGATTCTCCCAGGACGGCGCAGCGATTTCCCCTTTGGCGAGACGGATATTCAGTGCCGTGAGATGACGACATGACAAGTGATTTGCCAAATCGGTGGCGGATACATAAACCGTTCCATCTCGCTCTTTCATTCAGGTCCGCTTCCTTCCGATCGATCTTTCTGTTTGGGTTTCTATCCGTTGCCCCTGCTGAGCATCCGCAACGTCAGCAAAACACGCTGTAAGCGTGATACTCCAGATTCTCCAATGAAGGTTTCGCCCATGCTTCATTTGGCTCCCGGAGCACCTGCCCTTGGAGTTTGTAGTAGTCCTTCCCGTTCTCGAATTCCTCCCTGATCCTTTTACTCACAAGAACACAGCGATCTTTCGGGTCCACGGTCAGATAACCTTCGTCGAAGAGCCTGTGGAGGTCGCTTCTCATTAGCAAACCGTTGGGGAGTTCATGGCGTTTTACCAGCGAGTACGGCTTGATGTGCGCCGCTTCCAGGACTGGCAGCGTACGCTCTCCGGTGATCGCGCATCTCCGTGAGTAGGCATCGGTGACAAGAATGCGAAATAGACCCTGGCCGAGCCGGGGAAGGATAATTTGCGGTCTGCCGAATCCGTGGGTCTCAATCGCTGCAACCGTAGCCGTTCCCGGCTGCAGAACTGAGGCGTTACTTTGCGCTAGTCGCTCCGACACGGCGTCCCAGAGCTCCTTGCCCGTTCCGGCTTCTGAATCGTAACCTTTGCCTGTGACCGTGTTGAGCTTAAAGTCTGCCGGAGACGGAATCCAATCTACCCGATTCCAAAAGAACGGTTCAGCCAGCAGGATGCAACCAATCGTGGGGTTCTCCTTGTCTGCAATGGGGCTTCGTCGGTAAAATGCGATTCGCTCCCGCATTTCGGATTGCGATCGCACGCCGTTCGCCTCCCTGAATGTGTCCCAAACCAGATTCACCGGAAGGTGAAGGAACCGTGTGAAGAAGCCACCACCAGCAATGAAGTTATCTGGTGAGTGGAGTTTGAACAGCAATAGTTCGCCCGGTTGCAGCGCCTTGAAAGTGGCATCTGGCGATGGACGCCAAAAGTTCACTTCTTCGACTTCGGACTTCGAAGCGTGGAGAGCAAACCAGTCCCGGTCGGTGACGGCGACGTAAAGGCGCATTGGGAGTTACTACAGAAAAAGAGAAATATACGCTAAGCCTTCCTCAATGACCACGAGTTGCTTCCACGTATCACTCCGGCAGAATTCTATCAAGGTGTCCGGATGCCCCTTGGCGCCATCCTCAAGTACGTGATAATCCCGTTTATCATTAAAAATGCGAACGTGCAGAGCACGCAATAGCGCAATGCCCCATAACCTCCTTTATGGGACATGATCTGCCAGTCCTAAATCGTTTCCCCTCGCTAACTTTTAGGCCACGCTAGAAGCATCCGTCGAGACACGTCGCCGCTTCATTCGATATGCCGACGATCTTGTTCGTTGCCTGGCGGTAGAATTTGAAATTGAGCTCGGTTTCCGGCTGGCCGTCATTCCAGTCGGTAAATTGTCTTAGTTCGCTGCGCCCCAGTGGCCGCTTCGCGAGCGCGGTTCGTTTGACGGCGATGCTCACGCGAGGCGTTTGCCGGGCGACACCGCGTTTCTTCGCGATTGCTTTGACAGAAGTCACCACGCCACGCGCAATGAGGCCTCGCCCGCTCTCGTTCTCGCTTGCGAAGACGAACACCGGGTCACCTTTGGCGATGTGCTTGCCGCCATACATCGTCTTCTGCCCAGCAAACACGAATGTTCTCGCGCGCAGATCGCGGACCTCGGTTTTTATCGCGAATGCCATGCTTGTTGAGGAAGTGTTTGGATTCGAACGCGATAATGTATTTTATCGAGTTAGGAGTAAACACACAGAATCTGACTGGACGAGCCAAAGCAATTAAGAGTTGTCCGATGCGGCCTGCTGCATGAGGCCCGCACCAAAAACGGTTGGGTGATCTGGGCAAAGCACGGCGGACGAATCATTGAAGTAACCGGCGCGCAGAAAGCTGTTTACCGCGACGATTTTCAGAAAGCGCTTCTTGATTTTATTGCTTGGTATAAAACAGCACTTATTTCTGATCCAGTCATTCAGGAAGCATTCATCCGGAAGTTCGACAGCCTCTGCGTGTGAAAGACACTCTACTTCTTCGTTTTTGCGGGCTTCTCAAATTCTTCCCTGTCGAAGCGAACCTCATAAGAAGATGGAAGCAGTTCTGCTTTTGGATAAAGTTGGTCGGCGGTGAGGGCCAACAACTCCACCGGATTACGGCTGCCATCGAAAAAAACCAAGTAGAAGTAGTAGCCATCGCTATACTCCGCCGAGAGGGATGTCTGATGCTCATTGTCGGAAAGAAAGAATCTGTATCCGTCGCTGAGCTTGGCTACGCACTTCACCTCTATATATCGGTGTTCATCGTCGGCGCTGTACGACAGGAAATCGTGGCCGTATCCGGGATGATCCCGTCGATCTTGGATCCTGTCGCTTAAATGTTCGAGTCTGGCCCCCGCCAGGCGCTCTTTCTCCCATTTCAGCGCATATTCTTCTGCAATTCGGCCAATTTCCGCTGTCTGCTTTTGCATCTCCTCAAAATCAACACGGCCATGCTTCTTTACTCGCGGTTTCTTTATTGACCGCTCATCCTTCAGTTCTCCCCGAACATAGACTTTGTAGAGGTAAGCCATGAATTTCGGCTCACTCCATTTTCGAGTCGTCGGGTTTCCGTGTTTCGCTTCAAGCAGCAGATTCTGGTATTGGCTGAATGGCAGGTCTTTCGGGAAGTCTAGGATTTCAGCCATCATCTGCAGATGCTCGGAACTGCACATGGCAAGAAAGCGCTCCGGGTAGTAAAGGCTGAGAATCTTCGCCTTGAACATCTGAGATAAGGGATTCGCATCAATCGCCTTGAAGTCGGGCGATTCCGCCGCACCCAGCGCCACAAGATCAAGCAACGCGGCCTTTACAGCGGCGAAAGCTTCTTTTTCAGTGCTACCGAATTTCTCGGTAAAGCGGTACTTCCGAGTTGGATCGCTCTTTGTCCTTCCGAAATAAATCCCGAACTTAAATGCCGTAGAACCCTGGATATTGGCCCAAGCCTTTGTTCCGGACTCGACGAGATTACAAAAGCTCGGATCATGATGTCCGACGACGTATTCGTCGAGCGTCAATTTGTCGAGCGAATGACGAGGAAACTTTCTAATGAAAAGCCCGCGAGTCTGAAGCGCGGAGTCTTCGTGCGACGTATCATATTCCGCCTCGAATTTGGCCAGGTCTTTCACTCGCATGCACCATCCGACGATGATTCGGCAGCAGCATTATCTGCTAGCCCGCCAGTGAATGATAGCGTCCTTTATCATTCGCTATCTGGGTTGGCAAGCGGGCATTCGGGTCGTTTGGCCCAGACAGCGACTATCCGCCCACTGGGTTGCTCCCGCGAAATGTGCCCATTGGCATTTCTAGACCCTAGCGCGTTTATGGGGACTTATCGTGGCAGCCCGGAGGACTCTCGCAAATGAGGTGCAGCGCGGAGCTCTGTGAATATTAGCCGACTCCTGCTAGGCCTGTGATAGCGAAAATGTGCCGCCTAGACAATTCGGTCTCTTCAAGTAGGTCCGATAACCGTCGGACCCCTTCAAGAGATAGGCGCGTCCCTCAACAACAAACCCATCCAGATTGTGTTCCATGGCGTATACAGAGAGGTCCGTTATTTTGTTTATGAAACCCCGCCCATTGAAATTCAAAGAGGTGTTGCACAAAACCCCGTATCCCGTACGTGCTTTAAATGCGACAAGTAGCTCGTACAGACTCCGGTTGCTTTCAGATGAAACTGTCTGAATACGTGCAGTCCCATTTACATGCGTAACCGCAGCGAGCGCGTCCGTTTTTGCACGATGTGTGTACAGCATGAACGGACTCGTGTGATCGCAACCAAACCATTGCGCAGCATCTTCTTCCAAACACACAGGAGCAATAGGACGGAATTGCTCGCGCTGCTTGATCTCATTAAGCCGCACACTGGCATTTCCGTGGAATGGCGCAGCAAGAATTGAACGGTTGCCTAAAGCGCGTGGACCGATTTCGTATTTTCCGCTTACCCAGCCGAGAATGAGGTCGTTAGCTAATAGGTCGGCCAACAATTCATAGTTCGTCTCATAGACGACATACGGTCCTGAATCGAGCGGCTCCGTGACGAAGTAGCGCCCAGAATAGACATTCCAATCGATCTTGGGATTGCCCGTGAAGTGAAACTGGGCATCGATCGCTGTCCCTATTGCAGACCCCGAGTCATTGGCGACGGGCGGTACAAAGACTTCTGTAAAGAGCCCGCTTTCCTTCCACTTGGAATTCCAGTCGCAATTCAGGCCGCATCCACCTGCGATCACCAGTGGTCTTTTCTTTTTCAAGTTTGCTTTTGCGAACTGATAAAAGATATCGAAGATCGCATCGCTATAGATACCTGCAAAGTTGCGAAACTCCGGATCATCCACCCCCACGTTAAGATGAGGTGCATGCTCAAGGTCCTCGTAAGCGCTCAGTTCTCGGAATGAGCCATCCAACAGAAACTTGAGCAGTTTCCTTTCTTGTACTGAAGGGGTGCTGCGATTCGAAAATGACGCCAGGGCCATGAGCTTTCCTGCGTCCGAGGTACGAGGATAGGGGCCATTCTTAGGGAAGGTTGGGTCGGCTAAGCCGTAGAGCAGGCCATAGCGATTCCCTACCATATTCAGAACATCCGCAACTAGCGTGATGTTCAGTTCGGAATCGATCTCGTAGAAAGCGCCTATCGCCCCTTCCCATACCAACGCATAGCATGGAGTACCTTTGGGTAGATTTGACATGCCGAAAGCGCAAAGTAGGTGCGATCGTTCATGAGAGGATGAGAAGTAGTGGACTTGCTTTCCTAAGAAGCGTCGTTGGCCTACGATAACGTCACTCTTTGACACGCCACGGTACCCGACATGAACATCCGACCCATGCAAGTATTCGTAGTGGTCGCGTGGCCACCAGCCGCCCGTACAAATGACGTCCGGGATTTCGTCGATGTCGCCGAGGGCGTTCAACACGTCAGGACTGGAGACCGGCGAGTATCGATAATTCGAGTCCTTCTCCGCTTCGATGGACATCATCAAGCAAGCATCTTGAAGAAACGCGATAGCACCATCATGGCCGGGGTTATACGAGAGGATTTTCACGTTGCTAGCGGCCTCCGCTTCGAACGATTCTTGATGATCGATACCTGTCCCAATCGGGATGTTCGACACTCGGTGGCGAGGCGCACCTGATGCGCCTGCCTTCCTATTCGGACAAAGTAGGCGAAATTGTACGATATCGTACGTATCACCAAGCATCAAGAATCTGTAGTCGCGAGCGAAGGCTTACTATTTAAGACGGTGCTCTAGATGCAGCAAGAATCCGATAGTCCAGAACACCACCGGCGACGCTCGGAATTCATCAGGGAGCTGGTTCAGCGCCCCTCAGGTCAGCGCTCGCTCAACAATCACTGCGGGCAGCCGACCCCCAGGACGATCGTGCAGTTTTGGCATGACCTTGGGCAGTTGCCACCCGACGTCGAGGAATGTGTCCGCTCGTGGACCGCTTGGGAGACGAGCGGCTTCGAGCATAGGTTATTCGACGAACGCACCGCCGGCGCCTTCATCAGTAGTTCGTTGAGTGCGCGCCACAAGCGGGCTTTCGAGCGTTGCTATCACCCGGCGATGCAGGCGGACTACTTCCGGCTTTGCTACGTGCTAGCTGAAGGCGGCTTTTATGTCGATGCGGACGATGTGTGCATCGGCACCGACATCGGCTGGCTGGCCGAGGATGGGAGGCTCAAACTCCAGCCCCTCTGCTACGACATCGCTACTGGGGGTATGGTGAAGCCCGCTGTGTTTCTACGTGCTGATGCGTACGATCCCAGCTGGATGTTTTATTTCAACAATAATCCACTCATCGCAAGTCCGGGGCACCCGGTCATCGAACATGCGCTCAGTCAGGCAACACGTCTTCTTGAGCTAGTTGGCGAGGACGAACTTCCTGAGATCCAGATGGCAACCGGACCTGGGAATATTTCGAAGTCGATCTTCGATCTTGGCACGAGGACCAGCGGCGATATCGAGAGTAATATAGTTGCACTGAAAGATTGGGATTCACTCGCAGTTTCGAAATGGCCGTTGAGTTACCGCGGCGACGCTAGGAATTGGCGATTATCTAACCAAAAGAGATTTGATCATGGTGGATAGTCCTTAATGAATCTTTCGAAGCGGCTGTCCTCAGCATCGCGAATTATCCATTCGCTATTCTCGCACGCTCGATCCCATCTCCCAAGGCAGCGGTCCCTGACGTTTGGCGGGGACTCTGATGCTCTGCGATCGGGAATCGGTCCGATTTTTGTCATCAACTTGGACCGACAAACGAGCCGTTGGACCGATACGGTGCGCGAACTCGGCCGGATCTTAGACGCCCAGGGCATGCCGCTTTTCGACCGCGTTGTTCGATACTCAGCATGTGACGCGCAGGCCGATCCTCCAGAATTTGTCGATGGCACTATGGTTCAACCGTTTTATACGCTGGGCGACCAGCTATTCGTCGAACCGCAGCCCCATGCGGTCCCCGATGTATTTGATCTTGAGCGCCCGATTAGGATGAGCCAGGCGGAGGTCGCCGTCGCTTGCTCACACATTGGCATTTGGAAAACGATCGCGCAGTCCAGCGCACCCTACAGCCTAGTACTAGAGGACGACGTCCGGTTCGAACGCGGCTTTGGGCGCATCCTCGATCAGGCGTGGGGCGAGATGGAGGACGCTGATCGGGCTAACCCGGGGTTCGACATCCTGTACGTTTCGTATGGGGAGGTGCGCAACGGTGCTCCAAAGGAACTAGTTTCGACGAATGTGTTTCGGCCGGAGCGGGGCCTTTGGTACTTGTCCGGTTATGTACTTTCGAAGAAGGGAGCTCAGGCGCTGCTTGACCTTCTTCCGTGCTGCGGTCCGATCGACCTCTGGATCAATCATCAGTTCCGAGAGCTGGACGTTCGGGCGTTGCGCCGCTCAGTGATTCACCAACGCCGCGATCTGCAATCGACAAATTCCTACTCGATCCTGCCGGCACTGAGCCGGATCGGTGTTCTTGATAACGGCAACTCGGCGCTGTTTCATGCATGCCCGATTCAATCTCCAGTCTTCGCATTCGGAGCGCCGGGATCAGGGCTGTCATCCCTTGCAATGGCCCTCTCGATGCTTGGCTATCGCTGCTGCAGCGACTTTGACAGTATTCCAGAATGTGAATTTGAGGGCCTGCTCGCAGGTCGCACCGATCGCGTTTTCGATGCTTACGTCAACATAGGTTCGCTCGAAACGCAGATACGCGTCCTCATTCAGCGCTATCCAAGAGCAAAGTACATTGTGATGGATGATGTAGATAAGTCTGCCGATCGCAACAACCATGCCATACTAACAGCGTTAGAAGGGGCCAGTCTTCTGCGCCTGCGTCGTGAGCGCACAAGTACTTGGCGTGATCTATGTGAGTACTTGAAGCTTGCGCCACCGAACGCGCAATACCCGTCCGTCAACGACATCGGACTGCGGACGCGTCAGCGAGTGCCACCAGGAAGCAAAATGGTCGCTCCTGCAAAACGGCTTCGGCATGACCCGTCGCCGTGGATAGCGAAGCTACGCATGGATTGGAGCGGTATCAGCGCGAGCGCGCTTGAGGGGCAGGAATCGTTGGGGGCTTTGCGGGTGTGCTTTGAAGACGATTTTGCTCAAATCCAGTCCGCGCGATGGTTGCTACGAAATGACACCTTCCCTGGAAATCTCGGACTTTTTCGTCCCGCTAATGTGACACCAGCACCGGGAGATGGTCTCTCGTTCGCTGTTATCGAGGAGCCACTTGGGGTTCGGAATCTCAGCGCCGCCGCGATCTCAAGTCGCGCCAATTTTCTGTTCGGGCGTTTCGAGGCGATGCTACAAGCCACGAATGTCTCGGGTCTAGTGACCGGTTTCTTTCTCCATCGCGACTCGCCCCGACAGGAGATCGATGCAGAAATCCTCGGGAATCGGCCGGACCACCTTTTGGTCAACGTGTTCTACAACCCGGGCACCAATGGCGCGAAATTTGACTACGGCTGTCGGGGAACGCCCATCATCATCGAGTTGGGTTTTGATGCGTCAAAGGCCTTGCATCAATACATGATCGAATGGGACCCATGTGAGATCAGGTGGTTTGTCGACCGCAAGCTGGTTCACCGTCGCGCGATCTGGGATCCGACCCCGATCCCTCACCTACCGATGACATTGCACGTGAATACTTGGCCAACGGCCTCACGCGAGCTAGCGGGGCGGCTGGCTCTTCGGGCGCTGCCTGCGTCAGCGATCGTGCGCCGAGTCGCCGTCAATATATACGATCCGGATAGCCCAGGTCAGCCAGCGACGGCTAAACCCCAAACCATCGGTAAAGGCACTTAGTAGTACCGACAAGTCGGCATGGCACCACGTTTGCCGCCACGATAAGCGTCCGGTCCGGATGGGATGTCCCATGCGCGCTTCCGGGTAGCAATTCTTCGAAGCTTTCGAGTTGCCGAGCAGTGGGAGCGATTCGTTTCGTCCGGGTATTAAAGTGTGGAACGCGGGCTGCCGTGCGTTTTTCCCAAGACTTAGGTGCCTGTGATAACTTTGCTTCGGGCCATCTGTTGCAGTCCTTCTCTCGGAGGATTTAACCCGCCTATATGATTACCGCTGCCGACTTAGCCCGGCTGAAGATAAAACGAACAATCTTTCACGATGTGCCCAACCGCCCCAAAATCCTCGAAACCAAAGTGATTCTTGCCGATCTGGAAACAAAGATCGACGTGGGTAAGGCGAAGATCCTTTATGACCGCATCACCCAGGTGCTCGGCTCTAAGCACGCCTACACCATGCACTTTTCTCCAGCCCCCGCCACAAAGGTGCCTGATGAAGTCAGGGCCTTCACCAGCAGGGACCGCACCACGGAAGAGTTCATAGCGATGTCCAGGGAATTGGCCAACTATCTATTTGCCCAGCACACGGGCGCTACCTCGCCGGGATTGCTCTGTGTGATGGAGGTGGCGGCGGGCCAGAAGCGAGGCATCGCTGTGCTAAAACTGGAGCGGCAGGAAGGTGCTGAGATTAAGTTTAGTGGCGAAGAGGGTAAACGCGCCTTCGATTTCGATGTGCTGGAAAACCTGATTCTGACTGACAAAACTCGCCTTTTCAAAAGCGCATTATTCGTGCGTACAGCGCCTGGTGACGACGACTTCGATTCACACGGTTGCGACAGCCAAGGGCCAGGCACCAGCGAAGATGTCGCTCGGTTTTGGTTAACTTATTTGGGCTGCCAGTTGGCAGAAGAACCAAGGGTTAGCACTCGCAAGTGGTTTGACGCTTCGTTGGCATTCGCCAATGAAGAAATCGGCGACCCAGTCCAGATGAACGATTTTTATGAACACATTCATTCTGAACTGAAATCGAATCGCAAAAACGTGTCGCCGAAACAGTTCATCGAAGACTACGTGCCTGCTCCCCTTAGGGTGCCGTACAAGAAATTTCTGGAAGAGCATCGGGTTTCGTTGCAAGCGTTCGGCAAGGACATTTCGGAAATCAAAACACGCCTACGCAAGAAGGCGTTCCACACATCCCACGGGATCAGCGTCACAGTTCCAGAAGAAGAAGAAAATCTGGTCAAGGTTAAAGCTGATCAGATTGTGGTGCATGACAACTTGGTAAGCGTCGATCACAAATGACGACGCTAGAAGAGGCCCGGAAACTTTGGCTGAAAGAGCAACCCGCCTACAGGGAGTTTGGAATTTACTTGGCGGACAAACTCAAAGCAGAGATCCGCCGCCAGGGAATCCTGGCTGATGTAACTAGCCGCCCCAAAGACATCGACAGCGTGATCAAGAAGTTGATTTTGAAACCAGAACATACCTATGAATCCCTCGGCGACAAGACTGGTGTTCGTGAATCGTGCGTTACAAAGACGAGATCACTCCCGTTTTAGAAATTGCTAAGCGCCTGTTTCAGCGCGGCGATCCCGAGAATACTTCTGGCCGACTGAAGCCAAACACTTTCGGCTACTTGAGCGTTCATGCAGATGTGAGGCTCCTTCCTGGCGATGAGCAAATCTCCAAATTTCCTTCCGACAAGTTTGCTGCGGAGTTGCAGGTGCGCACATTGGCACAGCATCTGTGGGCTGAAATGGCGCATGATTCTATTTACAAGTACGATGCCCTTCTCGAGCCTCTACCCAATCCGCTACAACGTCGCATCTATATACTGGCGGGAGTGGTAGAGTTGGCGGACGAAGAGTTCAATCAGATCGAGAGAGAGATGCCATCTGTGGCTGAGCTCAGTGTGCTGAAGTCGCTGGAACGGCATTATTTCAAACTGACCGTTCGTCGCAGCGATCCACAGCTGTCCCTGGATGTGATTCGCCTCTTGGCGCCTCTATACGAACAAAAAACACCGGCGGAGATCATCGAGCATCTCAATGAATTTTTCACCAAACACGAAGACGTTTTGCAGGACGTTTACGGCAAGGCCGAGGAAATGCCTGATCGCAGCGTATTTCTGTTTCAGCCCGAAGCGCTGATGATCTACGACCGATTGGAAACCGACTCACTGGCCGTCCGTGAGGTATGGAGCGGCCACTTCCCAGACCGCGAACTGGAGAGAATGGCCAACGTTTTCGGATTCTCCTTCGACTAGCTCGAACTTTCAAGAACAGACGGCAAAAGGTCCATATACCGTGAAGCGATGTGCTTGTCAGGCTGGCCTAACCAGTCTAGCGCCTCACGATCTTCGTCGCACCTGCGCCCGGCTTTTGCCATGGTTGTGGAGGCGCATTCAGTTTCTGCGGGGCCAGGCTTCAGTGCAAACAACCGAGCGGCACATCGGAAGCAAACAGAAGCTTCAAGATGCGGTGAATGATCGACTCGGAATTTCAGTCGTTAGTGACGCCGCCTGAAGAGTTTCACGCGCTGGCCGTTTCGCGCTATTGGCGATAGCGTCCTTTATCATTCATGGTAGAGACTGCTTCGCGGCAGTTTGCCCGTGTGCTTAAAATCACGCACACAATTGGCTCACGGGGCATGCACGGAGTGCGGTCTATGGCAGCTTTATTAGGGAATGGTCTACTGATGGGCCGTTAGCTGACCTAAGGGAGTTCTCCACTACAACAACCACTGACATCAATGACTTGCCGGCAAACCAGCCCGCACGGACATTACTCCGACACGATGCAGAAAAATGTATGACTTGCAATCGGTTCGAATGCGGCACGCGACACTGCGACGGCTCACCGCCGCTTTGTCGTAACGCCCCGTGCTCCGGAGACTTCGCAGTGCGACCACCCGGCCCGCGCACACAGTTGTACCGAACCTGAGATTCGGAGATGCATTTGAGCGAACCTGAGCAGGTCCGCACGATTGCACCCTTACTCATGATTAGCCGATTGAGGCCGACTGTTTATGTTCTTGATAGGCCTTTTGTGCCAGAGCCAATGCTCCTGCTATTCCCGCCCGATTACCGAGCTTGGCTGGGACTATGTATTGATCCAGGTTTTCAGTCAATTCTCGGGATTGCACATACCCATTCAGCAAGCGGACGAGTTCGCTGCGGATGAGCGGCAAGATCCAATGCCCTTGCATAACTCCGCCGCCAAGCACAATACGCTTGGGCGACAGCGTGCAAACCCAATTCGCAAGTCCGAGGGCGAGATAGTGCGCCTCGAGCGTCCACGCCGGATGATCGAGAGGCAGTTCCTGGGCTGGCTTGCCCCATCGTTTTTGAATGGCAGGACCGGATGCGAGCCCTTCCAGACAGTCGGCATGAAATGGGCAGCCACCGGGATAGTGGTCGCGCTGTCGATCGTGCGGGATTCGGATGTGCCCCATCTCGGGATGGACTAAACCGTGCAGAAGTTGGCCATTTACGATCGCGCCACCACCGATCCCGGTCCCAACGGTGAGGTACACAAAATCCGAGATGGATTGCGCAGCTCCCCAGCGTGCTTCTCCCAGGGCGGCTGCGTTCACATCGGTGTCGAACCCGATCGGTACGTCGAATGCCGCACGAACCGCGCCGACGAAATCGAAGTTCTGCCAAGCTATTTTTGGAGTGGAAGTGATGTGGCCGAAAGTTGGAGATGAGGGAGAAAGATCAACAGGACCGAACGAACCAATGCCGACTGCCTGCAATTTTCCATCACTGCGCTCCCGCAAGAAATTCACTGCAGCAGCCATCGTTATCTCTGGTGATGTTGTCGGCAATTGCGTGACGTCCAGGTTGGCGGGGTCAGAGCCAACCGCGCACAAAAACTTAGTACCGCCTGCTTCGATGGCGCCAAACACGATCTTGTCCTCGCTACTAAGCTGCGCTCTGAGTTCCCTGCCGAGGGCACCCCTTGATAACACACCTGAGACTGGCTGGTACAGTCCAGACTTTCTTGCAGTGACCCGGGGGTCACTATCGCTCAAGCCGGGATGGGACGATGAGCTTCGGTCGCCGGGGAGCACCAACGCCCGACAGCCAGAGTTCAAGGTGCCAGTATCCGAAGAAATGCGTGATGTTAGGATGCTTCACATTGCATCCACGGCGAGAATGCGAACTCGTGCTAGGATGCGTCGCTCGAGAATTGCACTGAGCGACGAAAATTTTCAGCGCCAACGGAGTCGGCCTGAAACTGAACGCCTACTTGGTGAAAAGCACGGTTGTGGCAGCGCTCGGTGGTCTCCTCTTCGGATTCGACACAGCGGTGATTTCTGGCACGACAAGTGCTCTGACCTTGGCTTATCACCTTTCGCCTGCTCTCCTGGGCGTAACTGTTGCTAGCGCTCTCTGGGGCACAATCTTGGGAGCAATGCTGGCCGGATTTCCGGGAGAGCGGTTCGGCCGGCGGGACACGCTGCGCGGGATGGCAATTCTTTACTTTATTTCCGCGCTCGGCTGCGCCGGAGCATGGAATTGGCCCGCGCTCGTCGCCTTCCGTTGCATCAAGGCGGACTCGGAATCGGAGGATCGTCGGTGCTGGGTCCGATGTACATTGCCGAGATCGCGCCTGCCAGGCTGCGCGGCCGATTGGTGGGTTTTTTTCAATTTAACGTGGTTTTTGGCATTCTCCTCGCTTATTTCTCAAATTACGCAATCGGGCTGCAGCATTTCGGTGCAAGCGAGTGGCGTTGGCAACTCGGTGTTGCAGGCATTCCTGCAGCACTTTTCTTTATGATGTTGTTCACGATCCCCCGAAGCCCGCGTTGGCTGGTCAAGAAAGGGCGAGCCGCGGAGGCCAGGACCGTACTGCAAATGACCGGGGACGAAAACTTCGAGCATGACCTTGAAGACATTGTTCAATCCATTGAAGTAGAGGAGAGTGTGGCAGGAGAAAGGTTACTCTCTCGACGCTACGCATTTCCCATTTTCCTCGCGGTGAGCATCGGAATGTTCAACCAGCTCTCAGGAATCAATGCCATCCTTTACTACCTGAATGACATTTTCGCCCATGCCGGCTTCAGCAGAGTTTCAGGAAATCTTCAAGCCGTGGCGGTCGGCGCAACGAATCTGATCTTCACTGTGATTGCAATGTCGGTGATCGACAAGATCGGACGCAAGACATTGCTCTTGGTCGGTTCCGTGGGAACGGCTCTGTGTCTCGCCGGCGTCTCGGCAGTTTTCTTTACCGCGCGTCACGAGAATTTCTTGCTTTGGCTGCTAATCGGTTACATCGCTTTCTTTGCCTTTTCTCAGGGCGCGGTAATTTGGGTTTATCTCAGCGAAGTGTTCCCGAATACGGTCCGGGCAAAAGGCCAGAGCCTCGGCAGTTTTTCGCACTGGTTCATGAATGCCTTGATCTCCGGCATCTTTCCGCTGATGGCCGCGTCTTCAGGCGCTTATCCTTTTGTGTTTTTTGCCGTTATGATGGTGGTGCAGTTCTTTGTGGTCTTGTTCGTATATCCGGAAACCAAGGGCTTCACGTTGGAGGAAATGCAGAAGAGGGTGGTCGCCAGCGGTTGAACGCCGGAAACGCCGCCCACAAACTGCGGTGCGGTCAATTTCGTTTAATGTTGAATGGCTTTTTTCGCGGGCAAGCGGGCATTATTATGCTGTTCATGAGTGGGTTGGTTTCGCTAGCCCTCGGCCGAAATAAAGTGCCTCGTAGCCGTCGAATTCTACTTCGCCTTGTGACGCTGGTGCTCGCATCTTGGGGCCAATTGGCTGCACAAGGCACGGCATCGCACGCCGCCATTAGCGAGACCGTTCGCGCTCACTTCTCTGCCGCGCAAGAGGCACAGCAGCGGAGTGACTATGCTGCGGCTGAGCGCGAATATCGGGCCATACTGGCTGAAGTGCCCAATTTCGCCGAAGTCCATATGAATCTTGGCCTGCTGTATCAGCTTCAGGACCGTACCCCGGAAGCCATGGCAGAATTCCGTCTTGCGCTGAAAGACAAGCCGACACTGGCGGGCGCAAATTTCTTCCTTGGAGTTGACTACTGCAAGAGTGGCAATGGAGCAAAGGCGATCCCTTATCTGAAAGCCGCTTCGCGTCAGGAACCAAACCGGCCAGATATCTGGTCATGGTTGGCGACCGCGCAGGAAATCTCGGGTGATTATCAGGCCGAAGTTGCGACTCTCAAACATGCTCTCAGCTTGCAACCGCAGAACGTGGACATGCTTTATCTGCTCGGCCATACCTATGAGACGCTGGGTAAGCGAGAAGTCACTAGACTTGAAAGAGCCGCTCCTGCTTCCTCGTGGTCCGAGCAGTTGCTGGCCGAAAGTTATTCGTCGTCAACACAGTGGTCTTTCGCAGTTATTCGATTCCAGAATGCACTGGCACTAACACCAAACCGCCCCGGGCTGCATGTGCGACTGGGTGAGGTCTTTCTGCAAGCGGGCAGACTTGACCAGGCAGCGCCGGAATTCGAGCGGGAGTTGCGGATCAGTCCTGAGGATTTGCGCGCAATGGTCCGCCGAGGCGAGGTGAAGCTGATCCAAGGCGACACTGATGCGGCACTCGAAGATTGGACACGGGCGCTTAATGTGGACAAACCCCGAACTGAGCGTGTTTTGAGCGTACATGAGACCGGATTTGGGGAAGGCGCCTTCAATCAACTGCCGGACTCATTGCGCCAGCGGGTTCAATCCGTTGCGCCCCAGATTCGCGCGCGACACGATGCTGCTGCCAATTTGGCAGTCGCATTTCTGGCGGCGCAGAATGGCAGCTCACCTCCTGATGACACAGAACCGGCCCAGTCCGCGAAAGCGACTGTCGCCAGGGACTGTGTAGATCGGGAAGTGGTGAAAGCGCTGGATGCGGGGCAGTACTCTAGGGTTTCAGCGTGCTTGCTACAGGTGTTGACGCCGCATTCAGCGGGCGATTTTCGCATTCAGGTTGCTCAAGCACTTTTCGAACTCGGAGAATATGAGAGTGCTCTGAAGGCCCTCAGCGGGCTGTCCAATCAGCAATCTCCGCCGGCATTCTATTGGCGTGCCCGCTGCTTCGAAAAATTGGCTACCCAAGCTTACCTTCGACTTTATCAAGCAGATCCGAATTCATATCGCGTGCATGAGTTGACGGCGGATCTCGAGGCTGCGAAGGCAAACGATGGCAAAGCAATCGAAGAGTATCGCACAGCCGTTGCGATGAAACCCTCCGTGCCAAACTTGCATTACAGTTTAGGCCATCTGCTGTGGAAAGACCTTAAGACGGATGAAGCTCGCAAGGAATTGAAAGCGGAACTGGAATTGAATCCGCGGCATGCGGGAGCGCTTCATGACCTTGGCAACACATGCTTGCTCGAGCACCAACCGGAACAGGCGCTCCCATACTTGAAGCGCGCGGTTGAGGTTGAGCCAGGGGATCCCGATATTCATCGTGATTTGGGGACCGCGTACGCCGATCTTCACGACTACGCGAAAGCAGAAGCAGAATTCAAGGCTGCAATACCTGGGGATCAGGATGGCTCAGTGCACTACAAGTTGGCCAGGATCTATCAAGCGGAAGGGCAAAAGGAGAGCGCAGCACACGAGTTCGAGATCTCTACATCGCTGAACCGCGAATCGCACGCTAAACTCGAAAAGCAAACTGAACGGCTGAATCAAATCGAGGCTGCCTCTTCGCCGCATCCATAGGAGACTGCCGATTGGGTGAGGGGAACTCTCACGATCTCGAATCGCGAAGACGATATCGGAAGCCAATGCCACACGGCCCGCAAACGCTGATCTCTAAATTCCTGCTTTTCCTCGGCCTCGTTGCGCCGTTTTCTTTTCTCGTACCTGGCACGGGGTTTGCCAGTCAGGGAAAATCTGATGCTTCCATTCGCGCCAGCAAGAGCGATTCTCTGCAGCAGGGGCTCAAAGCGCTTCAGGATAATCGTCTCGAGGAAGCGCTCAGATATCTCACCGCTGCGGAGGGTGGCCAACCGGCGGATGCACAGATTCGAAACTTCCGTGGAATCGTGCTGGTGCGTTTGGGGCGAAACAGTGAGGCAGCGAACGAGTATCGCGAGGCCATCCGCTTGGATCCCAAGCTTGAGGATGGCTACAAGAACCTGGGATTTCTGGAGTGGACCGAGCACCGTCTTGAGAGCGCGCGTGCACAGTTACAACGGGCTTTAGAACTCGCTCCAGATGATTCGTTCGCGCACTACTACCTTGGACGAGTGCAACTCGATGCCGGCTCATACGAAAATGCGTTTCACGAGCTGGATCGTTCCGGGGTGGCGTGGCCAGAGGATCCTCAATTCCTTATCGAAGCCGCAAATGGCTATCTCGCGCTGGGGCGGAAAGAGAAGACGCGGGAGGTCATCGATCGCCTATCGAATACGCGACTCACGGACAGTGACGTTGCTGTTGTTGCCCGGTTTCTGATTTCTGATGGCGATCATGCGGTTGCAATCGATCTCTTGCGCCGATTGAGCGAGCGCAAAAAACCCGCGGGGCCGCGCTGGGCTCAGTTAGATCTAGCTTTGTCTTATCTCATGACGGGGAATTACGAGAAAGCCGCGGCGCAGAGCCAGATGTTAATCGAAGCGCCGCAATTTGCCGGAGCGTCGGGTGAGGAAGCAGCCTCAGCATGGTCGGTAGTTGGCATCGCGAAGGCGCGTCTGGGCCAATCGGATGCCGCGGTTGATGCCTTTCGTCAGGCAGCAAGGCTTGATTCCCACCGAGAAGAACACTGGCTGAATCTGACACGTGAACTCATGGCATCAAACCACATCGCGGAAGCAATCTCCGCCGCTCAGGAAGCCCTTAAGTCGAACCCCGAGTCCTACGCTCTCCATCTGCGTTTAGGAGCCGCGTATTTGTCTAGCGATCGTTATTCGGAATCGGAGAGCGTATTTCGTCAGTTGGTTGCGGCGGGTGATCCCATGCCGACCAGTTACGTCGGACTGGCGCAGGTGCTTTTGCGAACGGGCCGGGCAGAAGAAGCTGTTTCCGAACTTGCAGCCGCTGGGAAAAAGTTGGGACCGAACTTTCTCATCAGTTATTTTCAAGGGTTGGCGCTGGATCGCGCTGCCCGTCCGGCCGAAGCCATCTCCGCGTTTCAGGACGCCATTCGGCTGAATCCTGGCAGCTCCGAAGCTCACCTGGGCTTGGGGAAAACGGAGTTGCTGGTTGGTCATAATAATGAGGCGATCGCTGAACTTCAGAAGTGCCTCCAACTCAGCTCCGGCAACGTGCAGGCGCAACGTTTACTGAGTCAAGCATATCGCCGAGCAGGGGACGCCGAGGCAGCCTCGCGATATTCGCACCAAACCGCAGGAAAGGAGCCTGCCCCTCAGAATGACCTCTTGGGCGACTTCATATTGCCAGAATGGCAAAGTCCTCCCGAGCGCACTCGACAATAATCGCCTCGTGTTCACGCGGTTTGCGAATCAGCCGGTTTCGGGCTAAGGTGAAAGCAACAGAAGCGTTGGTCCGCTTGAAGAGGCTGCATCTTTCCGATAAGGGCTCATGATCAGGGTTAGCCGATTGTCTATTTGTGCGCGACAAGTGTTGTTTGCTGTGGGCTTCGCGTTGATTTGCTCAGGTCTTGCTGCAACTGCGCAGACGGTCAACGAACCGCCTCCTCCGAAGGATTCTCCACCACTCGCCCACTTCGACGACATCGCCTCGAAAGCCGGCCTGACAATGACTGACATTTTCGGGGGCGTGAACACAAAAACATACATCATCGAAACCACCGGCCCCGGTGTAGCCGTTTTTGATTACGACAATGACGGCTGGCCTGACATTTTCTTTGTGAATGGAACCACGCTTGACCTGGCAGGCAGCGGCAAGGGCCCGAGCGGCCGTTTGTATCGCAACAATCACGATGGGACGTTCACCGATGTCACCGTCAAGGCTGGGCTCGCAACGGCCGTAGGATGGGGGCAAGGCGTGTGCGTGGGCGATTACGACAACGACGGTTGGGAAGATCTCTACGTCACTTACTACGGAAAAAACCGGCTTTACCACAACCGGAACGGAGTCTTTGAGCAGGTAGCGGAGAAGGCTGGCGTTGCGGGTTCCGGAAGATCCTGGGGAACAGGCTGTTCTTTCGTTGATTACGATCGCGACGGTTATCTCGACCTGGTGGTTGCGAACTACGTTGATTTCGATCAAGCGACGATTGCGAAACCTGGGGAACGGTCAACTTGTGTGTGGAAAGGTGTGCCGGTAATGTGCGGACCCCGAGGGCTGCGCGGCGCGAAGAATATTCTGTATCGAAATCGCGGCGACGGCACTTTTGAGGATGTGACCGTCAAGGCCCACATTGATCGCACCGAAGGACATTACGGACTGGGCGTCGCCACCCTCGACTTTGATGATGATGGATGGCCAGACATCTACGTCGCATGCGATAGTGCGCCCAGCATTCTCTACCGCAACAACCACGACGGCACGTTCACGGACGTTGCGGTATCGGCCGGTGTTGCGTTCAATGAGGACGGCCGGGAGCAGGCTGGTATGGGAGTTACGGTTGCCGATTTCAACGGCGACGGACGCCTGGATTTGTTCAAGACGAATTTTTCTGACGATACCCCAACCTTATACCGCAATGATGGCGGGGGAGTCTTTACCGACGTTACCTATGCTGCTGGTTTAGGCGCGCATACCCAGTATCTCGGGTGGGGAACCATGTTCTTTGATTTTGACAATGATGGTTGGCCAGATCTGATCCTGGCGAATGGGCACGTTTATCCGGAAGTGGAGCAATTTCATCTCGGCGGCGAATTCAAAGAGCCGCGAATCCTCTATCACAACAACGGCAATGGGACGTTCACCGATGTATCCGCAAGCGCTGGCCCCGGTATCACCGCAACCTCTTCGGCCCGTGGCCTGGCCGTGGGCGATCTATGGAATGATGGCCGGCTTTCCGTGGTGATCAATAACATGAACGACCAGCCGAGCTTGTTGGTGAACTCGGTTCGATCTCCCAACCACTGGATCGCTTTCAAAACCTTGGGCACACGTTCTAACCGCGACGGTATCGGAGCAAAGATCACAATCATCGTCGGCAAGCGAAAAATGATCGATGAAGTGCGCAGCGGTTCAAGTTACGCCTCGCAGAGCGATATTCGCGTGCACTTCGGCCTCGGCTCTGCGACCAAGGTGGAGTCGGTTAAGGTCCGCTGGCCCAGCGGGCTGGTTGAGAGCTATGACGATCTTCCGCTGGATATGATTGACACCCTGCAGGAAGGTTCCGGTACCGCAATCAAGCCCGAAAAAGGGAAGTCCTCGGCGACCGCCCATTAATGGCGCGCTTCTTTGGTATTCGGCGCCGAAGGTTCATCGATTTGAAGAATCTGATCGCCGCGCACATTCTGGATTGTCTGACGGATACCGCTCGGCCACTGAATCTCAATCGACTTCGCAGTGGCGTCTTGCCCCAGGCCGAAATGCAGTCGCTTGTCACTGGAGGACAAATAGCTACCTGCGGTCGTCACCGTCGCGAACTGCGTGCCGTGTTCGCTGACCAGCGTAACTCCTGCTCCGATCGCGTCGCGATTGCTCTTGTGGCCCACTAGAGTGAGAGTCAGCCAGTGGTTCGATGTTCTCGTGTCATTGTGGAGCACGTGAATCGGACCATCGTTAGTCGTAACGACCACGTCTACTCTTCCATCGTTATCGATGTCCCCGGTCGCCAGACCGCGGCCGACCCAAGGCTGCTGAAACACGGCCCCAGCTTCCTGTGAAACATCCACGAAGCTCTTGCCCGTGTTTCTCGCCAGGAGCATAGGTTCGCGGTAGTGGAGGTTGGGAAATGTCAGTTCAATGTTGTCCAGATCATGCCCCTGTGCAATGATCGGGCCTCTCCGACCCTGATTGTCATAATCGAGAAACCGCACCCCCCAACCGGAGTGTGCGAAGGTCATCCGTCCGAGGCCCGACGGATAGCTATCGTAGGTAAACGTGCCGTCGCCGTTGTTACGGAATAGCGCATACATTTGATCGGCCAGGTCCGTGATGAGCAAATCTGGAAGTCCGTCATTGTTGTAGTCCGTGAATTCGACTCCCATTCCGGCAAAAGAGCGGCCTTCTCCATCAACCGCTACGCCCGATCGCAGCCCAACCTCCTCAAAAGTGCCGTTCCCAGTGTTGTGATACAAAAACTCCGGCATCGAATCGTTGGCAAAGAAAAGATCGATATGCCCATCCCGGTCGTAATCTGCGAGTGCGATTCCCAATCCCTTGCCCTCCTTTGAGAGCCCGAGTTTCTGCGATACTTCTGTAAAGTGACCATTCCCGTCGTTGTGGTAGACGAGGGGACTGATGGGACGAAATGAGTCCGGGGGACAATAAGCTCGAAATCCTTCTTTGCGTTCTCCGCACCACAAATCAAAAAAATCCCACTGCATGTATCGGAGCACGACCAGGTCCAGCAGGCCGTCGTTGTCCAGATCAACCCAGGCGGCGCTGGTCGACCACCCACCGCCCGCCACTCCCGCTTGCGCGGTAACGTCGGTGAATGTGCCGTCACCGTTGTTGTGATAGAGTTTGTTGCCTCCATACGCGGTCACGTACAAGTCTTCATAGCCATCATTGTCGTAATCGCCAACGGCAACCCCAAATCCATAGCCCACACCTTGCAAGCCCGCCTTCTTGGTTACATCTTCGAACGTTCCATCAGGCTTCTGGTGAAAAAGTCGGTTCCACTGCTCCGGTCCTGTCTTCTGTGGGATCGTGCCCTTCGGCGTGGGGTCAGTAAATAGCGCTCCGTTGACCGCAAAAATATCCAATCGTCCATCGTTGTCATAATCAAACAGAGCCACTCCGGAACCCATGGTTTCAATCAGGTATTTTTTGGAAGTGTGCGAGGCAACATGCTGAAAATGTACGCCCAGGGCCGACGTCACATCGGAGAATCCTGGCTGGACCACCGGAACTGAGTTTGAGCTTTGACATAAAACGGCTGGCGCAGGAAAAAGGGCGAGCGATAGCAAGAGCAAACGGGCGCCATAAATCGTGCCAGAAGACCGGATGAGCCTGTTTATCAAGGGACCTACTTCGACTCCGGGACGGTGCCCCCACGCGAGTCATGAGCGTTGTTATCGACGGCCGATTTTGAAAGATTATCAAACTCACTCAGTTCGCGCGCGCTTGCGTCAGGATCGTGCAGCTCCCGGTAGACTTGCGCCAGCAGATAGTGCGGGGCCGCCGCGGCAGGATCGCTTTTTATGGCAGTCAATAATTCGCGCTTCGCACTCTCAGGATCATGACGTGCCTGATAGCAAGTGCCAAGAAGAGTATGCAATTGCGGCACGTCCAGCCGCGCTTTTTCTGCCACTTGCAGATACGTAAACGCTTCCTCAAAGCGCTGATTCTGCACCGCGATGTCGCCGAGATACAAGTTGGTCATGGGGTCATCAGGGTTCTCTTTCAACGCGTCCTTAAACTCTGACTCGGCTTGGTCCGGCTCGTGTAAAACCCAATACGCAACGCCAATCGCAAAGTGGATTCCCACAGCGCCCGGATTTCTCCTGAGTGCCGAGCGGTATTCCTCGATCGCTTCCGGATAGCGTTTGTCCTCCGCATAGGATTCGCCGATGAGAGCGTGTAACTGGAACGAGTCCGGGTGGATAGCCCGCAACCGCTCGATGGCTTGCAGCGAAGCGTTCTTGTGTAGCCGGGCGAGTTGATAGAGCGAGTCGGCATCGCTCGGGTTATCCGTCAGGGCCCGGTTCAGTTCCACGATCGCATCGTCGGTGCGGCCCGATGATTGCAGTGCCAGCGCTAGGTAGTAGCGGCAACGCGGGTGGGGTTTCGAAGTCGCCAGCTCTCGCTGGAAACTGTCGATGGCATCGCGAAAGTCATTCTTCCCGAAGTACGACGCGCCGAGGTAGAAATTAACTTCCGGGTACTCCGGATTGAGCGCGACCACCTGCCGAAAGTGGCCAATGGAATCATCAAACTTCAGTTCTGTTTGCTCCAGAATCCCCAGACGTTTCAAAGCTTCGAGGTTCCCAGGAACAATGGCCAGCGCCTGACGATATACACGAGCGGCGCTGGCGTAATCTCCGGCCTTCTCGGCGATGCGTGCCTGCTGAAGAAGCGCGTCTGCATCACTCTGGGCAGCAGCTAACACCCCGCAGAGGAGGACTGCGCTGACCAAGGCGGCAGAGAGCATCACTGAGAAACGCGAGTGTAATAGAGAACGAGTCATCAATACTCAACGGCTTTCACTCTGCTTACGGTTTCAGAAAACAGCGACAGTCTACTACGGAATTGGACGCGCCCCGGTCGACGGAAGCCGATCGAAGTTCACTGAATACGACGGACTGAAATAAGAGCAGCGGAATTGGGTGCGCCAGAGACCGTCCGCGACCGAATGAGGGCTTCAAACCAAATGTTCCCTGCAATGCTGTCGGAGACGGGAATGCCGAGGGATCGCTGAAGCTGATGCCGGTTCTCCGCTTGCAGCAGGAACCGCCCGGCGGCCTCCGTACCCTCCTGCTGAAGCCCCTGCAAAATCAGAACACTGCCGTCGCGGGTCATGTTAGGAACGAGGGCAATAGTCGCGTAGTCCTCTCCCTCAGTTCCAGTCCACCGCAAACCCTGATACTGCGCCTGCTCGCCGGGGAGCGGCTTCCTATTCACAAATGCCTTTACGCTTTTGCCGACTGACTCCTCGCTCTCGCGAAAGTTCAGTTTGTCCTGAAATAGCGAAACCCATGGGTTGGAGGCTGGGCTTCCGATGAAAACATAGTTCTCATGATCCAAATCGCGTATTCTCAGGTCCTTCGCGGACCGCACGGATACGAGGTTCTGGAAGGGCCCGGCTGCCTTCACCAGCGAAACCGCATCCGCGACGTCGGCAAATGAAGTAAGCGTGGAATTGGAAATGTAATCCGCAAAGCGAGAGCCCGCCTCGCCGAACTTAAGCATTGCCGACTTCTGGGGCAGGTCTCGGTTCAGGTATTGTTCGAGGGAACCGCGCTCCCCTGTGAGGATCCGCCACATACCATAGTTTCCGTCCGCAACTGCAATAACGGTTTGGTGTCGCGTGTCGAAAATCTGGGAAAAAGGCCACACCGGACTGGCTGCCGCAACGCTAGCGGGACGATCAAAGCGGTTGAATAAAACCGTAGCGGCGAAAAGAATGGCCAGCACGCCGCACAGGGTCCAGGGCAGGCTTGCACGACGAAACTGCGTTGCGACCGGTTCAATCCGGGCCGGAAGGGCGCCGGGCGATTGCGCTTTGGCGTGCCGAAATATAGGAGTGTAGGCGCCCTTAGGGATCTCGACAATAAGGGCTTCCTCCCGGCCGACCCCGTCGAAATACTCGTGGAGCTTCAGGCGTAGCTGCCGGGCGTGAACGCGAACCGAGCTGTCTTCGAGTGGGCTATACCCCGTCGCTTTGTGAAAGACAGCTTCACCGATATGCTGCTCCGTCAATTCATGAGCGCAGCCGCGAATGGTCTGCTCTGTGATGTACAGTAGCAGGTCGCGTAATCGGCCACTTTTGTGAAAAGGCGGGCTGGACACGATTCGCTGGACCAACTGCCACCGATCGTCGGTGGCCGGATCATCGATTATCGCAGAGTGCCGGGCCGGGGTACTCATGATGAGGAAGCGACTTGGCTACCACCCGCAAACGAGTGCAAGCATCGTACCACACCGAATCGCGAAATCAACGGTTGCCGAAGTTGGTCAACGACACGATCCGTTTCCGCTCAGAAACTTGCCGGACGAACTGCCTCTTTGGCTAATCCTCGCGCAAAGCTATGTGAATCACTATGAATTCACAAGCTACTTCCTTTTCCTTCCAGTCGGATAATCGTTTCATGTTAGATCATCAACGTGGGGCTTCACTCTGTCGAGTGTATGAATTTCCGTAGATCGTTATGAAAGAGCAGAGAACCTGCTAACCAGGAGGCCGCAGTGAGGGACCTGTTGCGTCTGCTTTCGTTGTGCGGGTTGTTCATTGCCATTTCAGTCTCAACCAGCCTGAGTCAGGCCACGAACGGAAGCATACAAGGGTCAGTGGTCGACCCTAGCGGTGCGGCTGTTTCGGGCGCGACCGTCACCGCGCGAAACATGGATACCGGGCTGAGCAACGGGACGAAAACGACGGGTGCCGGCGTTTATGCACTGCCCAACCTTCCGCCTGGTCGTTATTCGGTGACGGTGGAAGCGAACGGAATGAAGAAATACACCCAGGAAGGAGTCACAGTCGCGACCAATAGCACGGTTGCTCTCGACCTTAAATTGCAGCTGGGCTCGGCGTCGGAGACGATCAACGTCACCGCCGATGCCGGACAACTGCAAACCGAAAGCTCCGATATCGGTACCACTGTCCAAAACAGTCTGGTAGATAACCTTCCGTTAGAAGTCTCCGGCACGGTTCGCAACCCAACCCAATTCATCGAGTTGGTCCCGGGCTTCGTCGGGCAAGTCGGCAACAACCCCGCAGACAACGCCAGCGACGATTTCAAACTCAACGGGGGCCAGGAAGGGGGAACGGACATTTTGGTGGACGGCGTTTCGATATCCCTGGTTTCTCCTAATGTTCAGTGGAACAAGGGGGTGTCTCCGGAGGGAGTACAGGAGTTCAAGACCCTTCAGAGCAATTTCGCCCCCGAATTCGGTTCATCGGGCGACGGTATTGTCAACCTTTCCATGAAATCTGGTACGAACAACTTTCACGCTTCGGCCTACGATTATTTTCGTAACCGCGCGCTGGATGCGAATGCTTGGACCCTGAACACACAGAACGCCTATAACCTGGCGCAAGAGAACCCGCTTAACCCGAAGCCCCCCGACACGCAAAACGATTTTGGGTTCACGGTTGGCGGCCCCGTCTACCTGCCTCATGTGTACGATGGCCGAAGTAAAACTTTTTTCTTCTTCGACTACGAGGGATTTCGGTTTCACACCGGCAATTCTTCGGCGGAGACGTGGATCCCCGAGTCTTTCAGGAATGGCGACTTTTCCGCATTACTTCCCAGCATTCAGCTCTATGATCCGACCACGCACAATCCCATACCCGGCAACGTACTGAGTAATGATCCCAACTACACGGAAAGCGCCGTGATGGCCAAGGTGATGGCTTCCCTGCCAGCGACTAGCGGCAGTTTGACGAACAACGTGTTTGACACGTCCATAAACCGGACAACGGCAAACTTGTGGGACTTGAAGATCGATCAGACCATTTCCGACAAGCAGCGGTTCTCGTTTGGTTTTGACTACGACAATACACAATCCGGAACCTTTTCAAATCTGGAGCCTTACATTAATCAACAAGTTCCGC
>JBAWBG010000107.1:0-12770 GCA_049589695.1 Candidatus Sulfotelmatobacter sp. | reverse complement strand
CCTTCTTTCTGATCTTCTTTTTTCTGATCTTCTTTTTTCTCACCCTCTTTTTTCTGACCTGCCTTGTCTCCGGTGTTTTTTGCCGCGGCGTTCGCTTCTTCTTGCTTGGTGTTTTCGCTGGGTTTCGGAGGCTCTGCCTTGGCGTCCTGCTCAGCAGGCTTCATGGCAGAAGAAAGAAGATGGTCGATTCGCACTCGGGCGGCGAGCCAGCGGACGCTGCTCGCGTTGCCGGCCTGCGCGAGATAAGGCGCGAGTTCCTGCTCGGGGGCGATGCCTTTATCTTTCAGGAACTGGCGAATGGCGGTGGTTTGCGTATCCAAAGCCTCGAGTGAAGCGAATAACTCGTGGAGTATTTCCGGCACGATGTTCTGATCCATATCCGTTCCTCCAAAGCGTAACGTTGGATGCAAAAAGCACGATCTGCGTGCAATGGATGGAATTGAGGGGAGAGCCCGTCCGATAGCGGCGCCCCCACGAATCGGGCTTGACGAAATCGGCCTGGAACATATACAGTATGACCAGTCTGACTAGTCATTAATAAAGGGTCATGCCGAAAATTTTCAAGAAAAGTAACGAGTCTGGCGCAGTTGTCTCGCCCACGAGCAGGAAGGCGGGCTCCGGCTCGTGGCAGATTCAAAGCGCCAAGGCCCGCTTCAGCGAGGTATTCCGGCGGGCGCGAAGCGAAGGTCCGCAACGGATTACCCGGCAGGGCAAAGAGGGTGTAGTAATGCTCGCAGAGGAGCAATATGAGCAACTCGTAGGAAGGTCTCATCAGCCGAAGAGTCTGGTGCAGTTCTTCCGGCAGTCACCGCTGGTCGGCATTGCTCTCGACCTAAGCCGTGATCGCGACCCGGGACGCGACGTTGAGCTGTGAGCGGATTTTTGCTCGACACCAATTGCATCTCGGAACTGGTGCGCCCAAGGCCCGAGCCGCGCGTGCTGAGGTGGATCGACGCGGCGGATGAAAGCCTGTTATTTCTGAGCGTGCTCACGCTGGGAGAAATTCGAAAAGGTATTGCCGGATTGCCGCAGAGCCGACGCCGAACACATTTGGAGTCGTGGTTCGAACTGGACCTGCGAAGCCGCTTTGCCGGGAGAACTCTTTCTATCGATTATGCGGTTGCCGACGGCTGGGCGCTGCTCGCCGCCGAAGCCAGGCGGAAGAGGACTTTCCTTTCGGCCATTGATGGATTGCTGGCGGCAACTGCTCTTGAGCACAACCTCACCATTGTTTCCCGCAACGTAGATGATTTCGCAAACACGCCTGTACCGATTTTGAATCCCTGGGAAGAGTAAGACAGTCAGAGTGAGCGCTGCGCTTTCCGAGCGCGTAATGGTTGCACGCGAGGGCATTCGGCGCTAGGATTCGGCTGCTGTTGGAAGTGGAGATTTCACTCTCACCGTAGCGGAGGTGACCTATGAAACGCTGTTTTGGGTCGCTAGTGCCGGCTGTTGTTTTCTACTCTCTTCTCTTTATTACACCCACACTTCTTTTCTACGCACCGCAGGCTTGCGCCCAGATCGATAAGATCGTGATTCCGGCAGGTACGCCGGAAGACCACGATCTGCAGGCTATTTCGAATGAGGCAGACGCAGCGAAGAAACTAGGGATGTATCAGGAGTTTGTGCAGAAGTATTCGGCGAATCCCGCGGCCGTGACTTATGGCGATTGGCAGATTTCGCAGGCCTACCAGGCGACGGGCGATTTCGCCAAAGCGCTTGAATATGGAGACAAGGCTTTGGCGGGGACACCTCGCAATCTCGATATTCTGGTTTCGCAAGGGAGCATCGCGCAGCAGGCAAAGAACAATTCCAAGTTGATGGAATATGTCGACAAGGGCGGGATGGTTTGCGGATCGATTGAAAAGCAGCCCAAGCCCGATGGCATGACTGATGATGATTTCAAGAGACAAATCGCGGAAGATAAAACTGCGGCGCAGAACAGCTGCGATTTTCTGGAATCGGCGGGCTTCAACGTGATCGCCAGCGAGAGCGATGCTAAGAATCGGATGGAATTTATCGAGGAATATTCCGCCGCCTTCCCGGCTTCGAAGTTTCAGGAGCAGGTTTCTGATTACGCCATGTACACACTGGGTCCCGGGCAGTTGAATGATCAGGCGCGGTTGCTAGCTTATGGAGAAAAGACGCTGGCGGCGAATCCGAATTCGCTTCCGGCATTGCTTCTAATGGCTGGATCTTACATTGACGATACCAAGGCAGGCAGCGTTGCCAAGGCAATTGGCTATTCGCAGAAAGCAATTACGGTCGCGAATGCGGATGCGCCGGATGCGGATAAATCTCGCAAACTTTCGGCGGGAGTGGCGTATTCGATTGTGGGCTACGGGTATATCAAGCAGGATAAAACGGCGGCGGCGATTCCGGAGTTGCGGTCAGCGGCGGGGCTGTTGAAGGGACAAGACAATCAGCAATATTCTGTCGCGCTATACCGGTTGGGGTTTGCTTATGCCAAGCTCAACAAGGTGAATGAGGCGAGGGATGTTTTGAGCGAGGCGGTGAAGGTTCCGGGGCCGGCGCAGAGTATGTCGCAGGATTTGCTGGCGAAGGTGAACGCGGCGCGGGCGAAGGGAAAGTGAGACGGACGCTGGAATGCACTTTGTAGTCAGGCCTTTCAAGTTCACAGCGCAAGGCTCGATTTGCACAATCCTTTGACTTGTGCCGGAGATTATCGAGTTCATTTACTGGGATCCATAGGGCAGACTGTTAGAAAGTCGCAGCCCCCTGCGCAATCCAGAGTGAAGCCCCGCTCGGGGAAGAGAGCTGTCCGTAGAAAGCCTTGCCGCCATCGGGGCTGATGAGGAGCGGCACCGACACCGACAATGAAGTCACGCCGGCGGGAAAGGTCAGCGTTTGGTTCGTGGACACGTAGTCCACTCCGGACAGAGCGGTGCCATCAGCGGTCGCAAAATTCAGCGATGCCGGAGTTTTGGAGGAAGGGTGCAGAGTGACTGTGAAGACTGCCGTGGACCTGGCGTGGTCAATTACGGCATCGCTCACGGAGATCTGGCGCATCGGCGCATTGATCCGAATTGAGGCGAACAGCGCCTGAGTTGCTCCTTCACAATGCTGCTCTGCATCCGCTGAAAAGTGCTCAACGGTGCCTGAACTCCCGAATACGATCTGATTCACAACGAAGTTACCGGTTATCGTATCGCAACCGCGACCCGCACCATAGATCGACAGCCCAGGGAATCCTGAGGATTGGAAAGGGAAGCCCTGTGCGTTGTCATACGTGCTGGCGGTAAGGGTCGCATTATTAGGTGCTGCGAAATCCAATGCCCACGGATTAAGTCCCTGTAGAGTCACGCTAACCCCGTTGTCGTAGTTGGCAGCCGCAGTGAAAATTGCATCGTCGATGGTGAGGAGATAAATTCCACCTTGGCCGATATAATCGCCCGACTGGCTACTCATCGCCAGCGCTGTCATGTTCGCGTTGGGATCCAAGATTTGCACATTGGCCGCAGCAATGCCTAGCGGCGCTCCGCTCGCGGCAAACAACTTCAGGCCGAAGGTAGGGTTCCCGCGCCAGGTCTGATCTCCGACGATCGGAATCGTGATTATTTGCCAAGTTGTCCCCGGTTCAAACTGAATTGTTCCGCTCGTGCTCACATAATCCTGACCGGCATGGGCCGTGCCGTCGGCCGTCTCAAACTGAACCGTAACAGTCTGTGTGCTGGGCATGGAAAGCGAAACGATCGCGGTCCCGCCATTTGTGCCCGCGTCGCCCTTCAGCATATCGGTCTTCGCCACGGATACGCGCGGGACCGCAGTTACAGTCGAGTTATAGCGCACAGAGCCGTACAGCGAAGGGACGGCTCCCTCGCAATGTTGCTCGAAATCGATGGCCAGGCGCTCGAGGACTCCGCCGGAGGAGATAGCTATATCCGAGACGTAGAACCGCCCTGTGTCGGTGTTGCAGCCGCGGCCGTCCCCATCAACTGACAGGCCGGGCTTGGTGTAGTGAAATCGCTGCGCGTATTCGTAGATCCCTTTGACCAGGGTCTGGCCGACCGGGGGCTCAAATGATCCGTCCCAGGTTTGGCTGTAGTCGGGGGTATAGAAGGAGAACTCGATGACCCCGTTGACCGCCTGAAAAACGAATGTGCCTTCGGAGGGAGTGAACGTCTGCTGGATTCCTTGTCCCACGTAGTCGCCGGGCTGGCTGTTGAGAGACAGGAATGTCTGAGGCGTGGATGCAAAGGCGAACGGCGCAGACAGAAGGAAGCAGAAAAGCAGCTTGGATAGAATTCTCGGCACAGATCCTCTACTTTCGGGCGCGGTTGCGCCGCACTTATGCGGTACGGAATCGATTGCCGGTGGTTACGACTTTGGAGTGCGGGGGGACCACACGAAAAGTCGGACGAATTTTGCCTGACAAAACCTCTTTTGTCTAGGGGTAATAAGGCTCAATACGTTGGTCCGCCATGCCAACAAGCCTGGGTTTTCTCCCGCTGATTTTCGTTTGCTTATGCCAAAGTCAACAAGGTTAGCGAGACGGTGAAGGTTCCCGGGCCGGCACAGAGTATGTCGCAGGATCTACCGGCAAAGGTGAATGCGGGCCGAGCTAAGGGCGGGTAGGTTACTCGCTTACCATTTTCAATGGCGTGAATGGGTACAAAATTAAGACCGTGGGCTGGTTCACCCACGGCCCCAATTTTGCGCTTACCAGATCATCGTGACAACGCCCGTCATGGTGATGCTGTTTCCGTTGTGAATCAGGAAGGTGTCCGCGCTGGCTACTTGAATCTGTACCAAGTGGGAATAATCCAGGTAGAGAATGTGTGTGCCCGCGGTACCGCTATAGCCGGAAGTGAGGGCAGCAGCGGCTGGGGACTCGATTCCTGTCCACTCCAGAAAGCTGGAAGGAACATGAAGCAGTGCTACTTGCCCGACGCCGCGGTATCCGAGGCTGTTTTGTACACCCATGACGAGAACCGGCGTGCTGACTGCGGGTGTGACGGCGGCACTGTTATCTCCAGCACCGAGGCTGTACTTGACCTCTGCTGCGTTGGGAGTGGTGATGGTTTGGGCGGCGTGTAGACCGACAGCCAGCGTTAAAACAGCGAAGAGACCTGTCAGGAACAGCGTGCCAAAGCGAGAACATCTTTTATTGATCATCGTAGTGTCTCCATAGTGTGGTTGTGCCCTGAACTACATCTCAGGGAGTTAGGGACGATTGCGCGGAGTCCCGGGCTCTCGTCACGTGATGGTGGACGGGCAAAAGTTAACGGAGCTTTGGTAAATAAACTCTGGGGGGGTGGGAGTTTTTTCTAAACCTGCTTGCGACCGCTGGGGTCAGCGATCCTGCAGATCGAAACTGCGGGGAAGAAGCAATGCGTTTGCCAGGGTTCGGCGGTTCCAGAAAGCGAGCGCGAGGGCGCCGCCGATAGTGAGGATGCCAGCAGTCCATTGCATGCGACGTTCGTGGTCGACCAGAGCGTCGGGACGAATTTGCGCTCCCTGCTGCAGGGCTGCGGGCGGCATCACAAAGGCGTGATTCTCGATCCTGAGACCGGGCGCGAGCACTTCAATCGCAATCCCGGAGGCAAAGATTGCCCAAAAACTCAGGGTTAGCAGCGCGTGGCGGAGTTTCCTTTGGCTTCGTTCTGGCTGGTCACAATTTTTTCTGCTCATTGGATTTGCTCCCTCTGGGCAGATAGTGCAAACCGGCGGGAGAACGTATCAGGAAAAAATAGCGGATGCAGTCCTATGGTGATGCGTTTGTCTACTTAGTGGTTGAAAATTGTTCCGGTGTGCGAGACTGGATCAATTGCTGTGCAACGCTGTCCCACCTGCCCCACGAATGGAACCATTTTCCCTCGACGCGGCGAAAAATCGTACGGACGTTTAGCGCATAGTTCTCGTCTTTCTTGCCCGGAAAATACACGTAACCTTTGCTCGTGACAGCATCAAACGCATACGACACGGCATACACGAGGCGCTCCTTTGGCTGATCAGAATAGAACAAGACCTCATAGCGAGGCAGCGCTTTGGGAGGCTCCGTCGTTGGTCCTTGGGACCAGTCGATGATGAAACTTGGTTCCTCTAATCGCGGCGCATTAGCGTACGTTCCCTTGCCGCTCATCACTTGAAAATTCGCAACCACCTTCGCGTCCTTGATTTGAATAGGACTTGTAAGGTCAGCCCCCCGAATCACTATCTTGACGGTTGGAGACTTTGCAAGAAGGCTCGCAGGAGTTGCCAGCAACAGACACGCGACCGAGAGGACTGCGATTCGCGTCATATCTCACCTCTCGTGAACGACTACATTCTAAGCCAACACTGTCCCCATGACGATCCAAACAGCAGTCGGCACATTGAGTCTGAATGAGGAAAACGTTGTGCTCACTCGTTAAAGAATTCAAACTATCTCGCCTTGATTGACTTGGTCCTCTTCGCGCACGTAGGATTCTGCTCCAGTAGTTGAGCAGATCATCGCTCGCAATCGTATCGTCGAAAGGCTCTTCGAGAGGAACGGCATGCCACATTTATCTTTCCGTCATACAAGCGCTGGAGTAGTTTTCGCAGTTATATGTATTGCTGCAACCACAATGATGCAGGCGCAGAGTTCACCGGGCCCGCAGCCCGTACCGATGACTCCGGCCGTTGTTGCGCCGGCGGACACGCCTTATCCTGGAACAATTTCGTTGGCCGTGGATATCACCAACGTGAATGATCGAGCGCTGAATGTGCATGAAACGATTCCGATCAAAGGCCGCGACATTACACTGCTCTACCCTGAATGGCTTCCCGGGACGCACTCGCCGTCGAACCCGATAGGCGAACTTGCCGGGCTTGTCATCACCGCGAATGGCAAACGCATCCAATGGAAGCGCGACCGCGTAAACATGTACGCGTTCCATGTCGAAGCGCCGCAAGATGCGACAGCGCTGGACATGAATTTCCAGTTCCTGGCGCCAATGGATGCAAAGCGGGGCCGCATTTCGACGAAATTCGCCGACGTTACCTGGAACAGCGTGCTTCTCTATCCAGCGGGATACTTTTCGCGGGATATTAAATTTGAAACTACAATCCATTTGCCGGAGGGATGGAAATTTGCCTGCGCGCTGGATGTGAAATCGCAGAATGGCAACGAGGTTCAGTTCAAAGAAACCACTCTGAATACGCTGATCGATGCGCCACTCTATGCGGGCGCTCATTTCAAGCGTTTAGATCTATCGACTGGGCCGGATAATCCAGTGTATCTCGATGTCTTCGCCGATAAGCCGGCGGATCTCGAGATCACGCCTGATGAGTTGCAATACCACAAGAACCTTGTGATCGAAGCGCAGAAGCTTTTCAACTCGCACCACTACGATCACTATGACTTTCTGTTTTCGGTGAGCGATACGATCGGCGGCAAAGGTTTGGAGCATCACCAATCGAGTGAGGACGGTTCCCCTGCCAAGTACTTTACAGATTGGGACGCCGGAGTCGCCGGCCGGGCTCTGCTGCCGCACGAATACACTCATTCCTGGAATGGCAAGTTCCGCCGGCCAGCCGACCTATGGACGCCCAACTTCAACGTGCCCATGCGCAATGACCTGTTATGGGTTTACGAGGGCTTGACGGACTATTACGGAAACGTTCTGACGGCGCGCTCCGGAATGCGTACTCCCGAGCAGGCCCGCGACGTATTTGCACAAATCGCTGCCTCGTTTGAAATCAGCCCAGGACGCACCTGGCGCTCCCTGGAAGACACTACGAATCAGCCGATTGTTTCTTCTCACTTCACGGTGCCGGAGGCTTGGCCGAGCTGGCAGCGCTCCTACGACTACTATCCCGAGTCAGATCTGATCTGGCTCGACGCCGACACCAAGATCCGCGAACTGAGTGACGGGAAGAAATCTCTTGACGATTTCGCCAAGCTTTTTTACGGAATCGATAACGGAAGCTACGTCACCGTTCCTTATACGCTGGAAGATCTGGTGAAAGCGCTGAATAGCGTGCAACCGTTTGATTGGGCAGGATTCTTCCGCACGCGGGTGTATGAGGTCAGCGCGAAAGTTCCGGAGAACGGGTTTACGCAGGGCGGTTATCGACTCGTCTACGACGATAACGAGCCGGAGTGGATGAAGAAGGCCGGCAGCTCTCGCGGAGTGAGCTTTGCCACTTCGCTGGGCTTCTCGATGAAATCAGAGAGCGGCTCTGAGTCTCATGGCAGCCTCGAGAATGTTTGGTGGGACAGCCCGGCGTTCAAAGCCGGCATAACGCCAGATATGCAACTGCAAGCGGTTAACGATCAGAAATACACCGCAGCGCTGCTGCGCGAAACGATTCTCGCAGCGGAAAAAACTAAGGAGCCGATCAAGCTGTTGCTTAAGCGTGGCGATGAGTTTGTTACAGTCTCTCTGGACTACCACAACGGAATGCGGTATCCGCATCTGGAGCGAGTGGAAAACACACCGGATCGTCTGGATGCGATACTCGCGCCTGCAAAATAGAAGTCAATCGATCAATTGCATGCTGGGAGGCACTCTGGCAACTACGGTTGTTCCATCCGCTCTCGCTCCATCTCACGCACCCGGACGCCGTTATGACCATCTCTTTTTTTCGGGTATGGCGTTTCTGATTCTGATTACTGTTTTCATCGGCTTTGGCCGGTCGTATTACCTGGCGGGAGTTTTTCAAGCACCGCTGCCAAATCGGCTGGTGCACATTCACGGCGCGATCTTCACCTGCTGGATCGTTCTTCTCATCACGCAAACGCTGCTAGTCTCGGCGCATCGGGTGGATATTCACCGCAGCCTGGGGCTGGTCGGCTTCGGGCTGGCCTGCATTATGCCGGTGGTCGCGATTCTTGCGGCAATCGACTCGATGGTGCGGCACGCCAGCCGGCCGGGTGCGCTGGCTTTTTTTGCCGTTCCTACTTTTGACATTCTGGCTTTCGTGCCGCTGGTGTTTTTCGCGTGGAAGTACCGTTCGAATGCGGCGACTCACAAGCGGCTGATCCTTCTGGCCACTATTGCCATTCTCGACGCCGCGGTGGCACGGTGGCCTATTCATGCCAACTGGTGGGGGCTGCATCCCTCGGAATGGACAACCGATTTGTTCCTGCTACCGCTGTTCGCTTACGATCTTTTTTCGATCAGGAAAATTCATCGCGCGACGCTTTGGGGGAGTGCGGTGTTTCTATTTCTCCAGCACATCCGCGGGCCGATTGGGCAGAGCCACGTCTGGCAGGCGTTTGCGGCGTGGGTGCAGCACGTGGCGCGGTGAGGCGGCCGGAGGTGCGCAAGGGGTGTTGACGCAAACACCTGTTAGGAGCCAAACGCCGCCAGACGGGTCGACGAGTGAAATCGCGATATTACGGCGATAATCAAGCAAAGGGCGCTTGGTGAATTGGGCGGGCATTTTGGGGCTGCTGTGAGTCTTATTGTTTCTGAGAAAGAATTACGGTGATTTGGTTGGTCTGTCCATTGCTGATCACCATGTCGGGAAGGCCGTCACCGTTCAAATCACCAACTGCAATGTCACTGATGCCCGAAACGAGGGTGAACTGATATTGAGCGCCCGTCGGCGGAGAACTTTGACCGATACCATTGTTAAGGACGAGGGTGAGAATGCCGTTGTGGGAATCACCCACAACGGCGTCAGGCTTGCCATCCAAATTGAAATCGGCCGTTTTGACAAGCATTGTTCCATTGTTCACGAAATTTTGCGTGATGTAGATAGTCTGGAGGGATGCCGAGCCTAGCTGGAAAGTGCCATCACCGTTTCCCGGTGCCACAACCACCGTGTTAGGGAAGCCAATCAGCATGTCTAACTTGCCGTCACCGTTGAAATCTGCGCTAGCGATAGAACTTGGGCCGGTGAATGGGAGGGGAAGGACAGTCGTAGGAGTTTGATACGTGCCATCGCCGTTCCCCGCATAAAACAGCAGGCTGCCCGAGGTCGATGGCTCGCCTCCGAGATCAAGCCCAACAATGTCAAGTTTCTTGTCACCGTTGAAGTCTCCCATTGTTATTCCAACAAATGGACCCGGGAACGCAGGCCCATAAGGCAAGTACGTGGGGGACTGGAACGTTCCATCGCCGTTACCTAGGTACAGCTCGATATTTCCATTGCAAGCGTTTACGAGGTCTTGGTGTCCATCGCCATTCAGATCAACGGCTATGGACTGAAGAAAGCCGAATGAATTGGAAATAGGGGGCAACTGGCTGAACGTTCCATCGCCGTTACCCAGCAGAACGATCGCCGTATCGGAGCCGGCCATCGCATCGACTACTAGATCGAGCTTTCCGTCTTCGTTGAAATCTGCCACGGCGAAGGCTCCGAGTCCCTCGGGAGTAATCTGTACCGGCGTTACTATAGGATCGCCAAATGTCCCATCGCCTTTGTTCAAAAACACCGCAATCGTATAGGACATGAAATTGGAGACAACTATGTCCAGCTTGCCGTCGCCGTTAAAATCCGCTAGAGCAACGGAGCCGGGCTGGACACCACCGGAGGAGAAGTTTGTCATTTGCTGAAAAACTAAAGAATTGGAGGTAGGAGGAGTCGTCAACCCACTACCTCCACCGTTTCCACTTCCTCCACTTCCACTTCCTCCACTTCCGCTTCCTCCACAACCAAAAGAAATCAATGACAAGCAGATGACCACCGCGATCTGGGCAAGTTGACTCTTGGTCAAAGGAATCCTCAGTTGTGCTGTTTTCATGAACCGCAATATATGTCAGTTCAGGCGGGAATTCCAGCGTACAAGCTAAGTGTTGTAACCAGCGTTAGCGCTAATTGAGAATTTTTTTTAGAGCGATCCAGCAACCTTGAGCACTTTGGCCACTTGGGCGATGTGAGTGGGTAGTGCAATTAGGATTCGTCAAAAACGTCAGCTTACGAGACAGCCTAAGAGTTATGCTGCCTCAACCTGCGTTCGCAGGACAAACTCTTCTAAATTAAACGGCAAGCCTTTTGAAACGACGCCGACCGGCATCCATTTCAGATCAATTTTGGCGGCGACTTTGAAGGCATTTTCGCTTAGCTCTCCTCCGGTCCAGGCGGCTCGCAGCATCGTCTCCAACAGCCATAACATGCTGCAGCGGTGATGGACGGCCCGAATATCCGCGTGGGGCTGGCAAACTTCTTTCCAAATATCGATGTCGACGCCCACCCCGCGACCGCCAGTCTGTGAGTTTAACTCACGGCCGTAATTCCACATCGCCTTTATGTCAGCCGCATCCACCACGGGGACCGGTTCGCCGGCTTTGCCGGTAAAGAAATCCATTTCGCTCATTTTTCTAACCCGGCAGCCATCATAAGCGTCCGCGTCACAGTTATGTTCTTAAAAGTGGGGGAGCGAGGTGCCTGACAGGGCGGATTGGATCACAGTGCCCGCGTAAGCCAAGTCTGACGACACCGGAGTTGTGAAGTTCAGCGATTCGCGCCAGCTCTCCGGAGCCTCGGGATGGACGCCGGTGAAGATTACAAATCCCTTGCCAGATTGGCCTTCGGCAATTGCCGGAGTGCCATCGGGAAACTTGGCGACGACCTTACCCCAGCCGGAAAGCTGGGGACCATCCTGCCAGTAAACATCCAGCGAAGGGCCAACAGGGAAAGAAAGTTCGACGGGCTCTAAATGGATTCCCTGGTATTCAGCGGCGTAAAAGTCGAACGCGACGCCCGCCGTGAGATTGACTCCGTTGTAAGGAGAATAGGCCCCGAAGAATGCGCCGGCGCAGAGTCCCAGGTAATGGACGCCATAATCCTGCACTGCGCCGCGGATGATCGATGCAGTGTTTGCGGTGAGATTTTCGCCGATCGTGATTGAGTTGCCACCGGGGATGATGATTAGCTTGTATCCCGCCAGCTGTGGTTCAGTCATCGCATTCAACTGGGTTGCATCGGCAGTTAAATAGCCGATGCCCAAGGTGGCGAGAACCGCTTCGACCGCCAAGACATCCGAAGAGGTGCCGGTTCCGTTGTAGAGAAGCACCGGTTCAGCCGCGGGTATCGCGGGAGGTAGCGTCGCAGGCGGCAGCATTGCAGCCGCTTGCTCAGTAGCTTTAGAACCGCACGCAGTGAAGGTGATTGGGGCTATGAGCGAAGCGAACGCGAGGATCAAGAGTTGGGCACTCGCAAGGAATCGAATCAAACAGGAATGCACAGGCCTGCCTCAGATCGTCCGGCATAATTCAGTCCGGCACATGTAGACGGGGCGCTCCCGTGAGCGTGGCGCCGCGCAGGGCAGGCTGTGCGTTCCCTCTCACGGGTTCATAGAGAATTTTCGTCCCTGGTAACAAAGGAAGTCAAGCGTGGGAAGTGGAAACTACCTATTTCAGCTTCACGAAGAGCAGAACGAAGATCGACCATACTCCAACGGTGACCGGAAACTGCACTATGGCGGCCTCGCGCACTGCGCCTCCTCGGGGCAGGGTATACGTAAGGAACATCATTGCCAGAGCGGTGAGCACGCCAAGAATCAGTTTGCTTGTCCACTTCATGGGTGTTTGACCTCGCTTTCCTTTTTGTCCCGACCTATCTTCTCGGAGGCGGGAGTATACGCCTCAGGAGGCGGTGGAACAAGCGGCCTGCGATGGCAATGTTTTTAGGCGCAGTTCATTGCTGAATTGTGATTGGAGTCGCGATTTTTCGCCGGTTACGATTTCGAAAGGGCGCTAACCCTCAGTCGGTGGCGGGTCGCGTTCAGCCGTTCCGCAGCAGCTGTTTTCTCTTCGTTCTCTTCTCTCTCTGGGAATCGCTCCCAGAATTCCAAGCAGTCCGGTGCCGAAGAGGAGCCAAATACTTGGCTCGGG
>JBAWBG010000106.1:0-5787 GCA_049589695.1 Candidatus Sulfotelmatobacter sp. | reverse complement strand
GACACAAGGAACCCTGGAAAGCCGTCAAAATTCCGGAACCTGGTGGCGAGTTTATTGGGGACCTGGCATTGTCAGCGGACGGAAAGACTTGCGCCTTCACTTTTCAGCACGATCTTGCCAACCTTTTTTTGGTAAAGGGTTTGAAGTGAGAACTTACGCTCGCCGCTGCCGCTTCGGCGTGAGATTCAACGTCCGGATCAACCGGAACAGGTGGTTGGGATGCACGCCGAGGATCCCCGCCGCCTCAGTGTAGTTTCCGTCCGCTTGGTCAATCGCCTGCTCGATGAGTTTCTTCTTCGCTTCCCGGATGCCATCGTGGAGCGCCGTCACCGGCTCACCCGAACTTCCCGTCTCTTCCAGTACGGAATCGGGCAGGTCCTCGGGCAGAATCAATTCCGTTGAGCCCAACACGATCGCCCGCTCGATGGCATTTTCGAGCTCCCGCACGTTGCCAGGCCAGCCATAGCGCACCAGGCAGGCTCGGGCCTTGGGAGAAATACCGACCACGCGCCGGTTGACTTTTTCACTGTAGCGATCCGCGAAGTAAGCCGCCAGCAACGGAATATCTTCCTTACGTTCGCGCAGGGGCGGCACCACGATAGAGACCACGTTGAGCCGGTAATAAAGGTCTTGCCGGAATTTTCCATTGCGTGACGCCTCGTTCAGATCGACATTGGTCGCGGTAATCAGCCGGATGTCGAGTTTAACGGGGCGCGTGCCGCCCACCCGCTCGAACTCACGCTCCTGTAGAACGCGCAACAGCTTGGCCTGGAGCGGCGCGGCCAGTTCGCCAACTTCATCGAGAAACACAGTTCCGCCCTCGGCGGTTTCCAGTTTTCCTTTTTTCTGCGCGACCGCGCCTGTAAAGGCACCCTTTTCATGCCCAAACAGTTCACTCTCCAGCAGCGTGTCCACGATCGCGGCGCAATTAATTGCCACAAACGGCCTGTTAGCACGAGCGCTGTTGCTATGGATGGCGCGCGCAACGAGTTCCTTTCCGGTGCCGCTTTCGCCCTGGATCAAGACGGTGGATTCTCGCGGCGCCACGCGCGAGACAAACTTATAGACCTCGCTCATGTTCTCGCTTTCACCCACCATACTGTGCTGAATGTTGAGTTCCTGCTGCAAGCGCCGATTCTCATCCCCGAGCTGACCGAGGTGGCTCGCGTTTTCAATCGCAAGCGCGGCCACGTTCCCAAGCGCCGTCACCAACTGCAAAAGTGCGGAATCGAAACGGGCGCTTTGCGAGCTGGTATCAAGATAGAGAACGCCCAGAAGTTTCTCCTGTACCTCGAGGGGAACAACCAGCACGGCGCGCACTCGCCGTTCCAGCAGGCTCTCCGCCTCCCGAAACATTTCATCGTCGGCTACATCGTTGCAGAGCACAGCCAGATGTTCTTCGATGACTCGCTTCAGAATTGTTTGGCTTACTTGAATTGGTTGATTCGGTATCGGCTGATTCGGTCCCGGCTTGCGATCGCGCCCGATGACGGAAGTGAATTCTTCCGTCCCTTCTTCCGTCAAGAGAATGGCAGCCCGATCGGCCGGCGAAATCTCCAGGACCGCTTCCAGCACTTTCTGCTGCAACGTAGCCAGGTCGTGCACCGAGTTCAGACTCTTGCTGAAGTTGAACAGCACGTTCAAATCGCGAATCGTGTGTTCGCTGGCATCCAGCACGCCTGTTCGGGCAGGCTGCAAGTAAATAGCATCCTGCTTCCGCAACACCATGGTGGCTCCGCTGGGTGTTGGACAGGACTCAATAGTCAAAGAGGCGCGGTCACCGGAGCGCTCTTGTGGCAGACCCTGAAATACAAGAATCGACTTGCCAACCCGGATCTGGTCACCATCCGCCAGCAGGCGCTCTTTAACCGGCACATCGTTGACGAAGGTACTATTCCGACTATCCAGATCTTTGATCAGAAAACCTCGGCCATCCCTCTGAATCACGCAGTGGCGTCGCGAAACCAGCGAGTCCAGCAGAGAAATCTGGTTCGATGGCTCGCGGCCCACGGACAGCTCGTCTTCTGTAAGGGGGAAAGTCTTGCCTTTGAGCGGTCCAGCGAGTGCCTCCAGACGAGCTGGACCCGAGCCACGGCCCTCCGAATCGGGATCATGCGTCACCGGACGAGTATACCAACCGCCTATTTCGGCTGCTTCCCTAACACAAACGCGAGGTCACCTAACCTTATCGTTAGGTGGTTCCGGACGAGCCCCCGGAAGAGCGGCGCCGTCGCGGCACACTCTGTTAGTTATCTCCATTGTTTTCATTGCGAAGCACGAGGACGGCATCTACTTGCCCCTCCTGGTTACCTTTGGCACCTCTCTTGCATTACTTAAGTGCGTTACGGCAGTTGAAACAGAAACAGATTTCAGAAGAAAGGAGCAACCCAATGAAAGTTAAGACGAACACGCAAGCCGGAAACGCACTGTGGGGCAGCTAATTTAAGAGCTCGCCGAGCCGTACGCCAAAGCAAAACATGCAACCCAGGGGCAAAATTCAAGGAATGGAGGATTTCGATGAAAGTCCAAACGAACGTACAAGCGGGCTTCGCAGTATGGGGCGGCTAATTCGACGGCTTCCCAGCTAACTCAGAGTAAACGGCGATCGAAACAGCAAGAATCCAAAACAAGGAGAACCTGATGAAAGTCAAGACGAACACGCAAGCCGGAAACGCCCTGTGGGGCGGCTAATTTCTGGACACTCCTTACCATTCCGAAGCGGCCAACTCGGCTAGATCGCGAGTCGAACCAGCAAGGATTCACGGCCCCGGACAAGATTCACGCTACACCTTCCTACAGAGGCTTCCCCGTTGAGGGGGGAATCGCTGTGACCCTAAGGAGAAAGTCAATGAAACGTTCACTCAGAGCACTTTTGTTGTTGGTAGGTCTGTTAGGTACATTCGCATACGCAGCCATTCCCAAGGCTCCGGCCCCGGACGGCCCCATGCCGCTCTGCTGGCCGCCTAAACCTAACTGCAACAACTAGGGTAAAGCGATCGAGCCGGCGCTTGCAGCCAGTCCTTGAGAGTGAGCGGGCTACGCTGGAACATGCTCATGACTTCTTCTAAATGTTTCCACCATGAGTGATGCCGGAGCATTTCGCCCAGCGTGCAGCATTTTGCCGAAGGCGCCGAGCAAGTCAGTCGCAAGGAAGGTCCAGAAAAAAGGTCGGCTGACTCAGTTCGTCAAAAACCCCTCTTCGCGTGTCTCCGCGACGATGAACATCGGATAGCTTGAATTCGGCGCCTTCGCCCTCAAGTCGGACAGTCTAAGAATCCCGGAGTAGACGGAGGTGGAGTGCTCGTCGCCGACCCGTTGGGCGTCGTGAATTTTATCTTGCCCGACCTCGCACCGCCCGGCACGTTAGCTTGGATTGCCGCCGCCGAGACCACCGTAAAATTAGTGGCGCTCACGCCTCCGAAGGTCACTTGCGTCGCTCCCGGGAAACCGCCGTGGCGTTCGCTGAACTGCCCTCCGCCTAATCACGAAAAGCAAGTCGACCTCGGATCAGTTCCTCCAGAGTGAATCTGTGATTACTTTCGAATTACCGATCATCCGCGAACTGGGGTCCGGCGTGTGTTCACAAGGGGAGCATTGGTTCCCTTCTTAGGAGTAGCTCGCGTCGACGCTTTGCGATCGAGGACTCCTCATCGTGCGCTTCGGCATTCGCAGTCCATGGTCGAATTGTTTTTCGTTCTGCACGTAGTCACCCCGCAGGCGGCGTGGTTTCGATTTTCGCGCTGAGAATTTTAGCCCGAAGAGACGCTAAATCTTGCCGTCTGCAATCAGATCGAGCGCATAGCGCAGGCTCGTATCCGTATCGGCGTCATACTTAGCAAAGACCAAATACGAAACTTCAAAATCGGGACGGTACACATTTGCCTTCGGCTCGTGCGGCATGAACATCTGAATGCCATTTGAGATCAGTCCCTTGATCCCCGACTCCGGCAAGGTATACTCCGTGCCTTCCATGAAGGCGTTCGGCGATTGGGCCGACGGCACTCCGACAACTGTCGCTCCCATCTGGTGCAGCAGAAACATCGCCTGAAATGCCGCGCTGAATGTGCCCGGATCGCAAAGCACGATGATTTTCGGCGGCCTGTACACCGGCTTCCCGCCCTGCGCTTCTAGAGGCTTCGCCCACGCCAGCCTCTTCTCATCCCACTCGGCGAATTTTTTATTGCGCTTCTCTTCGGCGGTACCGGGCTGGTCGCCGCCCGTAAATTCGTATTCCCCAACTTCGAATCCGGGTTCCTTCTTTCGCTGCTCCTCGACCGTCGTGTGATATTTCTGCATCCAGAGTGGCGATTTCACCTGGACAAATTCCGCATCGTCCTTGCGTCCGAAATAATTGTCCCCGTAGATCTCATAAAAGAATGGAACAATGACGGGCGTCGAGCCGCCACCGTTGCCCCGCAGGTCGATGATAAGGTTCTGCGTCTTATACTTCTTCATCAGTTCAACCATCTGCGTTGCTGGCTCCGTGACCGACGGCACACCTTGGATCGCGGCACCGAGGTCCGCCGGCATTTCCTTCTTGTGCCTCTTGTAGTACTCCTCCAGCGTTTCCTTCAGATCGCCGACTTGATAGCCCTTCATGATTTCGTAGCTCTCGCGTGGAACCATGTTCGCTACTCGAAAATAAGCTGTCTGATTGCCGTCGAGAAATTCGTAGTAGTAGGGCTCATCAGGATGCGGTATCCCCGTCCATTGCACTGGTTTGTCCGACCATTTGTCGGCATCTTCGGGATGTTCGCCATCCCAGCCGACGGTGCGTTCCACACGGTTGCCCTTGGCGTCTTCGAGCGTGTACCGTACTCCTTTCGCCCGCTCGAGATCGGGAATCAGATTCTTCAGGAGCTTGAAGCTGCGAAGGGCTAGCACTACGCCATAGTAAGATCCATATTCGTTTTCAGCCGACACCTCTTGCAACATCCGGTTCATCAACTCTGGAATTGAAATGCCGTTGACAGCCACGAGTTTGTCACCCTGTGTACCCTTTAATTCCGAGAGGTCGGATGCGGTCAGCACCAGGCCGTCCGATGCGATCGCGAACTGGACCGCCAAACGAGGCCCGGAATCCTGCCAGCGCGCTCGATTCCCGTGTACCCGCGTGTGTCCATCGCGCAGTGGTGCGAGAAACGCGCCGAGTCGGTCTGTCAGTTCTGAAACTGACAGGCCATCGGCCGGTAGATCCTTCTCCAGCTTTTCGGCTTTCTTCTTGAACGCGATCTTACCGCCGAGATTCGTGTAAGGATCCGCGTGCGTCGACTCTAACAATGACAAGAATGTTCTCGTGTCCTTTAGCGCTTGCTCGTGCGTCAGATGTTTGGGAGCATCGTCGCCGACTGCTAAGAGTGCGGAGCAAAGGCCCATTACCAACAGAACGGCTACACGGATGTATTGCATCACCGACTCCACGATTAACTTGTTATTGATTCCTGCGTCTAAGTGGTTCTAAGTCCGCCGACTCGCGAACATTTCTATATCCGGGGCAAAGCCTCAACCAGCCTGTCGATATCCTCGCGTGAGTTATAGAAGTGTGGCGCAACTCTCAATCTCCCGAAACGAGTGGACACGATGATGTCGCGCGCCGCAAGCCGCTGGCACGTCTCCTCCGCGGGGACGCCTTCACCCTCGAACACCACAATGGCGGACTGGTCCTCGCGCTTGCCGGTGCCGATCACTTGGTATCCGCGCTCTTTGACTTTGCGCGTAAAGTATTCGTTCAAGGACAGAAGATGCTGCTCGATTTTCTCCGGACCCGCCTTCAAGAATAGCTCGATC
>JBAWBG010000105.1:0-15754 GCA_049589695.1 Candidatus Sulfotelmatobacter sp. | reverse complement strand
GGGCTAACGGAACAAGTGAAGACGCGGCTGTGTGATTTGCGGAAGGCGGGTTTTAACCGGTTGTATCAGGCAGGGCAGGTGTTTGAATTTTCCACGCCGGAATCTTTGCTGGACATCAATTTTACTCAGCCGGTTTTTATGTTAGTGGACCGGCTCACGATTTCAGCGGAGGCGCGATCGAGGATTGTGGATGCGGTGGAGACGGCGTACCGGGAATCGGGTGAAGTGATTTTTGATTTGCCTGAGAGCGATTTGCCTGAGAGACAGGCTTCAGCGATTGTGGAGACAAATTCACAGGCAAAGGCGACGGACAGGAGTGTCCGTCCCACACAGTTACGGTTTTCGCAGAGGTTTGAGTGCAAGCATTGTGATTTGCGATACGAGGAGCCGGAGCCGCGGCTGTTTTCTTTTAATAATCCTTATGGAGCTTGCGCGCGCTGCCAGGGATTTGGAAACACGATCGATTTCGATCTTGATCTGGTGATTCCGGACAAGACGAAGTCTCTGGGCGAAGGGGCGATTGATCCGTGGAACAAGCCGAAATATCGTCCGGTGTTTACGGAGATGAAGCGGTTTGCGAAACAGAATGAGATTCCGCTGGATGTGCCGTGGGGAGAACTGGAGCCGGAGCAGCAGGAACTTATTTTGTGCGGAGAAGGTGATTTTCTGGGAGTGAGGGGATTCTTTCAGTATCTGGAGCGGAAGAAATACAAGCTGCACATACGGGTATTCTTGAGCCGCTATCGCGGATATTCGACTTGTCCGGAGTGCCGTGGAAGCCGGCTGCGGCTCGAAGCGCGGCAGGTCAAGATTAATGGACGAAATATTTGCGATGTATGCGCGATGACGGTGGAGGACGCGGCGAAGTTCTTTGCGGGAGTGGAATTGAGCGCGGAAGAGACGGAGATTGCGGAACGGCTGCTGGAGGAGATCCGCGAGCGGCTGCGTTTCTTGAATGACGTGGGTCTGGAATATTTGACGCTGGACCGGTTGGCCTCGACGCTTTCGGGAGGCGAGGCGCAGCGGATTCAGCTGGCGACTTCGCTGGGATCGCGGCTGGTGGGAACTTTGTATGTGCTGGATGAGCCTTCGATCGGGCTGCACAGCCGGGACACGCATCGGCTGATTAAGATTTTGCAGGATCTGCGAGATTTGGGAAACACGATTCTGGTTGTGGAGCATGATCCGGACATTATGCGGACGGCGGACCGGATTCTGGATCTGGGACCGGGCGCGGGAGAGAACGGCGGGAAGCTGGTGGCGGCGGGAACGTATGACGAGATTCTGGAGAATCCGGCATCGCTGACGGGGCGGTATCTATCGGATGATTTGCGGATACAGATTCCGGCGGTGCGGCGGCAGCCGGGAGCGCAGCAGATCAAGATCAGGAATGTGCGAGCGAATAACTTGAAAGGGATCGATATAGACATTCCGCTGGGGATGCTGGTGGCAATCACCGGGGTTTCGGGATCGGGGAAATCGACGTTGCTGCATCAGGTGCTTTACCAGGCGCTGGCCGAGGCGAAGCAGCAGCCCGCTTCCAAAGAAACGCGAGGGTCGGCAACATGGGAAAGTCTCGAGGGCGACCAGTTTATTGACGAGGTGGTGCTGGTGGATCAATCGCCGATCGGGAGGACGCCACGGTCGAATCCGGTGACGTACATCAAGGCTTTCGATGCCATCCGCGAGTTGTTCGCTTCGCTGCCGGAGGCTAAGAAGCGCGGATTTGGGTCAGGACATTTTTCTTTCAATATTCCGGGAGGGCGCTGCGAGACTTGCCAGGGCGATGGCACGGTGACGGTGGAGATGCAATTTCTCGCCGACGTGGAATTGATTTGCGAAGAGTGTAAAGGGACGCGGTATAAGGCGCAGGTGCTGGAGGTTCGCTACCGGGGAAAGAATATTCATGAAGTATTGAACCTGACAGTAAAAGAGGCGCTGAAGTTTTTTGCCGAAGCGCCAAAGATCACGGAGAAGCTGCGGGTGCTGGATGAGGTGGGGCTGGGATATTTGCGACTGGGGCAATCGGCGACAACTTTGTCGGGCGGCGAAGCGCAGCGGATGAAGCTGGCGGCGCATCTGCAACCTGCGGCGCGGGAGATTGGGCGGCCCAGTTCGGGGTGGTCGGGCGAGCCGCGCAGGCGGCGGCGATTGCTTTATATTTTTGACGAGCCCACGACCGGGCTGCACTTCGACGATGTGAGCAAGCTACTTGCCGCTTTCCGGCGGCTGATCGACGCGGGCGGGTCCATTCTTGTAATTGAGCACAATCTCGAGGTGATCAAGACTGCGGATTGGGTGATTGATCTGGGTCCGGAGGGTGGAGCGCGCGGTGGCAAAATTGTGGGCGCGGGGACGCCGGAGACGATTGCGAAGCTACCGGACTCTTATACTGGACAGTATCTGGCTCGAGTGCTGGACGGACATGGCAGTGGCAACGGAGCGTCGCGTCCTAATGGCAGCAAGTAAGTTTCTTGCGAGCGCGCTGCTGGCGTTGGCTTGCAGGTGCGTGATCGCGCAGGATACTGGCCAGGTTCCGGACGCGTCTTCCCTTCCCTCTTCGTCGTCTTCTTCGTCTTCTGGCTCTTCGTCTTCTGCTGGGGCGCATCAGTCGAGCTCTGCCGATCACCGAGCAGTCCATCACATTCGCGTTCCGGATGACGACGCCGCGGCTCAGCCGACAGAACTCACGCGAGCGGAAGCGGCGATTGGAAAGCAGGATTACGCCGAAGCCGAATCTCTTCTGCATAAGTTTGTGGAGCGAGACGCATCCAGTTACGTGGGCTGGTTTGATCTGGGATTTGTGGAGAATGCATTGGGGAATGTGGATGCGTCGATTGCGGCGTATCGCAAATCGGTAGCGGCGAAGCCTGATGTGTTCGAATCCAATTTGAATTTGGGATTGCAACTGGCGAAAACCGGGCAGCCGGATGCGGAGGAATTTCTGCGGGCGGCGACGCGGCTGAAGCCGACGAGTCGTGTGGAGGAAGGACAGTACCGGGCTTGGCTGGCGCTGGGTCAGACGCTGGAAAAGCCAAAACCAGAGGAAGCTCTGGAAGCTTATCGGAAAGCGGCGGAGCTGCAGCCGAAAGAGGCCGAGCCGCATTTTTCCGCGGGAATGCTGCTGGAGCAGGAAAACAAGTTTGCCGATGCGGAACAGGAATACAGGCGCGCACTGGAGCTGGACCCGGGATCGCGGGATGCGGTGATGGGGCTGGCCAATGTTTACATGCGGGGGAGGCGGTTTCCGGAAGCGGAAGATTATTTGCGGAAGCTGCTGGCGCAAAGCGTAGATTCGGCTGCGGTCGAAATACAGTTGGGGCGCGTGCTGGCTGCGGAGGGCAAGAATGCGGACGCGATCGCGGCGATGCGTGCCGGAGTCAAGCTGTCTCCGGGGGATGAAGCGGCGCGGCGCGATCTGGCGGAGTTGTATACAACGGCGGGAAAGAATGATTTGGCGGAGGCCGAGTACCGTACGCTCGTGGCCGTGCATCCTAATGATGCAGAGCTTCACCGCCGGCTGGGGCAGGCGCTGCTGCGGGAGAAGAAATCGAAAGACGCGCAGCAGGAGTTTCTGACAGCGGTAAAGCTGAAGCCTGACCTGGGAGAAGCGTATGGCGACCTGGCATTTGCCGCGGGCGAAAACGAAAACTATGCACTGGCGATTAAAGCGCTGGATGTACGCGGCAAATTGTTGCCGGAGAATGCGGTGACATATTTTCTGCGGGCCTCGGCCTACGATCACCTGCGGCAGTTCAAGCCGGCGGCGGTGAACTATCATCTGTTTCTGAATGCGGCGAACGGGAAGTATCCTGATTATGAGTGGAAGGCGAAACACCGGCTGATTGCGATTGAGCCCAAGAAATGATTGGCGGAAGTGAAATGGCGTTCGGGATGAGACCTGCACGAGGCTGGTGGACGGCGGCGGCGCTGGTTGCAATCGCCCTCTCGGGACCGCTGCCGGTAACGGCGCGCCGGGAAGTCACTCTTGCGGAATTGAAGCAGCAAGTGGCCAATGCCAGTATCGCCGAGCGGCCGACATTGTGTGTTGAGATCTGCGAGCGGCAACTGGGGGCGGCCAACCAGTCCTACGCGGCGGGCGACAGCGATAAAGCGAAAGCAGCGCTGGTGGACGTTGCGGCCTTTGCCGAACAGGCTCGCGACTATGCCATTCAATCGCATAAGCGTGAGAAGCAGAGCGAAATCGCAGTCCGAAAGATGGCCCGCAAACTGGCGGACCTGAAGCATACGGTTTCGATCGAAGATCAGGGGCAAATTCAAAATACAATCGACCGGCTGCAGCGGGTGCGAGACGATCTGCTGGCGGCGATGTTTCCCAATGGAGTGAAGAAATGAAGGCTTGCTGGTTTCGGACAATCGCAGGGGTGAGCCTGACGTTTCTGATGGTGGGGCCTGGACTGGCGCAGCGGCATCGCGATCCGTTTACGCAGGCGGAGATCGATCAGATTCGCGATACCAGCTGGGAGCCGGATCTGCGGCTGGGGCTTTATGTGAAATTTGCGCGCGCGCGGTTGGTGGGGATGGAGGAAATGCGTGCCGACCCCAAGACCAAGAACCGCGCGCAGCAGACGCATGACAAGCTGGACGACTTTCTGCTGATCTATGACGAGTTGAATGACAACATTGATACTTATGTGGACCGGAAGAACGACATTCGCAAGCCGCTGAAGGTGGTGATTGACGCGGATACGGAGTTCGAGGCGAAGCTGCGGGCTCTGAAGGATGCGGCCAACGTTTCATCAGAGGAGTTCAAGCAATACGAATTTGTTTTGAGCAATGCTCTGGATACGGTGGATAGTACCGTGGAAGATCACAAGCAGACGATGGTGGACCAGGAAGAGGCGGCGAAGCATCGGAAGAGATCGGATTCGGCGCACGCGGGCAGCCGGTCGGAGTGAGTTTTTTCGTAATCTTTCCATGCTAATCTGGGCTCATTGTGCGTGAAGGATTGCTCGAACTTTTCCAGGAAGAACACCGGCAATTGCGTCCGGGGACGGCGACGCCTGAACTGAAAATTGAATTTTTTGCTTTCGCGAATGTGAACAATACGATTCGGCTGCGCGAGGGCAGGCTGCTGGTGAGGCTTTCCGATCTGCTGGAGGGCGCGCCGGAGGGGGTGGTGCGGGCGATCGCGCACATCCTGCTGGCGAAGATGTATCGCAAGCCGATTGATCGCGGGCAGGCGGCGCGGTATCGAAAATATGTGGGCAGCCATGATGTGGTGCGCAAGGCGCATCTGGTGCGGCAGATGCGGGGACGGAAGCGGCTGCATTCTCCCCAGGGACACGTTTACGATCTCGATGCGATCTTTGAGGATTTGAACGCGCGATTTTTTCATGGGCTGATGGGACGGCCGCGGATGAGTTGGAGTCCGACGAAGACGCGGCGAATGTTAGGGCATTACGATCCGGCGCACAATGCGATTGTGATCAGCCGGATTTTCGATCATCCTGCGGTGCCGCGTTACGCGGTGGAATACATTGTGTATCACGAGATGCTGCACTTGAAGCATCCGGTGCGGCTGCGTGGGAGCCGGCGGTGCGTGCATTCGGCGGAGTTCCAGGCGGAGGAGAAGTTGTTTCCGGAGTGGGAGCGGGCGGAGGGATTTTTGAGGAGGTTGTGAGGCCCGCTGTATTCGGAGAGATGGACCGAGGAAGATCAAAATCTAAATCGTATAGTGTTTGCATTCGCGAATCCCACCCTTGCAGAAAACGCAAGGGTGGGCCACCCGCGATCCCATAAATTACGTTGACTCCTATGGACTGTACATCATGAAGCCACAGAAGCCGCCGAATCCCCCTCTTCCTTTGCCATCACCGGCTCTTGACCGGCTCCTGAAATGCATTGAAGCTAAGAACCGGCCTGACGCTTGTGGTTACATCGACGTCAGAGCCCCCGCCCTACTCTCCGCACGGGCCTAACGATCCTCATCGAAGAGGCGGCGGGTTGGCCGTTGACATACGGTATCCGAGCGATCCTAGCGCTGTTTTAAATGCCGCAGCATGTTGTGGAGCGAAGAACGGGCTCGACGAAAGGAAGCGGAAATTCGCAAACACTACCGCGGACAATATGCATCTTCAGCTTGTACCAGGTCCAAACCCCAAGAATCCGGGCGGTGACCTCCCGAAGAACCCGAGATGTAAGGACTGTCAACAGTGACGATTCAACTGACAAAGCTCTCTTTCTTAGCTGCCGTGCTGAGCATGATCCTAATAATCTGGGATTTGCCCTCGCTTGCCCAGGTCGACTGCGGTGAGGCGAGTCTGCCAGCGGTGGCCGGCCAGGCACTCAAGGAAAGGTTCCCCTCGTGGAGGCCAAAGCAAGTCTCTGACCTTGGCGAGGATGATCAACGGCTCTGGCTGAAAGCACATGACAGGCAGTGTCCGGGTATCGCCGTTGGGCATTTCGAGCGCATCGAGCAGCTTGCATACGCCGTCCTGTTGGTGCCTGACACGAAGCCAACCGGTGGGTACAAGCTCGTGCTGCTCACTAAATCACAAACCGGCAGTCGCTACGACGCACGAGTCTTGGATCAGGCCGGCGGGGAGACTTACTCGGGACTCGTGATTTCCTCAGCTGGTCCAGGAAGGTTTTCCGACTTCGAGAACACGAAATCAGTGCAGGTGAAGCTCGACAGCATTTACCTGGAGTGGATAGAGAAGGGAGCACAACTTTTCTACTGGTCGGGCGGTCGTTTCCACAAGCTCCAGGTCTCAGACTAGGGCCTCGCTACGGTGTGAGAAATGTGGGCAGCCTACGACGCAAACGGCAATACCCTCTCCGACCCTTCCGGCAAATCCTACTCGTGGGACTTCGAGAATCGCCTAGCGCAGGCTGTGGTGCCGGGCACGAACGGTGGCACGACGACCTTCAAGTACGATCCCTTCGGTCGACGCATCCAGAAATCCGGCCCTCTCGGCAACACCAATTACCTCTATGACGGTGCGAGTCTCATCGAGGAACTGGACCATGCGGGCAACGTTCTTTCGAGGTACACATTCGGAGGGCTCGACCAGCCGCTCTCAGAACTGCGCTCTGGCACGACCAGCTATTACCAAGGAGATGCCCAGAGCACCGTCACTTCCTTGAGCAACTGACCTGCTCCCCATTTTCCACACGAATCTGAGTATGATTTCGTCGAAGGAAAGGGGAAGGAAGCATGTCGAGGAGCAATCACACGGAGGCGCAGATGATTGGGGCGCTGAAGCAGTTGGAGGCGGGGCGCGGGTGGCCCATCCTTGCGCACGTTGCAAGGGTGGGATCCAATATGATGGCAGCAGCGATAGCTACGCTGCACGCCGCTGCCTCGGCGCATCTTGGATCTTCGAATAGAGTGGGGATATGCAAAAATCAAAATCCTGTAGTGTTCGCGTTCCGGAATCCCACCCTTGCGTTCTTTTCAAGGGGGGATTCCGATAGGCTGGCAGCAGCGACAGCTAGGCTGCAGGCCGTTGCCTCAACTCCGCCTTCGGCCACTGATTGATCTTCACCATGCCGACTTCGTCATAAGCATAGCTGCGATAGCTGCTCCAGAGCCATTGTTCGGGTTCCTGCACCAGTCCCGCCTTCACCGGGTTGCGATGCATATAGCGCAGCTTCTCCACCCGCTTGCGCTCGCTCCACACATGGAAATCGTAAAAGCGCTTCTGCCAGACATGCTGCGGAGGTTCGGGCCAGAGTGTGGCTTGCCCCGGATTGCGACGCTTTCGATTCAGAACACGGCGGGCGAATCGCTGCTTCACGACTTGCATGACGGTTGAGGGTGTTCCGCGGTCCGGCTCGCTAATGAGCAGATGAATGTGATCGGGCATCACGACATAGCCGACTACCACAAACTGGTAGCGCTGGCGGACTTCCTCGAAGATTCGCAGGAACAGGTCGCGCCGGCGCGGGCTGGCCAGGCAGGCTTGGCGGTGGTAACAACTGCAGGTGAGAAAGTGGAGATAGTCGTGGCCGGAGTAGCGTTTGAGGCCTGCGGGCATTTGTTCACTCTACTCAAAAGGGGCGAAGCTTAGGGATGGAAAGAGCAAACCAAAATCCTGTAGTGTTCGCATTTGGGAATCCCATCCTTGCACAAAACGCAAGGGTGGGCCACCCGGCCAGATTCTTCCTGTCCACAGATTCTTCCTGTCCCCAGATTCCTGATGAGTGCTATTGCGATTTGTCGCCAATTGACGCGCTAGATTCCCTTTGTTATACCTCGCTATTCCGGCTCGTCGGTCGATGGAGGTTTTCTATGTCGTCTTGGACACGCGTTTTTCCTGTTCTGTTCCTTTCGCATAAGTTGCAAATCCGTTCTCTGCTGCTGGCGATGACGTTGGCAGCCTCCGTTCCTTCTGGCGCGAGCCATTCCCACTCCGTGACCCCGGACGAAGCTGCCTCGGTCGATCAAGCCGTGCGCACGTTCATGCAAACCGTCTCCCATTCCGTCACTCAGGACGGCCCCATGGCTTGGATAAAGTATTTCGATGCGAGTACCGCATTCTTTATGGCGGTCAACGGCCAGATAGCCTTCTCGAATACTGAAGCCGCACAGGAAGGTACTCGCAAGTTCGCCCAAACCATTCGTCACATCGAATTGAAGTGGGGAAATGATCTGCGCGTCGATCCGCTCACCAACGAGTTCGCCGTGGTCGCGGTCTCATGGCGCGAAATTCAAGTAGACACCGCTGGGCACAGCGTTACGGAGACGGGATACTTTACCGGACTAGCAGAGTATCGCGAGGGACGATGGCAGTTCCGCGATGCTCACTGGTCTTCACCCATTTCCTCCCGATAGTCTCTGACAGTTCGGCAACCCCCAAGCCCGGCGTTCGCAATCGAGGCCCGCCGCGAACAACTTGCGAACACCAATGCTAACTTTGCCCCAACTGACTGCCTTGAAAAAGGCTCCTGTTCTTGCCGATAATCGCATTCGTCATGTGCAGACGCAAAATTAATTTCGACACCGTGCGCAAGATCGGCTCGGCTTTGCCCGGCGTGGAGGAGAGTACAGCATACGGGGCACCCGCGCTCAGAAACATTAGCTGCCCCAGAGCCATTGTTCGGATTCCTGCACCAGGTCTGCTTTTCCCGGGTTGCGATGCAGGCGGAGCATGTGGCACCGAGCCCACTTCACGCAAAAGAGGCGAGAAGTGGGGCGCCCCCACCCAAGAATATTGTAGTTCAATGCTATTTTTTCGCCGTGTGATGCGGATCACGAACGTTTGTGGCGGAACGGATTGACGCGTCTGAGGCGGACGGCATATCCTTGAAGTTGAAATTGAAATTCATTTTCAAGATGGTGGATCGTCGTTTCAAAGGCGAGAGTTGGGCGCGGGAGATCCTTCGCTCCGCCTGAAGAACGGCTACGCTCAGGATGACAGCGTGGTGGTTATATAGCTGGTTTTATAGAAGGTAAATGCACACATGTTACAGGCTTTTATTATTACGTTGCGCGAGGGGGTTGAGGCTGCGCTGATTGTGGGTATTACGCTGGCTTATCTGGCGAAGATTGGGCGCGATGATCTGCGGAAGGCGGTGTATGCGGGGCTGGCGGCGGCGTTTGTGGGGAGTATTGGAGTGGCGATTTTACTTTCCAGGCTGAGTTTGAATGAAGATGTTTTTGAGGGCTGGGTGATGCTGGTGGCCGCCTTCTTCGTCGTCACCATGGTTATTTTCATGATGAAGACGGGGCGGAAGCTGAAGGGAGAAATTGAGGGCAAAGTTGGGCTGCTGGCTGGCAAGGACGCGTGGATTGGGCTGTTCGTTTTTGTCTTTCTGATGGTGCTGCGCGAAGGCGCGGAGACGGTGCTGATCCTTTCGGCGGTGACGCTGAACTCCACTGAGCTGATGAGTTTTCTGGGAACGCTGTTGGGCGTGGGGTGCGCCATTGCTTTTGGCGTGATGTTTGTGAAGGGCAGCGTGCGGATTAACCTGCAAAAGTTTTTCCGGGTTACGACCGCGATTCTTTTCCTGGTGGCGGCGCAGCTGGTGATCTCCGGCCTGCACGAGCTTTCGGAAAGCGGAGTGCTTCCGTCGTCGAAAGAGGAGATGGCAATTGTTGGGCCGATCGTCAGCAATGAGTGGTTTTTTTTCGTAACGATTATCGCTCTGGCAGCGTTGATGATTTTGTTTGATGCGAAGCGGCGCCAGCCGGTGGGGGAGTTTGCCTCGGGGGCTGAGCGGCGCAAGGCGATGTGGACTTCACGTAAAGAACGATTGTGGATGGCGTCGATTTATATCTTCTCTTTTATTTTTATTTCGATGGTAACGGCGGAGTTTGTTTACGCCAAGAGCCAGAGCGCGCTCTCCCCGGCGACGGAAGTCAGCTTTGTGAACGGCAAATTGATCATCCCTCTGGCGAGGGTTTCGGATGGTGACCTGCACCGGTATGAGGCGAAAGAGAATGGGGTTGAGGTTCGCTTCTGGCTGTATCAGAAGCCGGATGGAAAAATTGCGACCGTGTTTGACGCTTGCAGGATTTGCGGACCGGTGGGATTTTTCAAGTCGGGCAATCAGATTGTCTGCAAGAATTGCGGCTCGCCGATCAATGGGCAGTCGGTGGGAGCGACGGGCGGGTGCAATCCGATTCCGCTGAAGGCGACGGAGACGGCGGATTCCGTGGTGATTCAGGAGGCGGACATTGCGGCTGGGAGCCGCGTGTTCGAGAAGCAATAAGGAATGTTCGTACGGCTCGTCTACGAATCGTTCCGGCGCCAGAAGCGGCGTAAATTGCTGGCGGGCGCGGCGATCACGCTGGGGGTTACGGTAGCGACGGCGATGATTGGGGTCGCAACCGATATTGGCGACAAGATTAATCGCGAGCTGCGGACCATTGGCGCGAACATACTCGTAACTCCGCAGGAAGATACGTTGGATGTGGAGATTGGCGGGGTGAATTTGAAGCCGCCGAGCGATGGCGCTTTTCTGAACGAGGCCGATCTTCCCAAGATCAAAGGCACGTTCTGGCATAACAACATTACGGGATTTGCGCCGATGTTGCCGGTGCAGGCTGCGCTCGAGCGCGATGGGAAAACCGAGGGCGTCAAAACCGAGGATGTTACGCTGCTTGGCACTTACTTCGCCAAGCAGATTTCTTTTGGCAAGGAGGAATTTACTACGGGAGTGCGTTCGACTGATCCTTGGTGGAAGGTCTCCGCCGGGGCGTGGCCGGAGGATTCTTCGCGGGATGTTTTGCTTGGGGAACGGCTGGCGGCGCGGCTTTCGGCGAAGGCGGGCGATGAGATTACGGTATCTGGGCGGCGGTTGCGGGTGAGTGGAATTCTTTCCAGCGGCGGCATTGAAGATGATCAGGTGGTTGCGCCGATTGCGCTGGCTCAGGAAATTCTGGGGAAGCCCGGTGCGGTGAAGCGGGTTTATGTGAGTGCGCTGACGAAGCCGGAGGATGCGTTTGCGCGGCGTGATCCGAAGAGCTTGTCGGGCGCGGTGTATGACCGGTGGTACTGCTCGCCGTATCCGCAATCGATTGCGTTTCAGTTGCAGGAGGCGATTCCGAATTCGCATGCCGAGCAGATTCGGCAGGTGGCGCAGAATGAAGGCGCGGTGCTGACGCGGATTGAAGGGCTGATTTTTCTGGTGACACTGGCGGCGCTGCTGGCTTCGGCACTGGCGGTCTCCGCGGCGATGGCGACGGCGATTTTTGAGCGGCGAGCGGAAGTGGGATTGATGAAGGCGCTGGGCGCGGGAAGGTTTGCAGTAGCTTCGATCTTTTTTGCGGAGGCGACGCTGCTGGCTTTGCTGGGAGGAGTGGCGGGATTTGCCGCGGGCGGAATGCTGGCGCATCAAATTGGAAGATCGATATTTAATTCGGAGATCACGATTGCGCCCGTGCTGTTGCCGCTGATTCTGGTGATCGCGGTGATGGTTACTTTTGCGGGAAGCGCGGCGGCGATACGCAAAGCGGTTGAGTTGGATCCGGTGTTTGCGCTGCGGGGTGAATTGTGAACGCGCAGGAAGTGGCGGCAAGGCGGGCACGGTCTCCGCAGACGTCGATGTTTGTGCGGATGCTGGTGCGGGCGGCGGTGCTGCGGCGGGGGCGGGCGCTGGCGGCGCTATTTGCCATGGTGGTAGCGGCTGCGGTAGCGACTGCCGTGTTGAATCTTTATGTCGACGTGCAGGCCAAGCTGCGGCGGGAATTCCGCAACTATGGAGCGAATATTGTTGTAGCAGGAAAAGACGGCGCTTCCCTTCCCGCTGAAGCGCTGCAGCGGGTGGAATCTGTTGTTGGGAATCGTGGCGTGGTGGCTCCGTTTGGGTTGGTGGTGGCGCGGACCAGCGAAGATAAGTCCGTGGTGGTGGCGGGAACGGATTTTGAGCGGGTGCGGCAGTTGGATCATTGGTGGTCGGTGAGTAAGTGGCCTTCGGGTCCGCAGCAGGCGCTGGTGGGAGTGCGGGCGCGGGCGGTGGTGTCGCCAAAGAATCAGAATTTCGATCTTGACTTTCAGGGACATAAGATCGACCTGGCGCCTGCGGGAACGGTAGAAACGGGAGCGGCGGAAGACAGCCGCGTGTATGTTTCGCTGGCGGATTTTGTGGCGTGGACTGGTGTACAACCCTCGACGATTGAAGTTGCGGCGAGCGGTTCGCCGAGGGAGATTAACGCGATTCTGCGTCAACTCGAAGTTGCGATTCCGGGAGCGGAAGTGCGTCCGGTGCGACAGATTATGGAGGGCGAGGCGCGGGTGCTGGGCAAGACGCGGGCGACATTGCTGGCGGCGGCGGCGCTGATTATTTTGACGGCTGCGCTGTGCGTACTCTCGACGCTGATGGGATGGGTGTTTGACCGGCAGCGCGACTTTGCGATTTTGAAGGCGCTGGGCGCTTCTGACCGCATGCTCAACGGATTTTTTGCTGCTGAGGCGGCGGCGTTGGGAGCGGCCGGGGCTGTGATTGGATTTGTTTTGGGCCTGGGGATCGCGGATTGGATTGGACGGGTAAATTTTCATGCGTCCGTGACGCCACGATTTAGCGTCCTACCTTTTGTGCTGGCTGGTAGCATAGTGGTTACTCTGCTTGCGGCGGTTCTGCCGATTTCCATGTTGCGGCGGGTGCAGCCGGCGGTCATTTTGCGGGGAGAGTGAAATGATTCAGATCAAAGATGTCGCGAAGCTCTACCCGGGTAAGGCTAGGGCAGCACAGGATCCCACTTCTCCCAAAGGAAGGGAAAAATGGGGCACCCTCGGTAAGCAAGATGGGGCGATTCGGGCGCTGGATGGGATTTCGCTGCACGTGGCGGCGGGCGAATGGCTTTCTATTATGGGACCATCCGGGTCGGGGAAATCGACGCTGGTGAATCTGATTGGGTGTCTAGATCGGCCGACCTCGGGAGAGATCTGGCTGGAAGGACAGAATGTGGCGGGGATTTCCGCTGCGGAATTGAACCGGGTGCGGGCGGAGAAGATTGGATTTATTTTTCAGCAGTTTCATCTAATTCCATTCCTTACAGCGGTGGAGAACGTGATGCTGGCGCAATATTTTCACAGCATGACGGATGAGAAAGAAGCGATCGAGGCGCTGACGCGAGTGGGGCTGGGGGATCGGGCGCATCATTTGCCGTCGCAACTTTCGGGTGGGGAGCAACAGCGGGTTTGCATTGCGCGGGCGCTGATTAATGATCCGAAGATTATTCTGGCGGATGAGCCGACGGGAAATCTGGACGCGGTGAACGAAGAGATCGTGTTGCGACTGTTGCGGGAGTTTCACCAGCAGGGACGGACGATTGTGATGGTGACGCATGATCCGGTGGTGGCGCGGCTGGCGGACCGGCGGGTTGAGTTTCATCACGGCAAGATCGAATCGCAGGAAGTGTTTGCGATGGCGGATGAAGAGCAGTTCGATGAAGTGCTTGAAGAGTTGTGGGTGCTGGCGGAGCATGGAGAGATTGCCGTGGTCGAGCGCATGGAGGTGCACGGGGCGCTGCCAGTGAGTCTGGCGATTGAGAAAATGATGCAGATGGGGCTGGTGGTTTCAGCGCCGCATCCGCCGTTGGCGCATGGGCATAAGCCTTTTGTGAATCCTTGCCATGATGCGTTGAAACCGGTGTCGGCTTCGGTGGGGGATGGGACATTGATTGTGGAGCTCACAGAGCGCGGACGGGAGCGGGCGGGCAGCATTATTCGGCGGCACCGTTTGGCGGAGCGGCTGTTTACGGATAGTTTGGCCATGGACAGCGAATCGGAGATTGAGCAGCAGGCTTGCAAGTTTGAACATATTTTATCGCCCGAGGCGACGGATAAGATCTGTACGTTTTTGGGGCATCCCAGGACTTGCCCGCATGGGGCACCGATTCCGCCGGGGGCGTGTTGCGCTAAGAGCGCGGAGTTTGCTGAAACAACGGTTACGAGTTCTGCGCGCGCTGGAGATTCGGGATCCCACAGGGGCTAAAGCCCTTATCCTTAATTTGACGCTTTACGCGGCCCATTCGGTTTCGCTAAGGGCACGCCCGCTGAAGCGCCGCTCCCACAGTTGTGTTAACGGTCGCACGAGCAGCGCAGGTGTGCGGGCTAACAGCACTGCGCCCTCGCAGGTGCTCGGGCTCCGGTCGGAATGACAATTCGACTAGGAGTCAGAATCCATCGGGGCTGAAGCCCTTATCCTTACCCTTAGTTTGACGCTTTACGCGGTGCATTCGGCTTGGCTACGGGCACGGCCGCTGAAGCGGCGCTCTTTCGCGGTTGCGCTGACGGTCGCACGAACAGCGCGGGTGTGCGGGCTAACAGCAGGTTCCTCCACTGCGCCCTCGCAGGTGCTCGGGCTCCGGTCGGAATGACAATTCGACTAGGAGTCGGAATCGAAATCCTCCTGTTCTGCATGACCAACCTCTCAGTAATTCTCGGGCGCTGCTATGATCGGTTTCGACTATGGCAAGCGCGCGGCGTCCCACTATCGGCGTATTTGATTCGGGCTTTGGCGGACTGACTGTCCTTAAAGCTTTACTTGGACTTATTCCCGAGGCTGATTATCTCTATTTTGGGGATACGGCGCGGCTGCCTTATGGGTCGAAATCGGTGGAGACTGTTGGCCGGTATGCGGTAGAGGCAGCGCATTATCTAGAAGGGCATGGGGCGCAGGTGCTGGTAATTGCGTGCAACACGGCGACGGCGCTGGCGCTGGATCGAATTATTGCCGCGGCGAATGTGCCAGTGGTTGGAGTGGTTGAACCCGGAGCGGAGGCGGCGGCTGCGGTGAGTAAGAAGAAAAAAGTGGTGGTCATTGGAACGGAGGCAACGGTGAGCAGCCATGCTTACCGGCGGGCGCTGGAAGCGTGGGGGGTGGAGACGCGTGAGAAGGCTTGTCCGCTGCTGGTACCGTTGGTTGAAGAGGGATGGGTGGAGCATCCGGTGACCGATCAGGTTGCGGGGATTTATTTGGCGGAAGCGTTTGCGGACGGCTTTCACGATGCGGACGCGCTGGTGCTAGGGTGTACGCATTATCCTTTGCTCAAGGGCGTTTTGCGGAAGGCGGCGCCGGAGCACGTGAGCATTGTGGACTCGGCGGAATCGACAGCGCGGGTGGTTGCGGGACGGCTGCAGGGGCTTTCGGCGTCCCGGGAGGGTGAGGAACGGCGGGAGGTTCCGCGGATTAAGTTTTTTGCTACGGATTCGGTGGAAAAATTTCGGCGGCTGGGGGAGAGGTTTTTGGGGCGTGCCATCGAAAACGTGGAGCATGTGGATTTGAAGGAGTAGGCTCAGGGGGCTTAAGCCCCGATTCGAGACTTTACGCGGCGCCGAAG
>JBAWBG010000104.1:0-3692 GCA_049589695.1 Candidatus Sulfotelmatobacter sp. | reverse complement strand
GAAGAAACCTGTCCTTACGAAGAGGTCTGGATTCCTCGCGAAGGCGTTGGAAAGTTTTTTCTGCTGACGCAGTTTGTGGCGGGACAAACGCAATTGATTTATAAGTTGACCTCCGCGTATGTAGAGGACGCCGGCAAATGGACGGCGAAGCCACTCGATCCGCCGTTGCGCCGAGTGTTGGATGCGGCGAATGTGGACGCCATTCTTGAAGCTGTTCCTGACACCGGTTGTTGCGGGTGGTCCAATGAGAGCGACGATCAGACCCTGCTGCGACTTAACGGCAAGATAATAACGGTCTTCGACGAGTTGGCGGCTTACAAAAATCCCGACTACGACGTGAGCTTTTACACGCAAAATGGCCAAGTGGCGCCGGATCTCAGCTCTGTCGCCTTCACGATTTATGCTACTTCCAAGCCAAACACTCCGATTCAACTGGCGGAGCAAGGACAAGCCAGTCCGGAAGAGTCGCAGCGAATTCGCAAAGCCTTGCTTGATATTCCGTCGGTTGAGGTAAAGAGTGCGGATGTGAGGAACGGTGAAGGCGCGCCACATCGACTGGCCTTTTTACCGCATGCCACTCTGGTGGGCTGGATCAACGAGAAGGAGATTCTGATCGTGGAGAATCATCTGTTGGTCGTGTATGACATCACGAACGGAAGCCGTAGAGAGTCGACCATACCTGTCGCGGATTACGAGCACGTTTTTCTGCGCTGATCTTTGGCATCCCTGGCAAAGTGCGACTACTCAGAATCAAAGCCTCAGCAGCGCAATCCGCCAGGCCTTCATTGACTTGCTGTCGCTGGGGACGTAGGATTTTTCAACGTGATCGGGCGGACTGTTTCGCATTATTTAATTACTGAAAAACTCGGCGGCGGCGGGATGGGCGTAGTTTATAAAGCGGAAGACCCGCGCCTGCACCGCTTTGTCGCGCTCAAGTTCCTTCCCGATGCGGTTGCCCGCGATCCGCGTGCGCTAGCCCGTTTTCAGCGGGAAGCGCAGGCTGCATCCGCACTGAACCATCCCAACATTTGCACCGTCTACGACATCGGCGAGCAGGCTGGCCAAGCCTTCATCGCCATGGAATTCTTGGATGGGCTGCCGCTGAAGCATCGCATTGCTGGCCGCCCTGTCGACACGAAAACTCTGGTTTCTCTGGCCGCCGAGATTGCCGATGCCCTCGACGCCGCCCACACCCACGGCATCATTCATCGCGACATCAATCCGACAAATATTTTTGTCACCAAGCGCGGCCACGCGAAGATTCTGGATTTCGGTCTGGCCAAGCTGACCGAGGGCGACGAAGCGGTTCTCAGCGGAGATACATTTGGTGATGTCACGCAGTCGCCGGACGATCCGGCGCGCCCTGGATATGCCTTAGGAACTATCCCTTACATGTCGCCGGAGCAGGCCCTGGGCCGTCCGCTCGATTCCCGCACCGACCTGTTTTCTTTCGGCGTAGTTCTCTACGAGATGGCGACGGGCGTTCTCCCTTTCAAGGGACAAACTACTGCCGCCTTTTTTGAATCTCTGATTCATAGCGTGCCGGATTGGCCATTGCAATTTAGCGCCGGGACCCCGGCCGAACTGGAACGCATCGTTCGCAAAGCGCTTGAGAAGGATGCCGGGCACCGTTATCAAAGTGCGGCGGAAATGCGGGCTGACTTGCAACGGCTGCGCCGCGAAGTCGAGTCTGGTCAAGCCTTAACCCCCGCGTCGGCTGCGCCCCGCGTGCCGGATTCAAAGGATAGAATCCGTGCTATGTTCGCGACCGCTCTTACCACGGTTGCGCCTCGTCCCAAGGCGGCAAAAGCTCCGTGGCGAGTGGCTGGCGGATTGGTCGTGCTGGCCGCTTTGGCTGGGATAATTCTGCTTCTCCGATCGCCCGAATCTCCGCCTTCCGTGATCTCCTCGTTGCAGATCACGAGCGATGGTACCTCAAAGCGCTCTCTGGTCACCGACGGAACCCGCTTGTATTTTTCGGAATATGTAAGCGGACATTCCGTATTGATGCAGGTTTCCACTTCTGGTGGCGAGACTGCGCCTGTCCCTGTGTCACTGGCGAGCGCCGACGTTTACGATTTCTTTCCCGGAAAGTCTGAATTACTGGTGAAAGGGGAAGCCGAAGGCTCCGAGACAGAGTGGCCGGTGTGGATATTGCCGCTACCCGCGGGCTCCCTCCGGCCCGTGGGAAACATTCTGGCTCACGCCGCCACCTGGGCTCCCGATGGCCAACACATCGTATACGCAAAGCAATCCACTCTGTATGTGTGCAATCCTGATGGATCCGATTCGCATGAACTCATCAGCGTTGCCGGGGTCCCTTTCGCTCCTCGATTTTCTCCAGATGGTCGAAAGTTGCGCTTCACCATCCGCAATACCGACCAGCGTACTTCTTCGTTGTGGGAAATCTCGCCGGAAGGGAAGAATCTGCACCCGGTATTGCCCGACTGGAACAAGCCGGCGCAGGAGTTTGGTGGAACCTGGACGCCGGATGGAAAATATTTTCTTTTTGAATCCACTCGCGACCACACGCAGAATATCTGGGCGTTGCGCGAAGGCGCGTCATTTTTACGGAATCTGTTTGGCAAAGCCGAGACTGGACCTAGTCAACTGACGGTCGGTCCGCTTTTGTTCAGCAATCCGACGCCGAGTCCGGACGGGAAGAAGTTGTTCGTCATCGGCCAACAGCGGCGCTTCGATTTGATCCAGTTGGATGGCAAATCAAAACAGTTCTCTATCGATTTGCCGGGCGTATCTGCAGGGGAGGCCGACACCACCCGCAATGGCGAGTGGATCGTTTATGTGTCGCATCCCGATCTCACACTCTGGCGCAGCAAAGCGGATGGAAGCTCACGGACCCAACTCACTTACGCGCCGATGCTCGCGCACATGCCGCGCTGGTCGCCAGACGGAAATCAGATTGCATTCATGGCGTCACGTCCCGGAAAGCCATGGAAGATATTTGTGATGCCGGCTGAAGGTGGCACGCCTCGTGAAGTGACTCCAGGGGACCACAATCAAGGCGATCCCACGTGGACGCCCAAGGGCGACGCGATTGTTTTTGCGGGGATGCCGTGGCTGGAGTACGAAAAGGCCACCGGCCCGAACATTCACATTGCTGACGTGAATACCGCGCAAGTCTCGGACGTGCCGGATTCGGAAAATCTTTTCAGTCCGCGCTGTTCGCGTGACGGGCGCTATATCACGGCACTTTCCGCTGACTCAAGCAAGCTGATGCTCTACGACACGGAGAAGAAATCTTGGAGGCTGCTCGCGGTTTCGCGTTTCGCTTTCGAGAACTGGTCCCACGATGGCAAATATATCTATGCGGAAGATTATCCCGACAAGATCGACGACATCGTGCGCGTGAATGTAGCGAACGGCAAGGTCGACCACTTGCTCAGCCTAAAAGAAATCCCGCGGGGATTCGATCCATGGGAATTCTGGGTCGGCCTCGCTCCTGATGATTCGCCGCTGCTGATGCGGGATAAGAGCACGCAGGAGATTTATAGTCTGGATGTGCGGTTCCCATAGGCCGGGAAACATAATCACTCCTCTACACGGCTAGCAGCTTTCGGACAATCATCCGGCCAAGTGATCCTCTTTTCGCTGACCTGCACGATAGATGGCCCACCCTAGCGCATTTGCTCCGAGCACAACTCCGGCAATCTTGAGCGAGTAGGCCCATGAAC
>JBAWBG010000103.1:0-16024 GCA_049589695.1 Candidatus Sulfotelmatobacter sp. | reverse complement strand
GAATAAATCAGCACCTTCGGTAGATGCCGTCCGCAGATCTTAGCGATCTCGGAAAATAATTCCGCGGCCAATGCTGGGCTACCACCAAGGTCGAAGAAATTGTCCTTTGCCTGGACCGAGGATCGCTTCAGCACTCTTTGCCAAATGGGAAGCAAAAACTCTGCAGCGGAGGTCTTTGTCATGAATACGGTCATGAATGCGCGAACGACCAGTAGAGCTCCCGAGCCTTGGTATAGAGCGGTCCAAATTGTAATGGGCGATCCCCGATCAGAGTCACCGGAACCACCTTGGAATAGTTTCCAGTCGCGAAAATCTCATCTGCCTTCTCGAAATCATTGTAGGTTAGAGTTTTCTCGACCACGGTTACGCCAGCATCTCGCAATAATCCCATCACCCTCTGCCGTGTAATGCCCGAAAGGAATGTTCCATTTGGAATCGGTGTAAATACTACGCCGTCCTTCGCCAGGAAGACATTGGAGGTGGCCAGCTCAGCGACGTTCCCCAGCATGTCGCACACAATTGCATTGTCGAAGCCGCGTTCGTGCGCCTCGAAAAGAGAACGGGAATTGTTAGGGTAAAGACATCCTGCTTTCGCATCCACCGGCATAGTTTCAATGGTCGGCCGCCGGTAAGGGGACAGGGTGATAGAGAATCCTTTCGGCACACGCATGGGCGCCTCATAAATTGCCAGACACCACCGAGTGGATTCGGGATCGTGGGCCTGAACCCAAGGCCCTTCCTTTTCAGCCCAATACATGGGTCGAATGTAGAGCGCGGCGTCCTTATCGAATCGTTTTATGCCTTCGCGAGCGAGCGCAGCCCAATTTTCGGCCGCAACCACAGGCTTGAGAAAGAGCTTCTTTGCGGAATCGTTCACCCGGGCGCAGTGGAGATCGAGATCGGGTGTAACCCCTTCAAACGCACGCGCGCCGTCGAACACCATGGAGCAGAGCCACGCCGCATGCGTCCGCGGCCCCATGATGGGGAAATTGCCTTCGTGCCAGTCCCCTTCAAAATAGGTCCAGGTCTTGGACCATCCGGTTCCCAACGCCATCGACTTCCTCCCTACCAATTACCCTCCATGGTAAGGTATGCCGCTAAATTTGCGGGGTGAATCACTCATAGCGAATCTTACTGCACACCGCTTGCGTCCCCAACCCGAACCTTGACTCTAAGTGCTCTTCCAAGCACTGCTCCATTCCAAACACTGTAACTACCTTCCCTCAGGAACGATTTCTGTGACGGGCCAGTGCGATGGTTGCGCATTGAGATTGGGGGCGAGCGATACGGGGCTGTCAAGGGGCTTCACATCCACGTTGTATCCGTCCAGTTCAACGAGCGGCAGGTCTCCCAGCAGGTCCTTGGTCGCCGCTTCGATCGAGACGGTTGAGGATTCGCCGGGCACCAGCGAAATATAGTTATTTGAATAAAATACGGGCAGGACACGCCGGCCACTTTTCTTTTGATGAAGCTGCAAATGCGCAAGCAGAGCGACGTTGTTTGTGTTGTTGTGCAACGTTACCGTAACGAGCGTTTTGTCGCCCTCGATGTGAGAGCTGGCTTCCGCGTCAAGGATGACTCTCGGAAGATTCATGAGACCGTCGAACTGATCTTGCGCGACATGCTGCCAGTAAAAATTTGTAGAGAGCAAATTTCCGTTCGCGTCGGTTAGATCGAGCTTGATGAAGTAAAGCGGCGTAATACGCGCGCTGACGTCGATTTGCGCGGCCTTGATCGTGCTGCTGCCGGGTACATGTGCCACAGGATATCTTTCGTGCGAATCCAGCGTGCCGTCAAAACGATAGATAAGCACATTTACATTGACCGCATTCAATGTATCCGGACGATTATTGACCACCTCAATACCGCGGTTTTCTTCGTTAAACTGCACATGTACGGTCTCGGAAGCCTTTTTTACCGCGTACAGAGCCGCGTTGGGCTCGAGATCGTAATGGTAGAGCTGCCAGACGAAGCTGGGCTGCGCCGGATGACTCATCCAGGTAAGTACGCCCGTAGTGGTCTTGAACATTTCGGCGTTGCGTCCTTCATACATGGCGCGAAAAGCTTCATACGTCGCCAGTTGGCCTTTCTGGACGAAGTCGGCAAGATTGCGAATGTGCCCGTAGCGTTCAGCAAGCGACGTAGGGAACTCGTTGCCGCGTTGCGCGCCGGCCGCCATGTCGTGTTGCGCCCAATCGTCATTGATGGTTTCCCAATCTTTTTGCGGCATCATGCCCTGGATGGATTCGATAGTAGGAATAGAGACGGAACCAGTCTCGGTCTTAAAACTTTCGTTAAACGCATAGAAGAAGCGCGGCGAACGCCAGTAGTAAGGTCCATGTGACGAGACGCCGCGTCCATCGGCAGAGTTCGACTGGTAGAGCCGCGTCGGGTCGAGGCGAGCCATAAGCGTCTTCAATGTGTCGTCAAGTTCTTTGGGCGGATAACCCTCGTTGCGCGCACACCAGACTGCGATCGATGGATGGTTTCTGTAGCGAACTACCTTATCAGTAACGTTGGCAAGGTATGTGGGAATGTCGGTCACGTCCGGACCGTCATTTGGATTGGGTTGAAAAAATTCATCCCACAGCAGAATTCCATACTTGTCAGCCATATCGTAGAAGTCGGGGCTTGTGCTCTGTCCCACCCAATTCCGGATGATATTCAGGTTGGCCAGGGCATGCATGTGAAACTGAGCGTCCAGCCTTTCTCGAGAAACCCGCTTCATTGCCTCATCCAGGCCCCAGTTGCCCCCGCGCGCCATCACTCGAACTCCATTAACTGAGAGTGTAAGGTTTTCGGAGTCCGGCACCTGGTACTCAATCTTGCGAATACCAAACTGCCGCGTCGCGATATCTGAAGTCTTTGCTTTGGCCCCCACATCGAAGCGTAGCGTGAGAGTGTACAAGTTTTGTTGGCCATAACCGTTGGGCCACCACAGCTTGGGATTAGAAAGATGCAGTTCCGGTGTCGATTGGGGGTCGAGCGCAACCGTTTCCGTGCCATTCGCCGCAACCGTCACACGTTTGTGGAAGCTAATCTCGCTTCCCAGCGCACTTTGGTTCCCTCCATTCTGCAAATGAATGATGCCGGTAAGCGTGCCAGTAACGGGCTTAGACGATTTGTTCTCCAGCGTTGTGGAAATGTGAAGCTCTGCGCTTTCGTGCGATGCTGCCAGATCAGCAGTAATGAATGGATCCCTCACCACGACGGGCCCGGTTGCATCCATGGTGACCGGAAGCCAGATACCGGTATCCCGATCGCGGACCGCGGGAAGCCAGTCCCATCCAATCGTGGAGAGAAATGTCGGCCCATCGATAGCGGTCTCGCCGCCGTTCTGGCCCACGCCGTTCGCAACAGTGTGCTCGTGCGGTATGCCGGGATGAGGCTGCGGCGCGACCAGGACAGCCAAAACAGCGCGGCGGCTGGGATTTACAAACTCAGAGATATCAAAGTCACCTCGTATGAAGGCGCCGCGCATCGTTCCGGCCTCGTGCCCGTTTACCCAGATCTGTGCCGTGTAGTTGATACCGCCGAAATGTAGCCAGGTGTGACGGCCTTTGTAGGCCGCAGGCACAGTAAAGGTTGCGCGATACCAGTAGCTGGTCTTGTTCAAACTCTCCGGAATCGCGCGCATGTTCTCTCCGTACAGCGGCTCCGGATAGACACTGTTATTTACCAGTGTGGTAAGCACGGTTCCGGGCACGGTGGCGGCATACCAACCTTGCGGGTGAAAACCGATTGTCGAAATGACCGGAGCTGCAGCCGCAACTTTTGCGGAGTCTTGCATCTGCCAGCCGTTAATAGTTTGCGTTTCCGGTTGCGCGAGCAACGATGTTGGAACGAAAACGGCAAATAGAAAAAATGGAAAAAGACGAGAGATCATTCAGCGACTTTCCTGTCGAAACCGGATTCAATGGCTTGGGTTCAAAGCCGAGGATAGACTAATCTGGATTCTCGACGCAAAATCCGCCGTCAGTCGCAAAAATACGACGCGATCATTACTACCCGTTTCTCTACCAGGGATTGAATCATGGGTGCACGCGCCAGAATTGTTTTTTCCTTGTACGCATTTGTCAGTCGGACTCGGACCAGCCAGAAAATCATCAGCAGCAGTGGCAGGATACTCAAGAATACGAGCGTCCCGGTCTTGCGCATCAGAGCCGGGAAGAGTTGTTGCCGGGCCAGGAATATGGAGGCGGCGGCGATGAATAGAGCAAAGCACATGCGCTAAAGATGCCGCGCGAGACGTTGTGTGCCAGAAATCCCTCGGCGCACGAGCATACGGACGTCTCCCGTGGCAGCAAGCAGTGCTACCGATCCCATGAAGAAATAAGGACCGGGAGGGTATCCATACTTCAAGCCCGTCTGACTAGCCGTGGCTTCCACGCCACAGGTGACTTCAATCACCCCGACCGCCAAGACAATCAGAAGAGCAACCCAATCGAATAGACCAGGTTGACCGTCCCTGCGTCGGGCGGTCAGCCACGCCGTTGCTACCAGGTAGAACGTGAGAGTGCCGCCCAGAACATTGCCTGGTTGAGACTTCATGAGCGCTAGCAACACTCCGGTTGATGACAGGGTCAGCATTGCTATGACGAACACGTTTCCAGCGAGGCCATGCTGCCGCGAACCTTTGCGCAGAAACACTGCGACAAATCCAGATAGCATCCCTAAGGTGCCGCCGATAATGTGAAGAACTAGTAGTGGAGATCGCATTTTGTGCTCCTTTAACTAGTCATTCCCCCGGGGCGGCAGGTTGCTTATGCCCCGGTCGAGCGCACGAGGCTCAAGGACGCCGCAAACAAAAGAGAGGCTCCGGTTCACCGGTTTAGACAAGTCATAGAAGAGAGCCGTCACCGCGAGATAGCACGCGGTCGCGACAAGGTCCATTACCAAGGCCAACCTGCCGTGAACCAGGAGGACAAGTCCTCCCATCAGTATGGTCACCAAATAAAAGGAAGCTGTAATTCTGGCCCTAAACCGCGGTGACGCTTCTACAGTCCGTTTCATTGTTACTGCTGCACCCATATTCTTTCCTCCTCTCGCGAACTGCCGAATCAGGCCTGCCAATCAGAGCGGTTCGCGATAGCGGCGAAGGCGTACTGCTGCGGCAAGAAATGCCGCCGCGACTACGAGGCCGAGCCACAGACCCGGGCTGATCAGGAAACTACCAGGAGTGAGGTGCATTCCGGGCTGGATCGGAAAGTTCCCCTGCATGGAGTCGGCCGCCTCAGACCCTCCGCTGAAGCGACTTTGGATCAGCGCGGCGAAATGCGAAGAATGGAAAGCGACTTTCTCGAAGACGCCAATCGCGAGCGGCGGCAAAAGCGCCCAGAGAATGGGCGTGCGGCGCGCCCACGCGGAGACTAGCAGCAGCCAGGCATAGATGGGCGCATACCAGAGCATATGCACCGTCACGAGATGGTAGAGCAGCCCCCACAATGTCTGATACAGCTCTAACCTCGTCCACAGCGTCGCCACACTCAGACCGCTGGCCAGCAAGACCCCGCTGCTTAACAACAGCATGATGGACTGCGTAAGGAAGGTGATGACGAAGGCGACCATGGGCAGAACCAGAAGCGGAATACTCGCTTTCGCTAACACGGCAGTGAGATCAGAGACCGGCAGTGACTTCCAGAATAAGATGCTGCGGTCGCGGCGCTCACCATAAAGCGTATCGAGAGAGTAGAAGAAGCTCACGATAAAGGCCGCCCCCATGATTAGAGCTGCGGCGAAGTCATAGGGCTGGGCGAGTGCTGTGCGCTGCAGAGAAGGGTCAAGCGACGTCACAGTCCGCATGGTTTGCGGAAGAGGTACGAGCACGAATATGAAGCCAAGCAGAACGGCCCCCGCAATTGCGAGAGGTGCCAGATAAATGGAGCGGTACTCCCAGAGTTCGCGGCGCACCGACCAATAAAAGGGCCGAGTCTTCGCTAAAGTTGCCGGTGCGGTTTGCTGAGAGCGAAAGGACTCAGGCAAAGTATTTGTTTGAATATTCATCAGGCTGCTCCTTCGGCGTTGCCGGTCCGATTTCCCGGCCTGTCTTCTAATAAAGCAACGAACAAGTCGGCAATGCTCAGCGTGCGCACATCGCCGAGATCAGCGAACTGCTGACGATCGATAGGATTGAACTTCAAATCGAAGAGCAGAATGCTCCGACCCAATAGCTGGCGCTCGTGAATCGGTTTGAGTGCCCGTGCCGCTGCGACACGATCCGGATGCACCGCAACTTCCAGATAGCGCGATTCGAATTCCTCCATGCTGCAATCGAGTACGATGCGTCCGCGATGGATGAACATCAGATCAGTGAGGACGTGTTGAACGTCTTCGACCTGGTGCGTGGTCACGACAATCGTGCGGCTGCGATCGAAGTAATCGTTCAGCAGAGAATCGTAGAACTGCTTGCGATAGAGGATATCGAGGCCAAGCGTCGGCTCATCCAATACCAGTAATCTTGCATCGATGGCCATCACCAGAGCGAGGTGCAGCTGGGCTACCATGCCCTTCGATAGCTCCCGGATCTTGCTCGTATGCCGGATGTCGGTCTTCGCCAGGAAACCTTCCGCCTTGGCGCGATCGAATCGCGGATGTACGCCGGGCATGTAGTCGAGGGCCTGGGAAACGCGCATCCATCGAGGCAGTACAGCCACATCGGCGATGAAACACACATCGCGCACGAGTTGGTCACGCTGCGTCCAGGGGTCGAGTCCCAGCACCTTCAATTCTCCTTCATATTGAGTGAGGCCAAGGATCGCGTTGAGCGCGGTGCTCTTTCCTGCTCCGTTGGGACCAATGAGTCCAAGGATGCTGCCCTCTTCCACTCGCAGGTTGACGCTATCCAGCGCGATGGTTTTGCCGAAGGCCTTGCGCAGACCGCGTGCTTCGATCACTGTCATTTCTTCGGCTCCTTCTTCTCTCCAGCATTCGGCGACCGGTCCCTTGGGGAAGATGCGTCATGTAACAGCTCCTTGGCCGTCAGGCCTAGCCGCTCAATGGTTGCGTACACCCTGGGCCACTCTTCGCCTAGAAACTTCTGCCGTTCGCCCTGCAACAACAGAATGCGGGCGCCGGCATTGATGAACATGCCGAGGCCCCGCTTACTCTCGACGAGCCCCTCATCCACGAGTTGTTGATAGCCCTTCAGAACCGTGAGTGGATTGACCCGATATTCCGCCGCTACATTGCGCACCGACGGCAACGGATCGCCCTCTTTGAGCACGCCGTCGAGTATCATAGCGACGACCCGGTCGCGGAGTTGGCGGTAAATCGGCTGACTGTCGTTCCACTCACGGTCCATGATTTTTTCCAGATAGCCTCACTCGAGATACCTCTGTTACTTCGTGCGCCGCAGTTCCATGTGCGCATGCACCAGCTTGTCCCCCGGTTCCATGTAGGTCCAGTCTTCGGTGTGATGATTTGCATCGATCGCAGTAAAGACCGCATGGTGCATATGCCCGTACTGCGTGCTACCGGCGACATCGAGAAAATCGAAGTCCACCGTTTTCCCATCCGGCATCATCTTGCCCGCCATTCGTGGCCGATTCCCTGCGTCGCAATAGTGCGTCAGAAGCAGACGATCCCCGTCCAGATAAAGCATGGTGATGGGATCGTCGGACCTTCCATCCGCCGACATCTCATGCACGATCGCGTTGCCCATGGAAGTTACGCGCAGCGTAACTCGCGTGAGCTTTCCTTCAATGTCCGCATCTCGCGGCACCGTTTTCACGTATCCTTCCCAGGATCCGGCGAGAGTTTTTATTTCGTCGAAGGATTTTTGCCCGTCGGATTGGGCGTAAACCGCGGTAGAGAGGTACGTTAGACCGATAGATAACACAAACAGCGCAACTCGAAGGGATTTCATGTTCCATTCTCCTTAAATCTCGTTTTTCAAATCAGGTCGGTATCCGAGAACTTTTGCACGTCGACCAGTTATGCTGTTATAGTTAACTACAACACTAATTCTAATGCAAGCTTTTTTTTGAATTTTTCTCACCGTGGAAGTGAGCTAGTCAGAACCTCAGAGATTTCAGATCGTCAGGCGAGAGGCAAGCAGCCAGCGACCTAGAAGCTCGCGCCCGATCGGAGTTCGATGAAGCGGACGTTGGGTGTACGCTTATAAAAATCTGGAGATCAATTGGAAATTACAATCAGGCTAACTGCCTCTCACATTTGCGCTCGCTTATCGAAGGGCTTCTTATGCGCGATCTTGCTTGGCGCGACTGCCCTACTCTCCGCACAACAGCCGGCGCCCACCGCTCGAGTTCCAGCGAAACCAGAAGATACGGAAATATGGGAACCGGTGCCTAAAATCGTAACCCCGGGCACAACGAATGCCGCGCCTCCATCCGATGCAGTTGTCTTGTTCGACGGTGGGAACCTCGATCAGTGGGTATCGAGTCGGGACAAGTCGCCCGCCCAGTGGATCGTCGCCGAGGGCGTTCTGATCGTGAACAAGGCTGTTGGAAATATCGAAACCCGGCGAACTTTCAGGGACTACCAGCTTCACCTCGAGTGGAAGATTCCCGAGAACATCACCGGCAGTGGGCAGGCGTGCGGCAACAGCGGAGTATTCCTAGCCTCCACCGGTCCGGGCGACGCGGGATACGAGTTGCAGATTCTCGATTCATACCAAAACAAGACGTACGTCAACGGACAGGCCGGCAGCATCTACAAGCAGAGCATTCCGCTGGTGAACCCGAGTCGAAAGCCCGGTGAGTGGCAGAGCTACGATGTAGTGTGGACTGCGCCGGTGTTCAAATGCCGACGGCTCGCTCAAAACGCCGGCATTCGTCACCGTCTTTTTTAATGGCGTCCTCGTGCAGAATCAATTCGAGTTGAAGGGCGAGACACTGTACATTGGACGGCCGTCGTACAAGAAGTACGAAACCGCACCGATTAAGCTGCAAGCGCACGGCGATCACAGCGAGCCGATCAGCTTTCGGAACATCTGGGTGAGGCAGCTTAACTAATCTTCGCAGGACACTGCGTTCTACCGCTGCCTCGCTGCAGGAGCAAGACAAACCAGTCTTAAGCAGGAAAACAGATTGGCGGCAACGTTGTATTTACGGTTCGCACGCGACGCCCAAGAGGATTTCGGCAATACAAGGCGATGCTGCGACGTTGTCTTCGACGGCATGGGAAACGCTCGCCGTTCGCACGCCGCCTCTTGCAACCTTCAGTGGATACACATCACGGCCAGCGTATGAGACAAAGGCGAGGCCTTAGGTTTAAGCTGCTTGCCATGAAAAAGTTTCCGTATTCCTACCGCGAACTATTACGTATCCCCCAGCGCAACGAGATGTTTCCATGAACCGACGCGACGTACTTCAGGGGTTTGGATCAGCGGCTGCGGCGCTGTCGCTGGGTGGATTCGGAATTGCCTTACCTCGCGCCGGAGCGAACGACAAGCTGACAATTGGGTGCATTGGCGTCGGATCCCAGGGGCTGCGCGTTATGTTGGATGTGCTGCGGCTGCCTGAAATCCAGGTAGTTTCTGTGTGTGACGTGAACCGCGGCAGCAGCGATTACCTGGATTGGGGTCCCAATGAATTGCGGAACAAGGTGCGCATGGTTCTGCGAGATTCCTCTTGGGGTGGAACGCTGCCCGGGGCAACCGCGGGTCGTGACGTGGCGCAGAACATCGTTAACGCGTTCTACGCGAAGGAACGCGGGAAGGCGAAGGCCAACTACACAGGCTGTACGGCGTATGAAGATTTTCGCGAACTCCTCGCGACGGAGAAGGATCTCGACGCGGTGATAGTGAGCACTCCCGATCATTGGCATGCTCCGATTGCGATCGCCGCAATGCGGGCGGGAAAGCATATGTATAGCCAGAAACCAATGGCCCACAGCGTGTGGGAGTGTCGCGAGATGGTTCGTGTAGCGAACGAGACGAAACGCGCGACGCAGGTTTCAATCTTCAACTCGAATTCTCCAGAATCGCAGCAGGTGCACAATCTCTTGAGTAGCGGCGTCATCGGACCAGTGCGCTCCATCGACATCTGGACCAAGCGCGCCTCGGCGTTCTGGAAGCAGGGACTTCCCACACCGGCGCATGCGGACGAAATTCCTGACGGGCTGAACTGGGATATGTGGCTGGGGCCTGCGCCGATGCGGCCATTTAGCAAAAGCTACCTGCCATTTGTTTGGCGCGCTTGGTGTGACTTTGGCTGCGGCGCTCTCGGAGACATGGGGGAATATGGCTTCGATACGATTGCGCGCGCAGTCGGACTGCAAGCGGCGAGTCGCATCGAGGCAAGTTCGACCGATCTGTTTCCCGAAAGTTATCCGGTCGCATCCTCGGTGCATTTCAACTTCGCGAAGACTGAGGCGCGTCCTGAACTGAAGCTGAACTGGTTCGACGGCGGCATTGAACCGAGACGCCCGCCAGAATTATCCGATGACGCGGAGATGGGAACGGGCGGCGAAGGAGTGATCTATACAGGCGATAATGGCAAGCTGATGACGGCGTTTATGGGGCAGGATCCGCGCGTGCTATCTAAAGATGGAAAGATGACCATGCCTTTCCCTACGACAGCAAAAAAAGAAGAACCGTTTCAGCCGGCCAGACCAGAGCTCGGCGGCAGCGCCAGCAGCGCGGATGCGCCGCACTTTCTGGAATGGGTGCATGCTTGCCAGGGCGGTCCACCCGCTCGCGCGAATTACGCCTACGAGGCCCCGATCGTGGAGACGCTGATGCTGGGCTGCATTGCCGTGCGCACGCATGAGATGCTGGAATGGGATGCGGAGAACTTTCGGCTCAAGCGCGGTTCAGACCGGGCAGCGGCTCTACTGATGCCTCAACATCGTGCTCCGTGGGGGATTTCATGAAGTGGGCGTTTGCCTCTTGGCGACGTCTGCTTGAACGCGCTGCGAAACGAGAATTTATTGGTCAGGCTAAGCGCCGCAGTTTTGTAACTCTGCCCGCTTCAACCCACTCCACTACGAAAATATTGCCCTCGTGATCGAAGCAGGTACTATGCGGACAAACAAACCTTCCGGGAACAAATTTTCCGTGTTCCTGATTTCGAACCGTGCTCCAATCAGTTTTTGAAAATTGCCCCTCGCCTAAACTTGCAACCATACTGTTCTTGCGATCAAGAATCACCACCTTGCTTAAAAGATCCGGGATCACGACTTCTCCATTCCGCTCATGCAGGTAACAAGGCATGTTCGTGGTGCCCAGAATGAAGTCGACGTGTTTGCCATCCAGGCTGAATCGGTGTAACCGGCTGTTGCCCCGGTCGGCGACCACCAGAAGCGGGGTCTGCTCACGCGTGTCTATCCACAACCCGTGCGGACAATCCAGTTGATCGTCGCCTTTGCCCAGCCCGCCGAAGGTGCGAATAAATTCCGCTTTTTGATTGTACTGATTGATAAAGCTCGATCCGTACCCGTCGCCTACGTAAATGTCGCCATTCGGAGCGATCGCCACGTTAGTGGGACGATATGGTACTGCCGAGCTTTTGTCTTTGGGCTTGTAGGCCTCGGATTCCGCCGGATATCCCAGGGTAAATACTTCTTCCCCCTTCAAAGTTCGCTTGGTCACGATGCCATGCTGGAAATCGCAAAGGTAGAGAAAGTCTTCGCTTCCTTCCCTGCGGATCGTCAGTCCGTGGGCGCCGCCTTTGAACTGCCGTCCCCAGGAACGGACGAACTTCCCGTCGTGATCGAAGACCACCATCGTGTCCTGGCTCTCGCTGGCCGCGTTCACTGTGTGGTGGATATAAATATTGCCTTGCGAGTCTTCGCAGACCCCATGCGTATTTCCGAACTTGATGGTGCGCGGCAGTTCGCCCCAGTCGTGAATGGCCTCGTACCGATGATCGTCTCGTCCGAGGATCGGCAGTTTCGTGCCGGCCTTGTCGGTTGCGCCCAGCAGTGCAGGAGCGTAAGCAGCGGTCGCGGCCGAGACGAGAAAACTGCGACGAGTCACTTCCATGATCAGGCGCTCCTAATAGATTGATAAGAAGGTCGATAAAAAATCGAGTGAAGAAAGTAACGGTTGAGATTCGGCATTTAAAAGTTTCGCGTCGCGGTTCACTTCATTTGCTCGCGACCGCAGCCTTTTCGTCAACCAGTTTAGGATCGGCGAATTGCAACCAGAAGCCCATCATCTCTTCGTCGCTGGGCTCACCCCACCGAATAGCTTTCGAGGGATCCGGATTCTGGGCATTATCAAATGAGTTGTCAAAGTAAGCGGTGGTCACGAGCTTCGTACCCTTCGGCAACAAGAATTGGTGCTTCAGGAAATAAGTTTCCTGCCAGCGGAAATCATAGTGCGGGACATTTAACAGGACCTCGTGATGGCCGTCCGGATAGATGGCTTCGGTGGTCATACTTTTGCCGCGAAAATGCATGTGAGCGGTATAGGCCAAAACGGTCACGTCTTTCGGTACCGTAAAACACGAGGTCACCCGGTGATCGTTGTCATTGGGCGGAATCAGAAAGAGGTCATTCCAGATTTCGTATTGCGCAATCTCGTGCTTCACCGGTTCTCTGGCAAAAACCAGTCCAATGCTGGTGCGATCTTTCACGTCTTCGCCAGTGTGGTTGCTGTAGTGAACTTGAAACTGCAAATAGGAGCCTACCGGAATTCTCAGTGCGTAGCCCGCAGGGCGAGTCTCGGCCAAGTGACCCGGCAAATAGATTCCCGGCACGATGTTCAGATATCCGGATCCCTTGCCCGGAACTCCGCCACCATCCGGCGACGAGCACCCATCGTCGATGACGGGTGCGTCGGGTCTCAAGTGCAACACCTTGCCGGTGCGGTAATGATATTTATCGACTCCCGCGTCCGCTTTGCCATGCTCGACTACTTCCTTTGCCACTTTATCGGCCGCAATCACCGACACGGTTGCGTGATGCACTACGCGCCGATCTCCGGGAAGCACCTCCGCGGCCTGGATCCACTTGTCCTCGGTGAAGTTGGTGGGAACGTAAATGTATTCGTAATCGTCCTGACTACCGCCGCTCACCGTAAACTCCGGAATTGTGAATACCACGTCTGGCTTGATGTGCCAGCCGATGGGAAACACGGGAGCCGTTGGAAGGTCTTTTGCGTCGCCTTCCCTGGTGCCAGTTCTGACCCAAGCGTCGATCATCTTAATGTCCTCGTCGGTAAGCCTGGGATCGTTGATGAAATCGCCTACTTTGGGATCGGCGTGCCAGGGCGGCATCTTGCGTTGCACGACGGCTTCGCGAATTGCCGGCGCCCACAGACGCGCATCCTTGTACGTCATGAGAGACATGGGAGCGATGTTGTTGTCGCGGTGGCATACAACGCAATTCTTAAACAAAATCGGAGCGATGTCCCGGTCATAGGTGACTTGCCTCGGAGCATTCGAGCTTTCCTGACCTGCGCCCATGAACAAACCGCAAAACATTATGGCAGCCAAGACAAGACCGATTCTGCGCGAAAGCATTCATCCTCCGGTGCGACGTGGCCATTCTAGAACTCATCGTTCTCGAGTACAAGGACTGGAGTTTTGTCGGCCACGCGTTGGCGCAACAGTTGAGTCTCCGTGCATTCGCTCCTAGAGAAGCAAAATGTCAACTCGAAGCGACGCAGCGTACCGGATGACAACTAACTATTTCTCCGGGGATGCTTCCAGGTTCATTACTTCAAAAGGAGCAAGCGTTAGTGTCTTCAGCTCGCCCGCCGCAAGAGAGAAAGCTTTGCTGTCGCGGTCTTTGCGCCAGGGGCTGCGGGCCTGATATTTTCGCGGCGCTCTTGCCGGCAGCTCGAACGCCTTCGCCACATCGAGCGCATAGTTCTGCTTCTTGTCGCTTGGATTGCGCAATGTGATAATGCCTTTTTCGCGCGACCATGCCGCCCAACCGTAAACTTGCAGTTGGCTTGGATCGCCCCCGATCCAGTGCGTGTCGATCAGGACGCCCGCGTTGCGTCTCGCCCATTGTGCTGCTTCCGCCAGCGCGTCCCAGTCCTCGTTCGATAGGAGGGAGTGAGTAACATACATCTCCTGCAACTGCGTTCCGCTGCCGAAGTAAGAGTGAACCTCATTCAGAAAATCCTTCCCCGGATCCGAATCAAGATGTTCCGCTTGCCGCGCATAAACCATTCCGTGCAGCATGAGAGAGTTCAAGGGAAACAGCGGTCCGGCTTGGACGATGCCGTGATATGTTGCCGCGTCCCGATAAGTGATCCAACGTTCGCGCCATGAACCGACGCCCGCAAATGCAGTATCGTCCCCACTCCTCCAGATGGAATCGGAATACTGCAGCCAGAAAGGGGAAGGATAAGTGCCGGTAGTCAGATTGATGAAAAGTTTCGGATTAACCGAGCGCCATTCGCGCATGAGACTGATGGCCGCCTGAAAGTCGCTGTCGAACTGACTTCCCGGCAACACGCTATTCACGTTTCCCGTGCCATCGATCTTGAACTGGTTAACCCCATAATCGTGGATGAACTTCAGAGTGACTTCCCGAAAACGTGCATAATACTTTGGTCCGGAAAGGGCAAAGCCACCAGCATTGGTTTCGAGATCTTGCTGGCGTCCGTACTTCAGCCGCTCTTCCTTGGCTTTGTCATATCCGCCCCAAGGCGAGAGCCAAACGCCCGGCGCAGCACCGTATTTTTCGGCAGCATCTTTCAGGGGGGTAAAGGCATTGGGAAATCCGGGACCGAAACTCCACAGCGTATGAGGATCATCCCAGCCATCGTCAAACAGGAATGAGTCCAATTTGACGTTACGCTTTTCGGCCAGCTCGTGGCCGAAGGAATGAATTACATCGAGAGCGGCTGCCTCGTCGTATGGATTATTAAAGCCGATGTCATACCACGAGTTGTACGTCAGGAATGGCGAGTAAGGGCGGGCCCGCTCGTGCTCGATGTAGCTGAGGAAACCGCGCCGCATCTGCCCTGGCTGGCTGATGCCAATCACCGAGGAGTACGTCACTGTCTGGCCCGCGCGCAGAGGTAGTTCGCGATGCATGGAACACATTACTTCCTCATTGTTCACATGGCAGATAGAGAGAGGATGTTCAAAGCCAAGAAAGATGTTCTCGATGATTACTGGAGAACCTTTGACTCTCCCGTCGACGCGCGCGGTGGGCGATTTGAAGTTGAATAGTTCGATTTCGGTGATGGGTTGATCGGTGGTGGCATGGAGCGAGATTTCCTGCCTCAGATAATTAGATCCATCCCGTAGTATTCCTCTCCATGTCACCGACAATTGCCTTTTGTGATCTTCCAGGTTGATGATCACCTGCTCTCCTGGAAAACGTTCCGCAGACTTTAAGGTGTCGGGTTCGGCGCGCAGACTCTCTATTTGTGGATCACCCTGAGGCTCCATTGTCGAAGAGGGCAGAATTTCTCCATTACGGAACTTAAGAACAAAGAGATCATTCGACAGCGGGATATGTTTTTCTGCGGGGTGCTCGACTAAATCCAGCCTGGCAATTTTACCGTCGATGAAAAACCATCGAGCCGCGAAGAGGCGGTTTTCCAGGGTAATGCGGTCTGGCCCGATGCTCGCTCGAGCTTCGCCGGCGCCCACACCGTCGGCATTTGACGATTCACTTGCGGTGGTAACGCCCGCCGTAACGATCAGTGAACACAAACAGAAGAATAAAGTGCTAATTGTCACTCGCATAATTTTGTTAGGCATTCCGCTTCCGTGCAGCGCGATATTATATTAGACTCTGATCGCTAGTGAAGCATTTCGTAATAAATGGAAATCGTGTGCATAACAAAACGAAACTTCGGCTGCCGTCCAGTCTACTGCCGGATCGCTCGGGAGCGAGCTACATGAGCAACAAAGGACCCGAACAAGATCCTTTCGTTGCCATGGTAACGGCGAAGGCCGAAGTGGATTTGTGCCTCAGCGATTTTCAACCGCGCTCCATGCTGGTTTCTCCTGTCCACGAGATTCTTCGACCGAAGTTTCCCGTTATCGATTACCACAATCATCTGGATGCCCTCAATCCTGCTGACGTTCTTCGAGTGATGGACGAGTGCGGAATTGAGCGGATTGTAAACATTACTATGCGCACCGGCGAA
>JBAWBG010000102.1:0-4994 GCA_049589695.1 Candidatus Sulfotelmatobacter sp. | reverse complement strand
GGGCAGCCTTATCGAGAGAAATCAAAAGCGAGCGCGGGTCAGCCCGCTCCCACGGTTTCTGCGAAGTCTCCGCCTTTAAGGTTTCAGAAGTGACTTCCCGTAGCCAACAGGAATGGCGAAATTCGATCCCCCGAATTCACGCACCATGGCAAAGTTAATCCCTATGACTTTGCCTTCGTTATTGAAAAGCGGACCGCCTGAGCCGCCCGAAGTGGTTTGGGCATCATAGACAATCTTGTCAGGCAGGACGTCGCCGATGTGCCCTTGAGTAGTGGTAGGCCTGATCAGGTGGCGGCGGGCGAGTTTTTCCATCACTTGCTTTGGATCGCCTTTGGATGCAGTCGCGATCGACTGGAGCGCGTCTGATCCCGCCCGAGCCAGAATCGCACCAAGAGCGGTGGGATATCCCAAGAGCACGACCGGCCCTCCGCTAACTGCGGAACCGCGTCCATCGGCAAGGGCTATCTGTTTGATTCCCAGTTCTGAAACATTTCCCTTCACGACAGCAACGTCGGCGGCCGAGGAGATCTTCTCGGTATTGATGGCGATGCCGTGGGGAACGCCGGGGAAATACGCCGTCATCTCAGCAACAACTGGCTCAAGGCCTTGATCGAGCATTTCCTTCAAATCATCGTTCTGCCACCAAGGCTCAGCCACGTGGTGATTGGTGAGGATTTGTCCGCTGGCGGAAGCAAGAAACCCGGTGCCAAAAACATCCAGGTGCACTTCCGGTCCCAAACCGGTAAGGCTCAAGAGCGGGTTATTGTGTTCGTCCGTTGTTGGCTCGCCGGTCGCACTCATGTCGGCGTAGTGCAATTTCAATCCGGTAGTGTGGTCGCGGAAGGCGAGCACAACATGGATGAGGCAAACGCTTGGCTCATAGGACTTGATAATCGTCTGCGCAATCTTGCCCTCGGTCTCGAGCTTCTGAAGGCGGCCTTCCACGACCTTTAATTGATTCTGCAAAGCGGAAGCGTTTTCCGCCTTGTTGCTTGCAATTTGCGCCCTCAGATCTTCGCTCTTCTTCTGGAGTTGAAGCTCTTGTGGATCGGTCGCCGGAGATGATTTGCGTTCGCCGTCTTCAAGAGCCCGGCGTGAGCGTTCCAACAATTGTTGTTGTGTGAGCATGCCGGTTTGCAATCGAGTGATCGCCGCATAGACGCGCGTATTCTGTTCTTGGCCGCGACGGTAGAAGAAGACAAAAACCAGGGCAGCAAGAATAAGCACAGCAACAGCCGCCAGGCCACTCACGCGAAGCGTCCGCCGTTCTTCGTTGACGGCTGTCACCACCTGCTGAGTAGCGTTTCGATTTTCCTCGGCGAGGCGCAGCCGCTCTCGAAGCTCGTCCGCAATGGATTTGTTGCGCAGTTGGGAACGAACCCGCGACAGCAACTCGTGCGGGTCGAAGGGCAGCGACAACACATCATCGGCCCCGAGATCCAGCCCCCGAGTGCGCCCCTCGGCTCCTCCCGGAGAGAGCATCACAACGCGTATGTTGTGAGTCTGCTCGGAAGCCTTGATTTCGGAAAGAAGGTCACAGCAATCGAGTTGGGGTGGATCTGCGCCCAGGACAACCGCGTCGGGATCGAAGGCGAGGACTCCCTTCATTCCTTCCCGATGGTTAGTCGAAACCTCGTATCCAGCCTCGCAGAATACTGCAACAATCTGCTCGCTTAGAGCATCGTCGGACTCGACTACCAGCAATTTGCCTGCTCTGGAATTCATAACACCCGTTTCTTAGGATGGTCGAAGACTCTCGCAGGATTCACTTTGGTCGCGTCGGGGGAACTGGCCCACCTTCCATCAAACCAACTAAGGCTATCGGTGACAAATTCATCGATATAGTCCTGGCGCAGGGTGGGTGTAAAACCTGCAGGGACTCTCCACCGGTTCGACGGCGAACGGCCTTGAATGACGGCTTCTTCGGCTTAATATGTTGGCGTACGCCGGTGATGGTTCCGTCGGGCCGATTCACCCTTCAGGGTGAAAGGGGCAGACCTAAGTGCCCAGCGCTGGCTGGTTCTGGCGTCTGCAAGTAAGATTCACGACAACCGCCTCCTGGCCATTCCGTACGACTACGGCTTCGCACGTCTCATTTGGATCAGCATTAATCTCCTGGTGCGGCACATACGGGGGAACGTAAATAAAATCCCCGGCTCCAGCTTCGTCACTCAGTTCTAATCGGTCGCCCCAACGCATCCGCACTCGTCCTTTCACAATGTACAGGACGGTTTCCAGTTCTCCGTGGTGATGCGGTCCCGTCTTCGCGTCGGGTTGGACGACCATCGTCCCAGCCCACAACATAGTTGCTCCGGCTTTCGCATGAGTAATTGCGGCCGCCCGCGTCATGCCCGACGTCTGTGGCGTATTCACGTCCAATTCTTGGGCGTGTACGATTTTGACTCCATTCTTCCCCCAGTCCATAAGACAACCTTTTCTCCTAAAGATCTCCGCCGGAATTTCCTTGACTTCGAAAAGGAAGCAATTACCAGCCCAAATCACCTTCTCGAGGCTGTTGAGACGAATTCCTCGGGATGTGTTAGTCCATCTAACGCAAGGAAAAGGGGAACGTAGAAGACACGCTTAAGACTAGCCGTATCTCGGAGTGACCGCTGGCTGACTTCTGTCAAAAGGAGGACGCACGGGTTAGAGGAACGAAAGCTTTGTAGGAACCTGGTTCCGGTCGTACCCATCCTACCTTTCCTACATTCAATCGCTTGGCGCCGTCGATTGGTCCACTCAACGTTTGGCATTCCTGGTGCACATACTTCGCTGTGGGTGCGACATTCTTGTCAGAATGGCATGCCCAGATACAAGCAAAACACATAGGAGAAAACAGAATGAATATTTTAAAGAGATTAATTGTGCCCATGGGATTGCTATTGGTCTTATGTGCCATTCCAAGCATGGCACAGATCACCAATGCCGTGAAGTTTGATGCGCCGTCGCCATTCTACGCGGCGAACACGAAGATGCCTGCAGGCAGTTACACGGTGACTCAGCCGGACGCAGGCGACAACCTTTTACTAATTGAAGACGCCAACGGTTCACACTCCGTCTTCGTGGAGTACGAGGTCCTTTCCTCAGGCGCTCCTTATGCTCACAGCGATGTCACTTTCAACAAATACGGCAACGTCGATTTCCTCAGCGCCATCTGGGTTCGTGGACAAAATTACGAGATGCAGATTTCCCCGTCGAAAGTCGAAAAGAATGCGGCCAAAGTTGCAACAGCAGAAAAACACTCGCTGTCAGCCGAGAATGCTGGCCAGCCGTAATCACTGAACTGTCCGCCGGGAGCTTTTCGGAGGAGGTTGGCGTTGGAGAGGCTTAGGAGGCTTCGGGGATGCAACGACGACAACTGAAACCTATAAGGTCGGTTCTCTCGTTGTCGATCTGTTCGACGCCAAGAGTAGGAATCTAATCTGGCGAGGCTCATCCAGCGACACACTTTCCGACAACGCAGATAAGAACACCAAGAACCTCGACAAGGGAGTGCAGAAGATGTTCGCACATTTTCCACCGGAGGCGAAAAGCTAGCGTTGAATGTCGGCAGCGGCGAGGCGGGCGTTTTAGTAATGCCCTGGGAACTTAATTTTGGGAAGCAAACCTAGTACGTGAGAATGAAACAAAGAAACTGTTAAGGAATAATTCTTGGAGGATGTCGTGAACAATAAAGTAGTTTCTGCAAAGCTGGCTGGACAGGTTTCATTAGGCAAAGAGCTTTCGGTTAATCGTTTGGGCTTCGGAGCGATGCGCCTCACCGGCGAAGGTATCTGGGGTCCGCCAAAGGATCGCAAAGCTGCGCTCGCGGTTCTACGGCGTGCAGTCGAGCTGGACGTCAACTTCATCGATACAGCGGACTCTTACGGTCCTCACGTCAGCGAGGAATTGATTGCGGAAGCCCTGTTTCCTTATCCGAAGGGACTAGTCATCGCAACCAAGGGCGGCTGGAATCGTCCAGGGCCAAATCAGTGGACTCACGATGCAACTCCCGCTCACCTGCGGCAAGCGGTGGAAGGCAGCCTCAAGCGATTAAAACTGGATCGCATCGATGTTTATCAGTTGCACGCTCCCGATCCGGTCGTACCCTTTGAGGCCTCGGTTGAAACTCTGGCCGAATTACGAAATCAGGGCAAGATTCGGCTGGTCGCATTGTCGAATGTTACGCGCGAGCACATCGAGCGTGCGCGCAAAATTGTTTCCATAGCTTCGGTGCAGAACCGCTACAGCTTTGCCGATCGTGAATGGGATTACGTGGTCGACCATTGTGAGAGCCACGGAATTGCCTTCATACCGTGGTTTCCTCTGGGAGCAGGCAAGGTCGCTGGCGAGGTGCTTAACGAAGTCGCACGAGCGCATCAGGCAAGCTCGAAGCAGGTAGCGTTAGCGTGGCTTCTGCGGCGATCGCCCATCATGCTGCCCATCCCTGGAACCAGTTCGGTCGAACATCTTGAAGAGAATGTCGCGGGGGCTGCGGTGCGCCTCACCGACGAAGAGTTCGAACGGCTCGCTGAGGTGCCGGAGTTGGTTGCATCGAGATAAGTTGGTCGCGTCGAGATGAGTTCTGGACCGGTCCAGCTTCGCTGGTTTCCTACCCGAGCCACTGCGGGTTCTGGTAGGTGCCGTCGAAGTGGTGGCTGGTCTTGTACTTTTCAAACTCGCCCGCTTGCGCGGCGTTTGCAGTTTTTGCTAGCAACGCGGCCAGCTCTTCTTTCCCCATCGGCTGAAAACTGCGCGCCGCATCCAGTGCTTGCTGCAGGAACTTCAGGGAATCGCATCCCGTGATGACGACGCTTGTCGGCAGGTTCATGGAGTAGTGCAGGCACTCAACCGCGGTAACGGTTTTGCTCTGGAGAATAAAGTGATCTCCCATGGGCTTCATGCCGAGCACCCCGATGTTTTGTCTCTGCAAAACAGGAAGCACCTTGGCCTCGAAGCTGTCGAAGTGATGGTCCATCACGTTGAGCGGCATTTGCACCGAGTCAAACGTGAAT
>JBAWBG010000101.1:0-32501 GCA_049589695.1 Candidatus Sulfotelmatobacter sp. | reverse complement strand
CTATTGCACGGCGAAGATCAGGTCATCGTGATCGTTGTATGGGCCTGTGGTGCACGCGGATGCGCTCCCCTGATAGCGGAATTGCGCACGCACAGCTTGCAGGCTGCCGGTTGGAAGCGTGAACGTGGCGGATAAGCTCTGTGCTCCGACCTTTATAGGCACGATCGTCTTGATCAAAGTCCACGACGGGCTATTGGCGTTGGCCGTGTAATAAAGATCGAGAGCGTCCGACGTATAGGTGGCGTAGGCCCAGACCATGGCTGTCACTTTCGCCGTGGTGGCATGGGTCAGCGCACCGCCACTGGTCGAAGCAACCACGAGACGGTCGTTGGATTCATCGGAGTGGAAAACACCGCTGGTGCCGTCAGCGCAGGAACCCTTAATCGTATTCGGTTGATTCGGTTCCGCGCCACCCGACATATGATCGCGTCCCAACAGCAAGGACGCGCCCGAGTCACACGAACTGCTGGCAGTCGCGCACTCCGGAGCTTTCAGTGTGGAGTTGTAGACCGCGGTTTGCGCCGCCGCGGTCGAAGTAACCGTCAATGTGATCGTCGCGCTGTGGCTGAGCGAGCCCGAAGTTCCTTTCACCGTGATGGTCGCCTTACCAATGGTCGCCGTCGCGGAAGCAGTAAACGTTAGGGTTGAGGTTGCGCTGCCGTTGGCCGGGGGCGTTACCGAGTTGGAGGAGAATACCGCCGTGACGCCGCTGGGCAGTCCGGTCGCGCTCAGAGTAGTGGCGGAGCTGAAACTATCCTCACTGGATATTTTGATCGTGCTGGTTCCCTTGCCGCCTCGCTTTACGCTAAGCGAAGCGGGCGAGGCGCTAATCGTAAAGTTTGGCGACGAAGTAGCGCTCACTGTCAGAGCAAGGGTCGTCGTTGCGACCAGGCTACCGGAGGTGCCGGTGATGGTCACGGTTTTGGTGCCAGTTGTCGCCGACGTACTCGCCGTCAGCTTGAGAGTGCTGCTTCCCGTCGTTGGATTTGGACTGAACGCCGCGGTTACGCCGGTGGGAAGCCCGGATGCCGCGAGACTCACGCTCCCGGTGAATCCGCTCACGTCATTCACGGTGATTGTGCTCGTGCCGCTGGCGCCACCCTCGGCGATCGTCAAACTGCTCGGCGAATTCGAAAGGGTAAAGCGTGGCGTCGAACCGACGGTCAGTGTGTTGATCATGGTTGCTCCGTTCGGGCTTCCCCATCCAGTGACTAAGTCGTAGCCAGTAACCGCTGGATAGCCGTTACTCCCGCTGGTGATGTCATGGAAGTTGCTGTCGTAGCTGCTTCCGAAAGCGATTGGGTAGATAAGTGGATTGAGAAAGCCTAGAGTCGTTCCGTGATTGGTTACGTTCTGCTGGTTGGCCAGAGCGAGGTAGCCCGCCCAGCGCGGCGCCGCGTAGCTGGTGCCGCCGTATTCGTTGTAATAGCAGGTACCATCGTCGCACAGGATGTTGTCGAAATTAGCTTCCGCACCCACGTCCGGAATATTCCGTATGGTCGCGGAAGCTCCGTTGGAGGAATTTGCCACGCCTACCTGCCAGCTCGGAATCGTGAATTTATCATCAGCCGGACCGCCGCTGCTGTCGGACCACGCCGTTTCCGATTCCCAGGGGCCGCCCGCACCATTCGTGGTTAAATCAGTTCCGCCAACGGCCACGACGTAAACGTCTTCCGCCGGGTAGCTTTCATCGGTGTTGTTATTCCCCGTGTATTTGCCAGCATCTCCGGAGGCGACGAAGAGATTCTGCCCCTGAGTCGCAAATTCCTTGAAGATAGGATCGTTCGACGAAGCATCCTCCGGAGCCCATCCCCAGGAACAACTCAATTGCTTGGAGATGTTGTCGGTGGCCATCTTATTGAAAATGTCGACGTCGCCCACGCCAATAGAAGAACTGCCGGGCGCGATGTAAACGCGAACTGAAGTCAAGCCGGGAGCCATACCGATCGGTTGCGCGATGTCGATTGCCTGTTCGCCATCGTCTCCGTCCGAACCCGCCGTCCCGCCGTCGACCAGGACGTTAGTGATCGTCACCGTGTACGACTCTCCGCCCATGTCCGACTTAACATCGGCGAGTTCGTAGCCGTCGAACTCGAGCAGGCCAACAGACTGACCGGTGCCGGTAAGAGCGGTACCGCCGTAGTAGGCTGCGCGCATGTCAGAGGGTCGGTAGGCGCCCTGCGGTCCTGAGCCGCTGGCGTCACTCTTTAATGCAGCCATTACCGGGGCTTTCTTGATCATCGGTCGCGGTATGGAATAGTCATTCAGCCCGGCAATGTGAGATATCGGGACGCTGAGGTCCAGCGAAGGCTCGCGATCCGGCGAATAAAATGTGCGGTTTTCCGCGGGGTGTTTGTAGACGGTCATCACGACATGGAAAGCACTCTGAATCTGCGCCACCGTGCCATTGATATCCACGAGCAGGCGATTCGGCGGCGTATTGGTAACGGTAAAACCATTGGCTTTCGCAAAATCTACAACCGCCTGGTAGTCCTCGACTGTTGGGCCAAACTGCTCAGTAAACTGAGACACACTGAGGAACTGATGATAGTTGGGACTGGTGGGGTCATAGAGGCGGCCGAGCAGGCTGTCAAGGTTGGCTTGATCACGCGGTGGCAGCATAATGGCGAGGTTCATCCGCTGGCTGGGTGGAAGAACTCCTACTGGGGCTGCCTGGCCATTCGCAACCACGGGGCGGACATGATTATGCAGTACCTGAAGTGTCTGCTGGGCTTGGGCTGAGATTGCGCTTATTAAAAACAAAACCGCAACGATAGCGCCGACCAATGGCGGCAGGGGACGAATAGCTTTTCTCACGATCTTGAACCTCTCGATTTTTCTGGAATCGCTTCACAGACGAGTGGCAGTGAATCGAAGCCGTAGGGCGACGGTTGCGGCATCTTAAACCAGATCGGGCGGTTCACGGCGGTTTTTTTCGACGCGTTACGGGAAGCTTGATTCCGAGTTGCAAGCTGAAGATTGACCGGTTAGTGGACCCGCGCCTGCTCTGTGCTTTTCTGATAGTCAATGGATTCGATTCACAGAAAAAACGAGCCGGCCCGTTTCTGGAGCCGGCTCGATTTCTTCAGCAAACTGATTAGCCCGTCAAGGCGCTACTGTGATGGTGACGGGTATCTCGTTGGTGAGTGATCCGGAAGTTCCGATCAGCTCTATGGTTGTGGTTCCCGAAGGCGCACGCCTAGAGGCGCTCCAGGTGATAGTTACCTTCGAACTGCCATTCGCCGGAGGCGTGACGGGGTTGGCCGAGGCCGTCGCCGAAACGTCAGTGGGGAATTCATTCACGCTTAAGCTTACAGCAGAATGGAATCCGCCCACGCTGGTGACGGTGAGTGTGGTGGAGACGGTGCCGTTGTCGTCGATAGTGAAAGAAGACGGCGATAGAGACAGCGTGAAGTTCTTCGTCGCCGACGAAGCATTCACCGTGAGAGCGATCGTGGTGCTGTGAGTGAGCGAGCCGGAGGTTCCGGTGATCGTCACCGTGGCAGCGCCAGTGGTTGCGGTGGCGGACGCGGTCAGGGTGAGCGTTGAAGTTGCGGTGCCGTTCGCCGCCGGAGTTACCGGGTTGGTGGAGAACGCAGCCGTCACGCCGCTGGGCAAGCCAGAGGCGCTGAGGGTGGTCGCAGAACTGAATCCGCCCGTGCTGGTGATGGTTATCGTGCTTGCTCCGCTGCTGCCCTGAGTCACGGTTAGAGAAGCTGGCGACGCGCTGATGGTGAAGTTTGGCGTTGCTGTGGTAGTGACCGTGAGGGCGAGCTTCGTTGTTGCGGTCAAGCTGCCGGAAGTTCCGGTGATGGTCACCGTGGAGCTTCCTGTAGTTGCCGTGGAACTCGCGGTCAGCGTCAGCACACTGGTTCCGGTTGTTGGGTTCGTACCGAAGGCTGCGGTCACACCTGTGGGCAGACCAGAAGCAGCCAGGGTAACGCTGCCGGTGAATCCGCCTACGTCGGTCACGGTGATGGTGCTGGTGCCGCTGCCGCCTTGCGTGATGGACAGAGTGCTGGGTGAATCTGACAGCGTGAAGCTCGGCGTCGAAGATCCGGCCGCCAACAGGTTGATGATCCCGGTCGTATTCGGGCTGCCCCAGCCGGTGCACAGATCGAAGCCGGTGATTCCCGAATAGGTGCCGCAACTGCCGCTGGTAATGTCGTGGAAATAGGTTCCATAGCTTGAGGTCAGAGCCGCCGGGTAAATGATCGGATTGATATAGCCGATTGTGTCCCCGTTGGTTGCCGCCTGTTGATTAGCCAGAGCCAGGTAGCCGGCCCACATAGGTGCCGCAAAACTGGTTCCGCCGTAGTCGTTCGCGGTACAGGTGGTTTGGTCGGCGCAAACGTAAAACGTAAAGTTCGCGTTGGCCGACACGTCTGGACCGTTCCGTAAGGTTGTGGATCCCTTGTTTGACGAGGTAATCACACCTGAGAGCTTCTGCCAGGAGGGGATCGGGATGGAATCCGGGGAGATGCCGCCGCCGCTGTCTGCCCAGGCGGTCTCGGATTTCCATGGTCCGGCCGCACTGGAGGTTGTCAGGTCCGTGCCGCCGACTGAGACGATATTGGCATCGTCCGCTGGCCAGGCCTCATTCGACGCAGACCAGGCCGAACTGTCGCCCGACGCGGCAAAGAAGTTCTGGCCCTGTGATGCCATCTGTTCAAAGTACGGGTCCAGAGTGCTGGGGTCCGCCGGTGTCCAGCCCCACGAGCAACTGATCTGCTTGGACAACGGAGCAGCAGTATTCGAAACCATCGCGCTGATGCAGGCCGTATCGCTGATATTTCCTGATCCACTGGCTTTGACATTGCCACAGACATACATATAGAGCATGGTCGAGCCAGGGGCCATGCCCATTGCCTGCGTCATGTCGAGCGTCTGCTCGGTATCGTCACATGCGCTGCTTCCACTATCGACGCAGCTTGTGGCGTATCCGCCCGTGGAAATGAGAGTGGGAGTGTAAGGCTTGGTTTGTCCAACGTTGCTGTAATACGTATTCAGATCGGCCAAATCGGTGCCCGCGAATTCGAACAAGGCGATGTTTTGGCCTGTGCCGGTGAGCGCGGTTCCGCCGTAGTAAGCCGCGCGCATGTCACTGCCTAAGAAAGAAGCCGAAGGGCCGGAGCCGGTGGTGGCATGGGACACAACCTTGTCTGGATCGATCCCATGAGCCTTGGCGTAGTCGCTCTTCTTTACATACATCGGATGCGGTTTGGAATCGTTGTCCAACCCCGTGATATGCCAAAGCTGGAAGGGAAGGTCCACGGTGGGCTCGCGGTCTGTGGCAAAGAATGTGCGGTCTTCGGCGAGGTCGTGATAGGTCCCCATGGTCACATGGAAGGCCTTCTCGATATTGGCCACGGTGCCAGTGAGCCTTAAGTCCCGTTCCTCGCGGGTGCCGTTGATGATCTCAAAGCCGCTCGCTTTCGCGAACGCAACCAAAGCGTCCCAGTCTTCCTGGCTGGGGCCGAATCTTGCGGTGAACTCTTGCGGCGTAAGAAACTGGCGGTAGGAAGAGCTTGTAGGATCTTGCACGTCCTGCACGAAACTCTGCAGCCCGGCGCGATCGCGCAGTGGCAGAACAATGTCGAAGCGCAGCGTCTGGGTTGCCGGGAGTTTCCCGACGAACTGCGCCTGCCCATTCGCAACCTCATCGCGCACATGACGCGTCAATAGTGGCTGTAGCTGGGCTTGTCCTGGGATGGTGAACAACAAGAGCGCGGCCGCGCAGACAAGCGCAACCCGTGTCAGTAGTGGGGAAGGATTTTTTTTCATGTTCTGTCCTCTTCGATTTTCGGATGTGGAACGTTAGGCTGCCTGATCACTTACAGCTCAAAATCGCGGCATATTAACTCACATCCGTGCCTGCTATCTAGACTTTTTGCAAAGTGTTACGGAAACGGAAATTTAAGGAAGGGAAAAGAAGGGAAAAGATGATATGCCCTCAGGTTTAGACAGTAGCTTTGAGGGGAAAAGACCTTAGGCCGTTAGGCTTGGATAGAGGCTTTGCTTGGCGGACGATCGTTTACGGAACACGACCTTTACTCCCTCCCGCCACCGTTCGTCAATCCCCACGAACTGCCATTCGATCTCAGGCGAGAGGTAATGCAACAGCGTATCTGTAGTTGGGTGAACGTGCAGGGCCGGGGCCACCAGGAGCAGCAGAGGTTTCTCCGAGGAAAGTTCCGTTCCGCCGAAATAGCCAAAGCGAGTGAATTCACCGCGCGAGTGGTGCCATTCCACGCGAGACCAGTAGTCCAGTCCTTGCAGCGGCAGGTGAATGTCTTCATCCGCCTTGAGTTCTAACACCGCCAGCCTTCCGGCGGTCGTGGCCGTAAGCACATCGATCATGGCGCGGTCGGAGGCGGAGAAAGCGGGAATCTGCGAGTACTGCCACAAAGGATCGAGTCGTCCATCCACAACGCTTACATCGCCCGCTACCAGCGACTCAAGCCATCTTTCGGGACGAAGGCGCCATAGCGGATGTTGCCGCGGACCATAGGGGTGACGCACATCGCGTAAACAGTGTGCCAGTTCGGTGAATGCTGATTCGTTGCCGGCTTCGAGAATCCTCTCTTCCGCACCCACGCCGAACACGATCTCTTGCGTGCTGCGAAACGATCCCGGAATACCGCCCAACCTCGCCTTGGCAAATTCCAGTCCGCGCCAGCGGAAAACAATCTCCGCCGCCGAGAGCACGCCGACTTCGCAATTCGGCAGAATCTCCCGAACTTGGCTGATCGACTGCTCGAAGCGCGCGCGGGCAGCCGTTTCATCGGCAGCGTGAACTAGCCTCGTCGAAACATTTCCGCGATCGGCACAATCGATCTCCACCAATGCGTCATGGCGTTCGTCTAGTTCAAAGAGTGACCACTTGGCCAAATCGTTCAGATTTGCCATCCGTTCCCGCACCAGCTCCGAGGTTCCATTCGGAACAAATAATTTCAGGCCTTCCACCAGTACATTTGCCGCCTGCGCCTGTCGGCAAACGTCAAGCCACAGGATGCCGAAGGTCAGCGCGGCATCGATGGATTGCTGCGTCTCCTGTGCATTCACCCCAAGTACCGCAAAGACGGAGCGTCCGAGGCGCATCAAACCCCGCGCATACACCGGCCCAAAGGATTTTTCCAGATCGACGCTGGTTGTCAGCTTGGTCACCTTGAACTCGGGAAAATGCCGGTCGAGCGTCCTTCGCAGCTTCTGTTCGTAGGCGATTCTAGCCACTCGACGAGCGGTTGGAGAGCGGCGGTCGCGTTCGCGGCAAATTTCGAGTTTGGAAGGGCGGGCCTGGCCCAGTCGTTGCACTGCAAGGCGTAAGGTCCCATTCTTGACCTCAGCTTCCAGCACACGGCGCACGGAGTTTCGCTCGGCCGACCACAGATGGAGTAGGCACCGATTGGATTCGCCTGAAATTGAATATTTGCTTTGAGCCAGATCAAACGCCACGGAGCCATTTTCCAGCACCACGGCTCCAGCAGCTTCGCTCAGAAAATCCTGTACGGTGCGAGTCAACGCTTGCGGCGTCACGGTCGGCATTTGGCATGGCCCATGCAGGATCGTCCGGCTATATTGTGCAACGCAGCCTCGCTGCCCGTCTGTGACATGTGACCATCGTCATTCTTCGTTTGTGAATGTTTTCATCATCCTATCTTCTTTGCATATGGGATAATGACTTTACCCTCTCAACTGAGTCCGCTTTCGGTGCTGGGACATCTAACTTTTGTGGGTAAAAGCTTGAACAAACAACCTCTTTTTGATAAGCAACGTTTCTTCTTCGATCACTACGGAGTTACAGAAAACGATCTCGAACGCTACCTTTCGGCCGCTCTTTCGGCCGGTGGTGACTATGCGGACCTATATTTTGAATATCTCTCATCCACCTCTCTGATGGTGGACGAGTCGATGGTAAAGTCGGCTTCGCAGGGCATTTCCGCGGGTTGCGGTGTGCGCGTGGTTTCTGGCGAGCGCACCGGGTACGCTTATACGGACGATCTTTCCGCCAGTCGCATCCTGCACGCGGCGCGCACCGCGGCTCTGATTGCCAGTGCCCCCGCCAAAACGCCTGTGGCTGGCTTTCAGAAAACCGCCGCGCGGAGTTTGTACCCCGTGACTCTGCCCTCGGTCGATGCCGAGATCACGGCGAAGGTCGAACTAGTAATGCGGGCGGATAAAGCCGCGCGCGCGTATGATCCGCGAATTCAGGAAGTTCGCGCCAGCTATTCGGACGAACTGCGAAATATTCTCGTTGTCGGTTCCGACGGAACCTTCGCCGAAGATTCTCAACCGCTGGCTCGCATGAACGTTTCCTGTATCGCGAAAACTGAAGGCAACTCGGCGCGTGGTGGTTCTGGCGGCGGCGGACGCGTGGCTCTTGACTTCTTTTTCGGAGACAAGAATCCCGAATTTTTTGCAAAGGAAGCGGCTCGGCAGGCGATCTTGCAGCTCGATGCGCGCGAAGCTCCCGCCGGCGAAATGGAAGTTGTTCTCGGTCCAGGATGGCCCGGCGTTCTGCTGCACGAAGCCGTCGGTCATGGACTGGAAGCAGATTTCAATCGCAAGAAGACCTCGGCGTTTGCCGGATTAATTGGTAAGCGCGTGGCCAGCGAGGGTTGCACAGTTATCGACAACGGAACGATGCCGTGGCGCCGCGGGTCTTTGAATGTGGATGATGAAGGCGAGCCCACGCAGGAGACGGTCCTTATTGAAAAAGGAATTCTGAAAGGCTACTTGAGCGATAAACTTTCTGCGCGACTCATGGGCATCGCCGATACCGGCAATGGACGCCGCGAGAGTTACGAGCACATTCCGATGCCGCGCATGACGAACACCTACATGCTCGCGGGCCAGGACAATCCCGAAGACATTATTCGCTCGGTGAAGCGTGGCATCTACGCCGTTAACTTCGGCGGAGGCCAGGTTGATATCACCAATGGCAAGTTCGTGTTCGGAGCCTCCGAAGCGTACATGATCGAAGACGGCCAAATCACCGCGCCCATCAAAGGCGCAACACTGATCGGCAACGGCCCAGATGTTTTGACGCGCGTCTCCATGGTGGGCAACGATTTGAAACTCGACGAAGGCGTGGGCACCTGCGGCAAGGATGGACAAGCCGTCCCGGTGGGTGTGGGTATTCCGACCATCAAGATCGATCGCCTCACGGTGGGTGGTACTGCGAAGAAGGATCCTGGCGGCTTCATGCAGTAAGGTGGGGGGCCCGGTCCAGTGGGAAAAACTGGCGTCATCCAAACGGAAAACCTCTGAGTTGAGCGATGCGGACAGAAAAGCCGTAGAAATTTTTCTGCGCACCCGTAGCATCACGGGCACGCTCGACTGGACTGGTCTTCTCGGTCGTAACGATTCACCATCGCAGCGCGCGGCTGATCTTGAATCTGCCGTCAGTGCAGCAGTCGGGAGATTCCTGAAAAAGGTACACTTCGATACTCTCACCGGCTGTTGGGACTGGATTGGCGCGACCGACTTGAGAGGCTATTCCCGCTTTGCTTTCCGCGATAAATACGCTAAGCGCATATCGACCTCGGGTCATCGGTTCTGCTATCAGTATTTTCGAGGTCCGATTCTGGACGGTCTCCACCTAGATCATCTTTGTGGGATTCGAGACTGCGTAAATCCCTTTCACCTGGAGGCGGTAACTCTTCGCGAAAATTCTCTGCGACAGGCGAGATGGGCGCGAAGGAAGGTCAGACAGCCCCGTTGCGTCCATGGCCACAAATTCCCCGAACGCTATCCTTGGCCGAAGAAATACAGAATGTGCTTAACGTGTCGAATAAGACATCTGGAAAGACGTTTGGATTCACTTCGATCACAACTCGAACGAAAACCGCATCGGTAAAGCCACGGCATCGTGAGAAATATTGCTGTCCGTCGACTTTTTACAGAACTCTCGCCGCCATCCCTTGCTTCGTGAGCATCTCCACTGCCTTCTTATGGAACGAAACAAACGTTTCCGCACCCAGCCATCTGCCTTCGTAGGCGATTACCCCATCGGCGAAATCGCCACCTGCGTCGAGCATCGCCAGGCCCGCCGCTACTGCCGGTCGGTCAACCTCTACGTTCCCTGCCGCAAGCAGAGCGCGAATCGCGGCCGCTATTTCTGCTGACGGGAGCCCGTACTTCCCGCGCAGAACCCAAACAAACTCGCACAGGCTGGAGATTTCTACTGCAACGAGACTCGCGTTGCGCAATTCTCTGGCCGCAACCGCCGCCTGCATCTTGTCGTCACGCACAACGGCGCGCACCAAAACGTTCGTATCGGCCGCAATTTTCACTTCTTACCCATTTTTATCCGCCCAGCCCAGCCATCCGCTGCTGCATCATTGATCTCCTCGATCGTCGCTACCTTCTTCGCTTTTCCCGCAAGGAAACCAATGAAGTCGTCGATAGTTCCCGCCGGTTTGGCTGCGCGGATCATGCCCCGGCCGTCGGGAAGCAAATCCAAAGCGATCTTTTCCCCGGGCTTGATGCCGAGGTGCTGTAACACATTTTTCCGAAATGTAACTTGTCCTCGCGCGGTCACAGTCAGGGTGGTCATAGCATGTCTCTCTTTGAGTCGATTGTAATGCATAAATACATTACAATCAATCCAGCGTTGCCCTCTATTGGGCCCGAATAGAAAGCGAACCGCGTCGCGGGAAACAAGCCATTTACTTGGGATAAGATGAATAAGACCTATGCCTTCAACCGAATTAGGAACCAGCGAAACGAAAAAACTCTCCACCGATCTCCGCTCCCTCGCCCAGGACATCGTCCACCGCGCCATGAACGGCGGCGCAACCGCCGCCGAATGCGTAGTCCGCGAAGGCGACGAATTTTCCACGCTGGTCCGGCTGGGCCAGGTCGAAACCCTCAAAGAATCCGGATCACGGTCCATCGGCGTGCGTGTCTTCAACGGCCAGCGCGCGGCCAGCACGTATTCAAGCGATTTCTCGACGGCTGCCCTCGACCGCATGGTGAAGTCCGCACTAGAGCTTTCGAAGATCACTTCCGAAGACCCGTTCGGCGGCATCCCTGACGCGTCGCAACTAGGCTCACTCACCAGCGATCTCGATCTCTACCACGAAGACGTGTATTCGCTGCCCGGTCCCGACCGCATTGACTATGCGCGGCGCGCCGAAAAGGCCGCGCTCGATTTCGATCCGCGCATCAAGAACTCCGAAGGCGGATCGTTTGACGCCGCTACTGGGCACAAAGTTCTGGCAAACTCCCACGGGTTCGTCGGCGAATACCGACGCTCTTATTGCTCCATGGCTGCTGTGCCCATCGCGCAAACGGAAGACGGCGGTATGCAGCGCGACTATTGGTTCTCGGTCGCACGCACGCTCAGCAAGCTGGAATCGCCCGAGCAGGTTGGTAGAGTCGCAGCCGAACGCACCCTGCGCCGCTTAGGCGCGTGCAAGGCGAAGACGGCGCAAGTGCCGATCATTTTCGACCCCATGGTGGCGACATCAATCCTTGAACATATTTTCGAAGGGGTTAATGGCGATTCGGTCTACCGCGGCGCGTCATTTCTCGCGGGCAAGCTTGGGCAGAAAGTCGCTGGCGACAACGTCACGATTATTGACGATGGCACCATCCCCGGCGGCTTCGGCACCAGCCCATTCGATGGCGAAGGCGTTCCCACGCGGCGCACAATGGTCATCGAAAATGGTGTACTGAGTTCTTATCTTTTAAATACCTATACTGCGAAAAAGCTGGGACTAAAGACCACCGGCAATGCCTCGCGCGGACTGGCTGGCACGCCGGGCATCGGCCCGGGGAACTACTTCCTGCAGTCAGGGGCTAGGACTCCGAAGGAATTGATTTCTGGGATCAAAGAAGGGCTCTATGTGACGGAATTTCTTGGCCATGGAGCGAACCTGGTGACTGGCGATTATTCGCGCGGCGCTTCGGGCTTGTGGATCTCTGGCGGAGAGTTTGCCTATCCGGTAGAAGAAATCACGGTCGCGGGGAATCTGAAAGAAATGTTCTTCAACATCTCCGAGATCGCGAGCGATCTGGAATTCCGCGGATCGGTCGCAGCACCAACTCTGCGCATCGATGGCCTCACCGTCGGCGGCGAATAATTGGTGCTTTATAGTCGAAATATGAAATTCCCCAAGATCGTGTTTTGGATCGCTGGCATTTGGGGCGTGTTGGTTCTCACTCCGTTGTATTTCATGTTCGATCTGATCGGGCGGCAGGACCCTCCTTCCATTACCCATCCGGCGTTTTACTACGGGTTCGTCAGCGTAGGATTGGCATTCCAGTTCGTCTTCTTCGTGCTTGCCAAAGATCCAGTGCGCTTCCGCCCGATGATGATTCCGTCGATGATTGAGAAATTTGGCGGCGGAGTTTCCTTTGTCGTGCTCTATCTGCAGCACCGCCTAACGCCAGGAGATCTGTTTCTGGGCTGCGTCGACCTCTTGTTCGGCGTGTTGTTCCCGGCCGCGTTCCTGAGGACCGCTAACTAGCGTCCAGAGTACAATCGACTTGCATGGGCGGTCTGATCCAGCCAACTCCGGTAGCCGAAGAGCCCGATTCCAGCCGGCGGACGATTGCCATAGCAGTAACGGTCGTCATCGTCATCGCTGTGGTTGTTGCGTTTCTTCTGCGCACGCCGCCGAAGGGCGCTTCGGGACCTCCGCCTTACGCGGCGAATCTTAAACTTTCCGACTTGAAGATGAGTGCGGCCGAGAATTTTGTCGGCGCGACTGTGAGTTATGTCGACGGAACTATAACCAACACCGGCGGCAAAACCGTGACGCACATCACGGTCGAAGTAAATTTCAAGGATGATATGGGGCAAACGGTTCAACGGGAAGAGATTCCGTTGCAAGTATTGAAAACCACCGGCCCATATCCTGAAGCTGTGGATTTCAGAGTGTTACCACTGGCTCCGGGGCAAAGCCAAACATTTCGCCTGACCTTTGAAGCCATCTCCGCGCAGTGGAACCGTCAGTATCCTGAGATTCAAGTCACCGATGTTGCCGTGAAGTGAATCGGGCGCAACGGTGGTCAGCTCGAATCCTGTCCGATTGCCAATTTCCAATTTCCAATTTCCGATTTAAGAACTTTGCGGGCAGTCTGTTTGATGTGCCCCGGGACAATCGGCAATCGGAAGTTGGAATTGACAATCGGTACAATGAACACATGTCTGATGCAAAGCCATTCCGCCTCACGGAGTCGGTAAAAGCTGCGGGTTGAGCGTCCAAGCTGAGTCCAGCGGCGCTGGACACGGTGCTTGGGAAATTAGCCCGGCAACACGACCCCAATGTTCTGGTCGGCTTCGATCACGCCGACGACGCCGGAGTGTATCAAATCGCGCCCGATCAGGCGCTGGTTCAGACGATCGATTTTTTTACTCCAATTGTCGACGATCCCTATATCTTCGGACAGATTGCCGCGACGAACGCTCTCAGTGACATTTACGCCATGGGCGGACGTCCGCTTACTTCGCTGGCGCTGGTCTGCTTTCCCGACAAGGCAGATCTCGTGATTCTCGAGCGCATCCTCGCCGGTGGCCTATCGAAAATGATCGAGGCTGGATGCACCGTGATCGGTGGGCACAGCATTCGTGACGAAGAACTCAAGTTCGGCTATTCCGTCACTGGACTGGTCCATCCGAAAAAAGTTCTCGCCAATGGCGGAGCGCAGCCCGGCGACGCTCTCATCCTGACGAAAGCGCTAGGTACAGGAGTGATCTCCACCGCGATCAAAAAAGGACTGGCCGATCAAGCCTGGATCGATGCCGCAGTCCAATCGATGACAACGCTAAACAAGCAAGCCGCAGACCTTATTAGCAATCGCGAATATCGAGTGCATGGCATGACCGACGTTACTGGCTTCGGTCTGATTGGGCATGCGCGTGAAATGGCTTTGGCCAGCAATGTGGCACTTAAATTGTTTGCGAAAGATATTCCAGTTCTGCCTGGCGCACTGGATTGCATCCGTGCGGGTTATCTTCCCGGAGGGCTCAAGAATAATCGCGACTTCGCCGAATGCGTTGTCGGCTACGAGTCCTCGATTGCCGACGATCTCAAAACTTTGTACTTCGACCCTCAGACAGCCGGAGGACTGCTCATCTCGGTTGATAAAGGTGATTACGAAGAACTTGTCGTTGAAATGCAAGCCGCCGGCATTCCTGCCCGCCATATCGGCGCTGTAACTGAATCCCACAAGCCGATGATTCGCATCTATTAGCTAGGCACCTGTCATATATCCAGACAGCTTTCCGGAAAGGAATTCTTATGCAATTTCGCGAACTTGGACGCAGCGGTCTCAAAGTATCTGCCCTCGGTTTAGGCTGCATGGGCATGTCGGAGTTTTACAGCGGACGCGACGACAACGAATCTATCGCCACCATTCACCGCGCTCTCGAACTGGGGATCACGTTCCTCGATACTGCGGACGTTTACGGTCCGTACAAAAATGAAGAATTGGTTGGACGCGCAATCAAAGGCAAACGCGACAAGATTGTGTTGGCAACAAAATTCGGCATCGTCCGCGATCCTGACAATCCGCAGATTCGTGGGGTCAATGGCAAAGCTGATTATGTTCGCCGATCATGCGAGGCCAGTTTGAAACGACTCGGCGTCGAGAGCATTGATCTCTACTATCAGCATCGTGTCGATCCTGCCACGCCAATTGAAGAAACTGTGGGAGCAATGGCGCAACTTGTGCAGGAGGGGAAGATTCGCCACATTGGACTGTCCGAAGCTTCACCCCAGACACTCCGTCGTGCGGTGAAAGTTCATCCGATCACCGCGCTGCAGACCGAGTATTCCCTTTGGAGCCGCGAACCGGAGGAGGAGATCCTCGCAACCTGCCGCGAACTGGGCATTGGCTTCGTCGCTTACAGCCCACTGGGACGCGGCTTCCTTACCGGTCAGTTCACGCGCTTCGAAGATTTTCCTGAAGACGATTACCGCAGATTTTCTCCCCGGTTTCAGGGCGAGAACTTTCAGAAGAATCTGGATCTGGTGCGCAGGGTTGAGGAAATTGCGCATGAGAAACATTGCACTCCCGCGCAACTGGCGCTGGCCTGGGTGCTTGCTCAGGACAAAAACATTGTGCCCATCCCGGGTACGAAGCGGCGTAAGTATCTGGAGGAGAACGTCGGGGCTCTCGATGTAAGACTGAGCGCGGACGACCTTCGCCGAATTGACGAAATATTTCCCACTGACGCGGCCGCCGGCTCACGCTATCCGGAGCACATGATGAATCTGGTGAACCAGTAGCGCAGTAGTAGATGGAAAGAGCTTGGGCGGCCCTAAGGCCGCCCAAGAAAGTAGTTGATAAAACTCGCCGATTTCAAGCTCGCGCCGGGCTCTCCCCGCCTTTGGCAATCCCACGTCCCGGCTCCGGCTTTAATACTTGCTGCACGCCGCCATCATCGGGTTTGGAGGGCAACTTCATCGGAGGCAGTTCCTTGCCCTCGACCAGCATCATTACTTCAGAGGCATCCAGCACTTCGCGTTCGAGCAGCGCCATTGCAATCTTCTGAAGCGTATCAGGATTCCCCTGCAGGATACCCTTTGCCGTTTCGTATCCGTAGTTCACGAGTTTGCGGACTTCGCCGTCGATCTTGATTGCGGTGTCTTCGCTATAGTCGCGATGCTGGCTGATTTCGCGGCCCAGGAAAATCTGCTCTTCCTTCTTGCCGAAGGTCAGCGGTCCAAGGTCGCTCATGCCCCACTCGCATACCATCTTGCGCGCCATTTCCGTGGCCCGCTCGATGTCGTTTCCAGCGCCTGTGCTCATCTGGTTGAGAAAGAGTTCCTCGGCCAAACGTCCGCCCATCAGAATTGCCAAGTCGGTCTTTAAATACTCTCGCGTGTAATTGTGCCGGTCGTCGATGGGCAGCTGCATCGTCACGCCCAACGCCATACCGCGCGGGATAATCGTGACTTTATGCACTGGATCGGAGCCTGGAAGCTTTGCCGCAACAAGAGCGTGTCCAGCTTCGTGGTAAGCCGTCACTTTCTTTTCCTCGTCGGAAAGAATAAGCGACTTTCGCTCCACGCCCATCAGCACTTTATCCTTAGCAACTTCGAAATCGAACATCAAGACCGCTTTGCGATTCTGGCGAGCTGCAGCCAAGGCAGCTTCATTCACCATATTCGCCAAGTCGGCGCCAGAAAATCCCGGTGTGCCGCGTGCCAGCACCTGAAGATCGACGTCCTCCGCCAGAGGAATCTTGCGGGTATGCACGCGCAGAATCTCTTCGCGCCCGCGCACGTCCGGACGGCTGACTACAACACGACGATCGAAACGTCCCGGCCGCAGAAGCGCTGGATCCAATACGTCGGGCCGATTTGTCGCGGCCATCAGAATGACGCCTTCGTTCGATTCGAAGCCATCCATTTCCACCAGCAGTTGATTCAATGTTTGCTCGCGCTCATCGTGGCCGCCTCCCAAGCCTGCTCCGCGATGGCGTCCTACCGCATCAATTTCGTCGATGAAGATGATGCAGGGCGCGTTCTTCTTGCCTTGTTCAAATAGATCGCGAACCCGGCTGGCGCCGACGCCTACGAACATCTCAACGAAGTCCGAGCCGGAGATGGAAAAGAAAGGAACATTCGCCTCACCGGCAACCGCTCGAGCCAAGAGGGTTTTTCCCGTGCCCGGAGGACCAACCAGCAGCACACCCTTTGGGATTCTGCCGCCAAGCTTTTGAAACTTTTGCGCCTCACGCAGGAATTCGATAATTTCTCGCAGCTCTTCTTTGGCCTCTTCTACCCCGGCCACGTCTTTGAAAGTAACTTTCTTCTGCTGCATCGATAGCAGCCGGGCGCGGCTCTTTCCGAACGATAAAGCTTTGTTTCCGCCGGTCTGCATTTGGCGGATCATGAAAAACCACAGAGCTCCCAACAAGATCAGCGGAGCCCAGGTTCCCAGTAATTGCAGCGGCCAGCTACCGCTGTTCACATCCTTGATGTTTACCGATACGCCCTTGTCGTTGAGCGTCTTGAACATGTCGGGATAGTTCGCCGGCACCGTGGTGTGGAAGGCGGACCCATCGCGAGCCTTCCCGTGGACCTGTTGGCCGTCAATCGTGACTTCATGGACGTTGCCTTGGTTGACATCGTTCAAGAATTGCGTGAAGTTAACTTCTTTATCTTTCTGCCCGCCGCGACCCTGTTGAATGACCTCCCACAACAGCAGGGCGGACAAACCGATCACCAGCCAGAAAGCTACGGTTTTGACTGTCGAATTCACCAAGACACTCCTAAAGAAACCGGGACTCGAACAAAATTGCTAAGACCCGAGGCTCCTGCCACTAAATTAGATGCCAGCCGGACGATTTGGATAAGAAAAAAGCCTAAGAACCTTTATTCTACCTGTTCTATGAGAAAAAGGCGCGCCAACTTTGCCATGACTTAAGTCATCTGTGGGACTGGCGTTGCCGCCAGGTAGGGAATATTGCGGTTGGTTTGCTCCGCCGCGCCTAATCCATAGCCAATGAGGAAGGCTTCATCCACCAGGAAGCCGAAATAATCGGGTTGTAACGCCACTCGACGGGCTGACTGGCGATCCAAAAGTGTTACTAACTTTACAGAGGCAGCCCCACGAGCTCGCAAGTCGTTCATGAGGAATTCGCTGGTCACGCCTGAATGTACCAATCCCTCGACCAGCAACACATGCTGCCCCCGAATATCCGGCTCGTGGCTGAAGAAGATCTCCACGATCTCTCCCGCCTGTTTTCCCGGCTGCTTACTATATTTTGGCTTGATGAACTGACAGATTACAGGAACGTCCAGCGCCCGGACCAAATCGGCCATAAACATGAAAGCGTTCTCCAGAACGGCCAAGGCTTGAATGGTCTGGCCCCGATAGTCGTCGGAGATATGGCGGCCCAGTTCCTTGACGCGTTTCTGAATCTGCTCGGACGCAATAACTTGGCGAAGTGACTCCGCTCTCTGACCATCCATCAAGTGGCTTTGCCTCCGGATCGTAAACTCGATCTGTGCTTCCGCAAGCAGATTATCTGCGACCAGACTTTAGAGAGTATCCTCGTCAATCACCGCGGCCTCTCGGATCACTACCGCTTCTTGTCCCGCCTTCGCGCGAAACCGGGCAGGGACCGGAAAGCCGCGCATCCACACAATCTCATCCCCAGTCGCCGCCACAGGCCACAGCTTGCGCTTTGGGTGCGCGACGTGTTGTTCCTGCAACAACTCTTTCACTTTCTTTGGAGCCTTCGTATGGGCGGGCCAGAAACGGTCACCTGCCCGCCAATTCCGCACGGTCAACCGCTCCGGCAATAAATCCGCACGAAGAAGTTGCCCGGAATTATACTCCGCAAGCCAGGCGTCCGGAGCGACCCGCAACGCTTCGATTACTCCCCCCACTTCCGGAACTACAATGCGCCCCGGCAACGGCAGCGGATATTCATAATCGGCTACAGGCTGGTTCTGCCGAAGATCGGGGGTAACGAACACGAGCGCCTCCGGTTCTCGAACGACCTTCCAGGCAAGCGGAAGCGACAATTCTTTCCCGGCCGGCCGGTCTGCCGCCGCGAATCGAAGAATCTCCTCGATGTGCTTGAACTCCAGCGGAATCCCGGCACGCTCACCGATCGCTTTCAGCACTCTTCTTTGCACAGCCTTCGGCTCAGTCAGCAGCCACGGCCGGCTTACCGAAGCATTCGCCGGCTCGGCGCCCGACTCCTCAATTCTTGCCAATAATTTCGAGTCAGTTTCAGGTTGAGACAACCCAATCTGCACGAGCGACTGAGCAGCGCCAAAACCAGGCAGGCCACGGGTCCACTCCGGCTGCGACCACTGCACCACCGTCCCCAGCCAACCGGCAATTTCGTTCTCCCAGTAATCTTCCTCATCGCGAGCAATCTCCGCCAACTCGGCAAAACTCTCGGCCACTTCGGGATTGAACTCCCGCTCGATCAGGGGCAGCACCAACTTACGCACTCGGTTGCGGGTGAATTTGGAATCCGCGTTGGTCGGGTCTTCACGCCAAGGCTGCTTCAGACCGGACAGATAATGTCGTAGCTCGTGCCGGCGAATTCCCAGCAAGGGGCGAATAATTTCACCGTACCCTTCGCCGTCGTCGTGCTCGACCAGGATTCGCGGATAGATTCCGCCCAGCCCTCGCAGCCCCGTGCCGCGAATCAGCCGCATCAGCACTGTCTCAGCCTGGTCATCGAGCGTGTGGCCGGTCGCGATCTTGTCTAGAACATTTGCGCGATCCGGGATTGGGAAGGGCACGCCTTGAGCTGAGCCGATTGGCGTGCCTGAAGATTCGGGCTTTAGCCCCTGAGGCTCCGGTTCAATCTCATCGACTTCACCCGAGCCAACGAGTGAGCGAAAGAATCCATATCGCAGTTCACGGGCAGCTGCTTCCAGACCGCAATGCTCCTTAGCGGCCGCCTGTGCCGTATCCCCGGTCGCGGAATAAAACTCCAGTCCATACTTGCGAGCCAGTTCTGCGACGAATTCCTCATCGGCGTCTGACTCCCCACCCCGTAATTGGTGGTTGAAGTGAGCGATACAAACCACGATGCCGAGCTCGTTACGCACTTCGAGGAGCAATCGCAGCAGCGCAACGGAATCGATGCCACCGGAAACCGCAACGCCAATGCGATCTCCCGCCCGTACCAGTTCCTCCTGACGAATACGGCCCAGCACGCGATCTTTAAGTGAGTGCACGAGAACATGGTACAGCGGCAGCGCCGTATCGCGACTTGCGCGGTTCAGGTGCGCATTTCTCTGCGTTAGCATCCGAGTACATGATCCCGATTCTGCGAAATCACCGCCGAAGAGCGGCGAGCCCGCAAGCGTTGACTGAGCGGAAGCAATCCGGCGCAAGAGTATCTTTCATAGGCTCGGATTTTTCTCCGCAATCAACTTTTTGATCTTCTCCACGAAATCGCTCGCGGCCATGTCCTCAGTCTTCTCTTTCCCACGAGTGCGCACGTTCACCTTGCCAGCCTCGGCCTCTTTGTCCCCGACGACAAGTAAGAAGGGGACTTTCTGTATGGCATGCTCGCGAATCTTGGCATTCATCTTCTCGTTGCGCGCATCTACCGCCACGCGCACGCCGATGGCTTTGAGCTGATCAGCAACTTTGTTCGCATACTCCGCGTGCCGCTCGCTGATCGGTATCATCGCCACCTGCACCGGCGAAAGCCACACTGGAAACGCACCCGCGTAGTGCTCAATCAACACCCCGAAGAACCGCTCGATCGATCCGAACAGCGCGCGATGCACCATCACCGGCTGCTTGCGTGAACCATCCTCCGCCACATACTCCAGCCCAAACCGCTGCGGCAGGTTGAAGTCGACCTGCACCGTCGAGAGCTGCCACAAGCGTCCAATCGCGTCTACGAGCTTGATGTCAATCTTCGGACCGTAAAATGCCGCTTCGCCGGGCATGGTCTTGTACTCAATATTCCGGTTCTTTAGTACTTTCTCGAGCGACTCGGTGGCGTGGATCCATTGCTCTTCGCTGCCCACGAAATTCCTGCGGTCGTTAGGATCCCACGTCGAAAGTTCCGTCTGGAAATTGTCAAAGCCAAAATCTTTAAGCACGTCCAAAGCGAAGTCGAGGCAACCGGTAATCTCGGCTTCGACCTGCTCCGGGGTGCAGAAGATGTGCGAATCATCCTGCGTAAACCCGCGCACGCGCAACAGTCCGTGCATCACACCCGACCGCTCGTAGCGATAGACCGTGCCCAATTCGCCCAGCCGCACGGGCAGATCGCGATACGACTTCAGCGAGTCTTTGTAAATCAGAATGTGCCCCGGACAGTTCATCGGCTTCAGCCGGTATTCGGCGTCGTCGAGTTCCATGGCGTCGAACATGTTCTGCGCGTAATAGCCCTCGTGCCCCGAGGTAAAAAACAACTGCCGCCGCGCCACATGCGGCGTGTAAACCAGTGAATAGCCGCGTTTCAGGTATTGCTCGCGCATCCAGTCTTCCATCTCTTTGCGGATTATCCCGCCCTTGGGATGCCAGAAGATCAGCCCCGGCCCAGCGAGCTCCTGAATGGAAAACAAATCAAGCTGTTTGCCAAGTATGCGATGGTCGCGTTTCTTCGCCTCCTCCAGTTGCTGCAGGTGAGCATCGAGATCCTTCTTCGAGAAAAACGACGTCCCGTAAATGCGCTGCAGTTGCTGATTCTTCTCGTCGCCCAGCCAGTAAGCTCCAGCCACATTGAACAGCTTGAATGCCTTGATCTTCCCAGTCGATGGAATGTGCGGCCCGCGGCAAAAATCGGTGAATTTGCCGGTGCGATAGATGGAAATCTTTTCATCGGGCTTGGTGAATTGCTCGATGAAATGGCACTTCATGAAGTCGCCTTCTTTTTTGAACTCCGCCAGCCCCTGATCGCGCGGCAAAAATTCGCGCGCGTAGGGAATATTCTGCTGCACCAACTCCTGCATCTTCTTCTCGATTTTTTCGAGATCCTCGGGTGTAAACGGAGTCGGCCGGTAGAAGTCGTAAAAGAATCCGCTCTCGGTCGGCGGACCGTGGCCAAGTTTGGTCTCAGGAAAAAGCTCAAGAACGGCAGCCGCCAGCAAATGCGCAGAGGAGTGCCGGTAAACCTCGAGCGCTTCTGGATCTTTTTCGGTCAGAAAGCGCAAATCGGTGTCTTTTTCGAGCGGCTTGGCGAGGTCGATCAGATCGCCGTTGGTTTTGGCGATGAGGGCGGCATCGGCCAAGCGCGGACCGATCTCCTTGGCGATCTCGAGCGGGGTCGTGCCCTTGGGAACATCCCTCACGCTTCCGTCCGGAAGCTTCACATGAATACTGTCTGCCATAGACTTTGAGACCTGCAGGTGTATTGAATCATTCAGTTTATTGGAGGGATTCGGGGGGGTCAAACGTGGCGGCCTACCATTACGAACAAGGGCGGGCGTTGGCCCGCCCTTCGCCTCATCAGGCACTCAGTGAGTCATGTCCTTAATGTGCGTGGCGATATACCAACTATTCCCGAACACATCCTTCACGGCCGCGCTTCGGTCACCGTAGGACTGGTCGGCTGGTTCCGAGAGCGATGTCGCGCCTGCCGCCAACGCCCGCCGGTACATAGCGTCGCAATCTGGAACATATATGTAGAACATCGCTGGCATCGGGGGATATTTCCCATGAGCCTCGCCCATTTCCACAACCGAATCGCCGACGCGAATTTCCGCATGGTGTACCACTCCGTCGGGCGAAGCATACTTCGCGATCTCCCGCGCACCAAACGCGCGCTTGAGGAAAGTGATCACAGGTTCAGCGCGCAGCGGGTGCATATACACATTCACATTATTCAAACCTTTCGGAATGTAGCTCTCGCCCTTCTGAGTTGCGATGTACCAATAGTTTCCCGCCGGATCTTTCACGCTGCCGGAGCGCTCACCATATTCCTGATCACGGGGCTGCTCAATCCAAGTCGCACCTGCAGCAACCGCTTGCTTGCAGATGGCATCCGCGTCTTCTACGTAGATGTGCAAGGCGTGAGTATTCGGAGTAGCGCGAAATTCGCGCCCCGGAATGCCTCCACCCATCATCAGCATCGAATCGCCAATCCGCATCTCACCGTGAAGACCGCCCGCAGACCCCACCGTCCGGAAGGTTTCCTCGGCACCGAATGCCTCCTTGGCAAACTCCATCAAAGCGGGCCCGTCCTGAGCGATTAGATACGGTGTCACGGTGCGGAACCCGCGCGGAACCGGATTCACTCCTTTGTCCTTTGCGGAAATCTGACCGCCCTCGGGCCCAGTCGTCATCCCCTCCATCCGCCGGTGCATCTCCTCGACCGACATCTCCTCCTTCACCGTGGAGACACTCCACAGATAGCCGAAGGGATCCTGAAGCGTTCCTTCGCGACGTCCGTAAAATTGGTCGGCCACAGGCCTGATCGTCTTGGCCCCGGCGTCAATCGCATGGACAAAAAAAGAGTCCACGTCAGGAACATCCAGCGACATTATCACCGGTGAATTTCCCAGCGTTTCTGCGCTGAACCTCCCCCCCTCCGGCCACTCCTCCGCTAGCAGGAGTGCCGAGTCCCCGATCAGGATCTCGGCATGCGGGATGCTCCCTCCGGTTTCGAAGCGCATTGCTTCCTTCGCGCCAAAGGCTTGCTTGTAAAACTCAATGGCCTTGGCGGCATCTTTGAACGTCAATCTGGGGCTTGCGCTCGTGCGAACGGACGTAACGGGTTCAGCAACGGTGTTCATTGTCCTTCTCCCTTTCAGCAATTCAGATTTCAATCGTGCCTTGAAGCTTGCGCTCGGCAGATTGCGCAATTCTGCCGCAATACGCATTAGTGGCTCGATGGCAGGCTCTACCTTAAAAGCCGCGCCGTCCGAGCGAGCGAACATTGCATCGACAGCCTTGTTGAGCTGCTCAACCTTTTTCGTATCGCCATTTCCCCGATTCAGAGAGCGCTTAGGCATGGGCACCCTCCATGCGCGCCCGCAGGCTGCTCAGTGCGCGAAACTGCAATTGTTTCACCGCGCCTTCAGTCTTTCGGATATCCTGCGCCACTTCCTTAATGCTTTTCTGCTCCACGAACCTTAGTACCACTACTCGCCGTTGTTCCGCCGGCAACGTATCCACCAGACGAAATAGCGTTGCTCTTCGTTCTACTTCTTCAAGGTCCACATTCTTAGCGGGTAAGGACTCGATCTGCTCCGGTGCATCGACCAATTGCTGCCGGTTCGATCGCTGCCAGCGATCCGAAAGCAGATTCGCGGCAATCCTGAACAGCCACGCCGCAAACGCAATCCCTCGCCACTCGAACCGCCCCAGGTTGGAAAGTGCATGATGAAATACTTCGGAGGTCAGATCCTCCGCTTCTACGCGATCTCCTACTCGCCGTATTACATATGCATAAACTCGCTCGAAATTATTCTCGTAGAGCTCCGCAAAACGCGCAGGATCCTTCTGCGCTGCTTCGACCAGAAGCCGCTCGTCCGCTTCTTTCTTAAGAGCCTTCAAGAGTTCTCCGCGCGGAGTAGTCTTACACAGGGATAACGGAAGCCCAGAGGAAAAAGTTACGGTGAATTTCGGGGAAGTGGGATTGGCGGAGAGGGAGGGACCCACCGCCCAGGCCTAGCTTCGACACTGCTGTCTGTAGAGCGCAAGCGAAGGCAGTGTGATAGTTGGCAAAATATCGCCATAGCACTCAACGAAGGTCAATGAGTGTTAGCTCCCGTCCACTACGCTCACGGCTGTAAAGCAGGGAAAGCAGCTACAATCTTCAATCGAAAGGTGCTCCTATGACCATCCGTCTTTGCGCTGTGCTTTGTTTCGCTGCCGCTATCTCCCTAACTATGGCAGCACAGAACGAACCTGTACTGCTATCAGCAAACATACCAAGACATCCTCCACTGGCATGCCAAGCCCGCATAGCAGGACTCGTGAAGCTGACCTTTGTCCTCTCCGGGGGTGGTGGTGAACCGACGAACGTTGAGGTAATCTCTGGCCATCCTATGTTGAAGGATGCAGCAATCGAGAACGTGAAGACATGGAAGTTCAACAACTCCTACGCGGAAGGGAAATACCAAACAACGTTCGATTATCGCCTCCCCTCGTCCGGTCCGGAAAAGGTCACCTTTGAATCGTTCCACCGGGTCGAAGTTGCCACTTGCGTGCCAGTCCAGTGGCAACCGTGACTATCGTAAAATCGCGATTCCCGGCATCAACGAGTTTCGCGAGGACCTGCCCAAATAGCTAACTGTTGGGAAAACCGATCTCCCATAAATATGGTAATATGGGTCAGTGAAAACGACCCTCGAAATCCCGGATTTTCTCTTCCGCCGGGCGAAATCGGTGGCTGCCGAGCGCGGCATTCCTCTGCGCCAGTTCGTGACAGAGGCGGTCCAGGAGAAGCTGAGAATCGCACCTCAGGAAAAACCTTGGACGAAACATCTGGGCAAGCTCAAGCACCTCCGAAAAGAACGCACGCGGATCGAGGAGCGCGTGGCAGAGGCCTTCGAGCAGGTCGATGACGAACTCTGGCGCTGATCAATGCAGGAGGAGCCAAGACCGGAGCATCGAAGACTGCAGCTATCGAAAATCCGATAAGTCATGATTGTCGATACCAACGCTTTGTCCGCCGCAGCCGATGACGACCCGGCCGTAATCGCCATCCTCACCCGCGCCCGCCAGATGGCGATTCCCGTAATCGTCGTCGGCGAGTATCGCTACGGAATCGCCCAATCGCGCCACTGCACCGTCTACGAAAACTGGCTGGCCGGACTTCTTCGCGACTGCGCCGTGCTCGACATTAGCGAGCCTACGACCCAGCACTACGCCGAGATCACTCTCGATCTAAGGCGCAAAGGCAAGCCAATTCCAACCAACGACCTCTGGATCGCGGCCCTCTGCCGCCAGCACTCGCTTCCGCTGTTGAGCCGTGATCGCCACTTCGATCAGGTGACGGGGTTGAAACGGATTGACTGGTGAATTCGCGTAGATCCGCCTCCCTGAAGCCTAGGCTCACAGCCTTATGTCTAAAACCCCCTTTGTCATTCCGAACCGGCGCGTAGCGGCGGTGAGGAACCTGCTTGCGGTCTCTTAGCAAAGGCCGCCCGCGCGGGAGGTTGCCGATCAGACATAGCGAAGCCGAAGGGGGACGAGCCGTGACAGCCCAGAACATGCTGCACCACAAACCCACAACCGCAATGTGACATCCAACCTTGCGCGCAACCTGCAGTCTGCGTCATCATCAATCCAAATAAGTGCCGGTTCTTTGAAAATTTGAGTTTGGCGATTTAAGCCCTTTGCTCGCAATATTTTGCGGATAAAATCCTTTGATTCAATAATTTAGTGGGATTGCCGTCGGTCGAGGACTTCGCAACCTCCCTGAATTCGAAGATTTAGCAGGTTTGACCTGGGAAATTTTTAGTCTGGATTTCCGGCTCAAACGAGGAGCTAGGCGCAAATTTTACAGCCACTGCGAAGCGGGTCCGTAGTACAGCTGCTCGATCGCCTTCTTCACCGTGGCTGAAACGGCTTCTAAATCCTTCATCTTCAATCCGTCAGTTGAGATCGGCTCACCAACTCGCATCTCAAGCGGACGGCACTTAATATGGTAAGTATCCATCGGCAACAGTTCATAGGTGCCGACCAATGCCACCGGAACAATATCCACCTGCGCCTTGATCGCCAGAAAAAAAGCTCCCGGCAGAAACGGTTTGATCTCGCCATCCGGAGTGCGTCCGCCCTCCGGATAAATCACCAGGGGCATGCCCGCCGTCAGGCTTTTTACCGCCGAACGGATCGCGGCAATCGAATTGGTTGGTTTCTGCTGATCGATGCAGACTTGTCCCGACCTTTTCAACTGCCAGCCCACCACCGGATACGCCAACAATTCCTTTTTGAAAACGATGCGGAACTGAAACGGCAGGTAGACGTAGAGAACCGGAATGTCCATGGCCGAAGCATGATTCACCGCAAACACATGAGGCTTCGACGTATCGATCTTATCCAGGCCAGAGACTTTCACCGGCGACAAGATCGTTTTCATGATGAGCCACGACCAGGTTCGCGAAAACCAATGCAGACGGCGTCCGCTGCGGTCAAATAGGCCGCCGGGGAGAGCAAGCAATCCTAGAATAAGCGTGTAAAGCCAGATCAGCGGATCAAGGATGAAATAGGATCGCAGCCGGCTCAACCATCCATAGTTCTTCCCGGGAATCGCGTGCGGGCTTCCGCGCGGCGTTAAGGCCGTTGCGGCCTCTGAGTCTCGCTGCACTTCCACTGATGAATTTACTTCGTGCACATTTCTATTCTAGGGGAAACTGCCGGCCAGCGCTGCGTCAGACTGGCGCCCCAATCTGGCTCATCGCCTCTCCGACCAGATAAATTGATCCGGTAATCACCACAATCGTGCCGGGGTCGCTGATCTCCCGGGCTCGTTCCACGGCTCGGGGCACATCTTCCACCCTCTCGATTTCAGCACCGGTTCGGGCGGCCGCTTCCTGAATTTCTTCGGGTGAGGCCGCCCGCGGATTCTCCGGCCGGGTCGCGATAACCCGATCGGCCAGCGGAAATAGAATCTCCGCCATCTCTGAGATTGCCTTATCCCGCATGGCGCCGAAAACAAAAATCAGCCGGCGGTCTTCGTAACGCTCCGAAAGGGCCGAACGCAGCGCCCAGGCTCCCGCCGGATTGTGGGCTACATCGATGACCATCTCGGGCCAGTTCTGACGCGCCGCGATCACCTGAAAGCGGCCTGGCCACTTCGTCTCGCGCACCCCATTTTCAATACTCTTGGCGGTAATGCCGCTGAATCCTTGTTGATGTAATTCGACGGCAGCCGCAATCGCCAGCGCAACATTGCGCAGCTGATGCCGCCCCGTTAATGGCGTCTCCACCAGAACCTGTTCACCCATGATTTGAAGAGGGTAGCGATATACAAATTCCCCTTTGCCTTGGTTCTCGATACGCGGTACTAGATACTTGCCACTCGCAGGCGAAACTAGCGGCACGTATGGCACCGCGTTTACAGCACGTGCGTCCAGTTCCAGGATCGTGTTCCCAATCACGTCGTTCGCTTCGGGCTGCTGCGGCAGAGTTACAACTGCGCCGCCGAGGCGGATAATTCCAACTTTCTCCCGCGCGATCTCACCTACGCTATTACCCAGGTATTTCTGATGATCGAGAGAGATGTCCGTGATGACACTCACGCGCGGATCGACGACATTCGTCGCATCCAGCCGTCCGCCCATGCCGACTTCAAGCACCGCCAGATCCACTTTTTGCCGTGCAAAATATTCGAAGCTAATCGCAGTCATCATTTCGAAAAAACTCGGATGCCACGGCAGCTTGGTCGTTGCGACAAGCTTTTCAGCTGCTCGATCAATCGCTCCATGCAACTCGGCAAAATCAGCGTCGCTGATCTCCTCGCCATTGATTCGGATGCGCTCGTTGATTCGCATCAGATGCGGGGAGGTGTACAAACCGGCTTTTAACCCTGATGCTCGCAAGATTGAGGCGAGTGTCGCCGCCGTCGAACCTTTGCCGTTTGTGCCTGCAATGAGGACACTGGGGAACCGGCGCTCCGGATGATTCAACGCCTCCAACAAGACTCGCATATGCGCCAGATCGAATTTGTTGGAGGGCGCATGCGCGAGTTCATGCCCCAGGGCAAACATACGGGATACAGCGGTTTGGTAGGAAGTGGACAAGCTGTTAGCTCCAGCCGTTAGCTCTTAGCCTTAGGCCCGGCTCTCTTTCTACGTCAGAGTATCAAAAGGATTTGAAGTTCAGGATGATCAGTCGGTGGGTCATTCAGCCGGAGGAAGCTTAACGTAATAGTGCGGAAGCCAGGGCTAACAGTTTCCAACCATAAAGTCCAGCGCTCGAGCGATGTAAGGCTTGAGCTCCTTGCGAGCCACCACCGCATCGAGCATGCCATGCTCTAGAAGAAACTCGCTGCGCTGAAAACCTGCGGGTAGTTTCTGCCGAATCGTTTGCTCGATCACCCGCGGCCCGGCAAATCCAATCAGTGCTCCCGGTTCAGCAATATTCAAGTCTCCCAGCATTGCAAACGATGCTGTTACCCCACCCGTAGTCGGATCGGTGAGAAGCGAAATATACGGAACCTTCGCTTTATCCAACCGAGCCAGCGCCGCCGAAATTTTGGCCAATTGCATCAGGCTGACCACGCCTTCCATCATTCTTGCCCCGCCGGAAGCGGAAACGATAATCAAAGGTGTTTTCGAACTCAACGCGCGTTCGACTGCCCGCGTAATCATCTCGCCCACCACCGCGCCCATACTTCCGCCTATGAACGCGTACTCCATCACGCTGGCCACTACCGGTCGTCCGAGCAATTTCCCTTGGGCATTGATTACTGCGTCTTTCAGTCCGGTATCGTGCTGCGCCTGCCGCAACCTTGTGGAGTAGGGTTTCAAATCCACAAACTTCAGGGGATCGGTCGACGAAAGATTGCCATCGAAAGTCTCATACTGATTTTCATCCAGCAGCAATGCCAGCCGTGTCCGGGCGTCGATGCGAAAGTGCCTTTCGCACTTCGGACAAACATTCAGATTCTCTTCCAGATCTTTCTTCCAAATGATCTGCCGGCAGCCCTCACACTTCACCCACAAACCCTCGGTGCGCACGGTCTTCTTCCCCGAGGTATCGAGCTCTCCGGATTCTCGTTTGAACCAAGTCATATACAAATTGCCGATTGTCGACTGCCAATTGCCAATTAAAATTCGCCAGATTACTCGAGAATCAAAATCGGCAATTGAAAATTGGAAGTCGAAAATTCTTCAGTATTCTATCCCTCTCTGCGCCATCACGCCCTTTTCGTACGCGTGCTTTACCTGCCGCATCTCTGTCACCGTGTCGGCGACCTCGACAATTGTGGGGTGTGCGTTCCTTCCCGTCAAGATGACATGCACCATCTCCGGCTTCGACTTCAGAGTCTTTACCACTTTTGCCGGATCCAACATGCCATAACTGAGCGCATAGTTGATCTCATCCAGTATCACCAGATCCCACTCGCCGGACTGGATTGCCTTTTCCGCCTCGGCCCAGGCGTCCTCCACCATCTTCACATCTTCCGGATCTGGCTTTTCTGTACCCACTTTCACGAAGCCGCGCCCCATCTGCTTCATCACGAACTTATCCCCAAAGGCTTGAACGGCATCCAGTTCCCCGTAGTGCCAGGAACCCTTCAGGAATTGCAGCATCAGCACCCGCATCCCCTGGCCGACCGCGCGCAAGGCCGTTCCCATAGCCGCTGTGGTTTTACCCTTGCCCGGACCTGTATTTACGATGATAAGACCGCGGCGCACATCCGTCATAGCTGGAGGCTTGATTCTACTAGAAGCGCAGGTGCGCCGTGGGCGGCCGCGGCGGGTCCGTCGACAGAACATTTTTCAGACGGCATGAATTTTTCCACAGAACTTCAGCATCCAATCGCCCGTATCCCGATGTAAGTCGATCTCTGTCCCTGAGCAGACTGCGGAGGTCTTTGTCGTGATCAACATTTATGCACTGTTATTGTTTGGCCTCGTTACCGTTCCGTCTGCATTTTCCGCTCAGCATGTAGCTGTTCATCCCAGATCTGGCTTCGATTCCCCTGACCAGGAGATTATTCGTCAGATCGTTGATATGGAGCGCCAGTCGAAAGAAGCCAGCCTCCGCCGCGACTCCGATTTTTCCCTGCGAATCCTCGCCGACGATTACGTCGCGATTACGCCCCTCGGCCAGGTAACGACCAAACGAGAAACCATTTCCGCCCGCCGCAGTGGCCAGCTTCGCTATGAAGCCATGAATATTACGGACATGGTTGTGCGTGTGTATGGGGATACTGCCGTCGTTACCGCGCGCGCCGACGTGAAAGGCCAGCAACTCGGGGAGGATTTCAGCGGCCCCTATCGCTACACTCGGGTGTGGGTTCGCCGCAACCGTCAGTGGCAGATCGTGAGTTATCAGGCTACGGTCACGCAGTGAGGGCACCGAGTTTTCCTTCGTGCTTCGGCTGAGCAAATGAGCATATGTGACCGGTCTGGCGCAGCCGCCGATCAGCTCAGGTCTCGCGCCACCTGATTCCCCGGTCCTGTTCCCTTAGACAAAGGTCCATCATCCTCTCCGCTCAACAGCGGCAATGCAATCCGCAGAGCGTCCACTTGTCGTCTCACCTTGGATAGTTCTTGCTCTTTCGCCCGTAACAACTCCATGACATCCTTCATTCATCTGCTCCCAGACCTGCTGTCGGATTGGCTTACGCTTGGATGATTTGCTCTCAAACTGATCGTAGCGGAGTATTTTCAACTGTAGAAGGGCATACGCCCGTAAACAACTCACGAAGGTGCACGCCGCGTTGCTTTCAATGGCCGGAATGATAAGGATGTCCCTTCAATATCGTGAAAGCCCGATAGATCTGCTCCAGCAAAACTACCCGAGCCAGTTCGTGCGGCAGAGTCATCTTCCCTAGTGAAAGCGTATGCTGCGCCAACCCGCGCGCTACCTCGCTGAATCCATCTGCAGGGCCCACAGCGAATACCAGAGGCAGAGAATTACGATCCTGATAGTCATTCAGAAAACCGGCGAATTCCTCAGACGAATACTGCTTCCCGCGCGATTCCATCAGCACCAACGTTGACTTACCAGGACTTTGCCTGCCGGCCTTGCCCCGCGACAGTCCGCACAATTGCAGAAGAACAGTCTCATCGCGGAGGGATACACCTTCAGACGGCACATAGCGCGAAATCCGCTTCAGATACTCCTCCGTCAGCTGCTGGATCGCCGATTCTCTGGTCTTGCCCACCCACGCAATCTTGATCTTCAAACTCGTTTTGTCATTCCGAACATGCGTTCTTTGCGCGTGAGGAATTTGGTCGAGCGCGATGGACCATGTTCTTTGCGGCCCGAGAAACCCGAGCTTGGCTTGCTTTCATATCTATTTGCTTCCTGACGCTAGCACTACCGACACACCGAAATTGATGTTCTGCCCTTGCACGTAGTGTCCGATCTCTCGGAGCACTTCCTCATCGATCTGTTTCCGCATGTTCTCGGGGACTCGCTCCAGCATGGGGCGGAATGGCACAGCTACCGCCTGAGCCTGCTCCCAGACCTCCCGGGGCGTTCCGGGCCACGTCCACGGCAGAGTTTTTGTTTCTTCTTGCACGTCACGAAAACCGCCGCTGCGGAGCATGGCCGATAGACTCCCCGGCTGGGCGAAGCGAAATGGATCGGGACCTCCAGGCGGCAAGAGCGAACCACCCACATGACTGTGTACCACGCCCATCGTGCTCCGCCAGTACGGTTGATCGAACGATCCCCAGGCCACAAAACATGCGCGCGCTTCGGAAATCAAAACCCGACGCAATTCGCGCAAAGCCCGAATTACGTCCGCAAAAAACATAATTCCGAAGCGGCAAGTGGCAAGATCAAAGGTGTTGTCATCAAAAGGAAGAGCCTGTGCGTCAGCCTGCTGCGTGGAAAAGTTGTCGAGACCGCGCTCTTTCGCTCGGCCACTCGCAATTTCAAGCAGATCGGCACTCAAATCCAAAGCCGTGACACGCCCTTGTGGTCCAACGCGCATGGCGACGCTAATGGCGGGCTCACCGGTGCCGCTGGCTAAATCCAGAACTCGCATGCCAGGTTTCGGTTGCGCATATTCCACCAGTGCCTCGGTCACTGCTTTGCCCATCACCGCCGACTTCGCTTTCCACTTGTCGGAAGCGATGAGCCGGTATTGGCTTCCCCAGCCAGATTCAGCTTTGGAAGGCTCCGGATTGGAAGAAGGGTTCATACCTCGCGGAACACGATGAAACGACTTCATTCAAGATCGGCAACTTACGCCTTTTTTCGTCGAGGAGCGGCAGAGGCTGCTCGATGCGGCATGCTCTTGACTTTCGAAACCGTCTTCGACCGAGGCTTAGGCTTTAATTCCGACGGCTCCAGACGTTTCGCCGTTTTCCACAGTCGTTCGAGATCGTAGAACTTGCGCGCCTTCGCGGAAAAAATGTGGACGATAAAGTCCACGTAGTCGACAAGTATCCACTCCGCCTGTTTGTATC
>JBAWBG010000100.1:0-3155 GCA_049589695.1 Candidatus Sulfotelmatobacter sp. | reverse complement strand
AACGGTGACGCTCATCAACTCCAGCAAGTTTTTCTTAACATCCTGAACAATGCTTACGATGCCGTACACGAGATCGGCCGGCCTGCTCGCATCGAAATCACGACGGGCAAAGCCGGTAACGCGGTCGAAATTTCTTTTCGCGATAATGGCTACGGCATCTCCCATCCCGATCGCATCTTCGATCCCTTCTTCACCACCAAGGAGGTTGGCAAGGGAACCGGCCTCGGCCTTAGCATCTGCTACGGCATTGTGAAGGAGCATGGGGGAGAAATTCTCTGCCACAACAATACCGACGGGCAGGGAGCCACCTTCATCGTCCGCTTTCCCGCAGCGCCCCACACCGCTTCTCTGGGTGTGGCCGCAGGAGTTTTACAAAAATGACTAGCCCAGCGGTCCATCCCACCACACTCCCGGTTCTTCTCATCGAGGACGAACCTTCCATCATGGCTCTGGTAAGCGCAACTCTCGAGCGCAATGGATACGAAGTTGTTTGCATCGAATCGGGCGCCGAAGCTCTGCGTCTTTTGGAGAAGGGGCAATATCTTGGCGTGGTTTCCGACATGCGAACGCCGGGCGGCGTCGACGGCGCCCAAGTCCATTCCTGGATTTCCGCCAACCGCCCCGACCTGATCGACCGCGTCGTGATCATCACCGGCGACTATGCCAACGAAGAAACTGTCACCACCCTGCGCAAGATTGGAGCGCTTTATCTCGAGAAGCCTTTTCGCGTGCAGGACCTGATCTCTGCGGTCGAAAAAACTATGGGGAAAGCCCGGTGAATCCTCCTCTCGGCAAAGAAGAACTCCGCATCCGGCTGCTGGTGGTCGACGATGAACAAAGCATTCGCAAACTGTGCATGACCGTGGGCGAAGCCCTGGGTTTCATTTGTCTCGAAGCCGATAGCGGCGAATCCGCGCTGGCCCTGCTCGAAGAGCAGCCTGTGCACATGATTCTCAGTGACATGGTCATGCCACACATGTCGGGCCTCGAGTTCCTCGAAAGAGTGAAGAAATTTCTGCCCCGCACGGAAGTCGCCCTCATGACCGGACACGGCTCTATCGAAACCGCCGTACAGTCTATGCGTCTGGGTGCTTACGACTACATCACCAAGCCGTTTTCTCCTCTCGAAGAATTGCGTTTGTTTCTGCGTCGTATGGCGGAAAAAATCCGCCTGGTCGAGGAAAACGAATTCCTTCGCCAGCGTATGGATTCCGAAACCGCCGTCCACGGCATCATCGGCGCCTCCGCCAAGATTCAGGAAGTCTTACGCGTGGCTTCGCGCCTGAAGGACACGCGGACTTCGGTTCTCATCTCCGGCGAAAGCGGCACTGGCAAAGAACTGATCGCTCGGGCCATTCACTACCGCGGAGCCTTCGCCAACCGTCCCTTCGTCGCGGTCGATTGCGGCTCGCTCGTGCCTACGCTGATTGAGAGCGAACTTTTCGGCTATGAAAAGGGAGCCTTCACCGGCGCGCTCAAATCCAAGCAGGGACTTTTCCAATCCGCCGATACGGGTTCGGTTTTTCTCGATGAAATCGGGGAACTTCCGCTCGAGCTGCAAGCCAAGCTATTGCGTGTGTTGCAGGAGAAAGAAATCCGTCCCGTGGGCAGCAACCAGCGCGTCAAGGTGGACGTACGCATTATCGCAGCCACGAACCGCGATCTCGAAGCAGCCTACAAGAATGGAACCTTCCGCAAAGATCTTTACTTCCGTCTCAACGTAGTCACCGTGCACGTGCCCGCCTTGCGCGAGCGTCGCAGTGATATTCCCATGCTGGTGCGCTGGTTCTGCGAGCGTTACGCTCCCGGGGCCGATCTGCGCGTCTCTAACGCCGCTATGAAAGCTCTCATGAATTATGACTGGCCGGGCAATGTACGCGAACTGGAAAACTGCATCGAGCGCGCCGTCGCTCTGGGCGACGGAACGCTGATCGATCTCGGCGATCTTCCTCCGTCTATTGCTGTCCTCGATTCGCCCGGTTCCCGAGCCTCGGCTGAATCCGCATCCGAATTAGCTTCTGATCTTGCGGCAGGCGCGGAGTTGAATTCGAGCGATGCCGCGGCCACTACCCCGCTCTCTACGACTGATCTGGAAGATATTGAGCGCGCCACCATTCAGCGTGTCTTCGAACAAGTGAAAGGTGACAAAGCTCTCGCCGGCCGCATGCTCGGCATCAGCCGCGCCACTCTCTACCGCAAATTAAAGCGTTACAACATCACCGGACCGTCCGGTTCTGCACCCTCCAGCCACGCACTGCAGTAGACACGGCTGGGGCGTCGGAAATGGATTCGAGCGGCGACCCGAAACCATCCCAGGTATGACGGCAGTAACTTTATTTACACTCCGGATTGCAGTACCTTGGTGTAGTGTCCAGAAGTTCGTAATCGTCTGCGCATTCGCGCCTGCCTTGGAGAAAACATGAGCCGCTCTGTAGTCGTCCGTCTTTGTCTCGTCGGATTTCTCATCACCGCACTGTTCACGGGATGTTCGCGCGATCCCAACGTGCGCAAACAAAAGTATTTGGAGAGTGGCGACCGCTACTTCAGCCAGGGCAAATACCGCGAAGCTGCCATCCAATACGCCAATGCGGTGCAGATCGACTCACGTTTCGCGCAGGCGCATTATCAGCTCGGGCAAACTTATCTCAAACTGGGCGACAGCGCCCACGCCTTTCAGGAACTCTCGCGAACCGTCGAACTGGCTCCTGATAATTACCGCGCTCATATCGACCTGGCAAATCTTTTGGTAACGGCGCGAAATCCGGATGGCTCCTCTAATCAGGACTATCTGAAACAGGCACGCGTCCATCTCGATCTTCTGCACGAAAAACAACCGCAGAATCCCGAGGTCTTCGAGGCCTGGGCAAACTACTATGCGGCGCAGAACAACGTGGCGGCGGCATTGCAGGAGATGCAAAAGGCCATCGCAGTCAATCCCAACCGCTCGGAATCCTATCTGAATCTGGCGCTTTTGCAGCTGCGCTCAAACCAGCTCGATCAAGCCGAGGCAAGCTTTAAGAAGGCCGCCGATCTAGATCCCAAGGCGATGAATGCGCAGTTAGCTCTCGGAGGCTTCTACCAGTCGCGCAATCGCATCCCGGAAGCCGAACAGCAATTCAAACATGCCATAGATCTCGCCCCCAAGGACCCTTCCC
>JBAWBG010000099.1:0-8874 GCA_049589695.1 Candidatus Sulfotelmatobacter sp. | reverse complement strand
GCGCACCTTCTTGCTCAACAACCCGTATTCCTGCTCGAACTCTTGATTCATGAGGATGTTTCTGCCTTCTTTCCTGCTTGCACGCGAAGCCTGAAGCGCATGAACAGCGCTGCTGCTGAAATTATCGCACACAGATACGCGAACCAATCCCCGTGCCGGGTGTAGAACGTGGTTACGGAAGTGAGTGCATAAGGCGCGACCAGCGCGCCGCGTTCTTTCCGCGGAAGCCGCGCCACGGTTCTCCCATAAGGATCAATCGACGCTGTCACTCCCGTGTCCGTCGCACTCAAAATCCAGCGGTCATTCTCGATCGCCCGCATGCGCGTCTGATTCAAATGCTGCGCGTAAGCCCCGCTGTCTCCATACCATCCGTCATTCGAAATGTTTACGAAGACTTGAGCGCCATTCTCCGCAAATTGCCGCACTTCATCCGGGAACACCGACTCATAGCAAATGAAAATTCCCAGCCGTTCGCTTCCCGCTTCCAGGGGCGCTCGCGATTCTCCCGCTTTAAACTCGCCTACTTCCTTCGTCAAACCGCCAGCAAAGGCAAATAGCTTCGGGAACGGCAAGTATTCTCCGAAGGGTACCAGATGCACTTTATCGTAGCGCGCAGTCCAATCGCCCGTAGGGCTCACCAGCGCCGCCGAATTGAAAACTTCCGAAGCGGGTATGCCGCTTTGCTTTGTCGGCGTACTTCCGATGGCGCCGGTGACGATCCAACTATGAGTCTCGCGAGCCATCTCGCTTACCGGTTCCCGAAACAACGGATCATTCGCGAAAAAAGGTGCGGGAGATTCGGGCCACACGATCAAGTCCGCTTTGCCATGCGCCGATTCGATCGCCCGCGATGAAGACGAACTCGAAGCCTCGGCCTTTACGCTAAGGTCTGTCAGTTCCCGCAGCGTGCGCTCGAAAGTGTCGCGCGTCCAGTTTTCATCCACCGGAATATTTTCCTGCACCAGCAGCGCCGCTCGATCCGCTCGAATCGCAGGAGCATCCACAAGTCTTCCTGCCTGCAGCACGGCGGCCGCTGCCAATGCCGCCGCCAGCAAAGTGACCCGCTTCTTTCTCGGGACCAGAAACGCCGCAGCCACCGCGACGTTTACCAGCATGATCTCGAACGATATGCCGTACACTCCGGTCCATGTGCTGATGCGGCTCAGCGAAATATTGTCCACTTGCGAAGTGCCCAGCAAATCCCAGGGAAATCCCGTGATGCGAGTTCGCGCCAACTCTGTGGCAACCCAAAGAAATGGTACGGAGACTAATGCCAGCCGATTATCCCGCCTCGGTCCCGCCGCAAATCCCAACAACAGCCCAAACAGCCCGTGATAGAGACCGAGATAAAGGCAGAAGAGAAATAACGCCAGCGCGGCCGCCGGTGCGGTCAGCCCGCCATGCTCGTGCATCGTGTCGTAGATCCAGTAACACGTGCCTGCGTACCATAGAATGCCGGAGGTGTAGGCCAGCAAAAACGCCTGCCCCGGACTCGCAGCCTGAAGATGAACGGAGCCGTCTATCTCGAGTGCGCCCGCTGGCCGCGCCCGCAACAAAGCCACGATCAGCGGAGCGAATGCCACCCACGACAAAACATAAAGTCCAGGCAGCGGGAAAATAAGAATCTGCAACAGCGACGACAGTCCAACCAATATCCACGCGCTGTAATGAATTTGCCTCACCGGCCAGAATAACAAACGCCTTAGCGTTGAATGTAGAACAAGAATACCCTTGTCATTCCGAACGCTCTTGTCATTGAAAATACTGTGCCGTTCCCAGCGCTTTTGCTTTTTTGTACACTCTTGTCATTCCGAACCGAGCTGAAAGCTCGGTGAGGAACCTGCTGTCTTCGCCGTCCCGACGACGACCTCACGCACAAACTCAACAATCTCCGCCGTTACATAAGGTGGAGGCGAAATTCTAAATACCGGCCGCTCCGCCACTAGCTTCAACGAGACCCCATGCCAAGCGGCACCGGCACGATCATGCAGAATCACCGCGCCGGCACGATCCATAAACTCCTGTGCCGACTTCTTGAAATCTTCCGTTTCCGGATCAAGCACCGTCATGTACAAATCCGGCCGTATAAATTTGAGTACGCTGTTCGATTCCACAATCACATTGCCTGCAGATTCGATCCGCCGCCGCACTGCCGGCATTGCCTCTGCCAGTCTTCCCTGCTCCGTCCGAACCCACAGCGACCGCGCAGCACCGGCAACCAGAAAGCGCGATGTGTCCGATTCTCCGCTGCGGTCCTTCTCCTCGGAAATCGCCCACGAGTGGTCGCCCGTCGCGCAGTCGCACGCTTCGCCATTCGCCGAACAAATTCCGTGACCATATTGCGTGATCTTCACTGCCGTCCAATCGTACTCAGGCAGCGCCGCAATCAGACCCGCGACAACGCTGGTTTTGCCTACGCTTCGCGAATGCCCGCCTATCACTACAATCGCCACGTCTACCTCTTTTTCGCCAACCTCGCCAGCGCCGCCAACTGCTTCAGATATTGCCGCACCGGTTGCGCAGGAGTTCCCCAGAACGCTACGCCCTTGCCCCGCAAGACTTTATTCGGCAACACGCCGCCCTGTCCCCCCAGCATCACGCCTTCTCCAACGCGGGCATGCTCGCCAATACCCACCTGTCCACCAAGCACGACATCGTTTTCGATCACAATGCTTCCGGAAAGTCCGGTCTGCGCCGCAATCACCACATTCTCCGCCAATTGGCAGTTGTGCCCCACGTGCACCAGGTTATCAATCTTCGATCCGCGCCCAATTCGCGTTTCATCAAGCGCGCCACGGTCGATCGTAGTATTCGCGCCAATCTCCACGTCGTCTTCAATCACCAGTCTTCCCACCTGCGGAAATTTCTCATAGCGCCCACTCTGCGCATCGCGCACATATCCGAAGCCGTCACTTCCCAGAACCGCCCCCGCATGCACAATCACGCGATCGCCCAGCGTGGTTCCCGCATAAACCGTCACATTCGGATAAATTTCGCACTCGCTCCCAATCTTCACTCCGCGACCAATCGCGCAGCCGGCGCCGATCCGCGTCCCCTCGCCGATCTCCGCCTGCTCGGCAATCACGGCCAGTTCCTCAACCATCACACGCGTCCCGAGTCGAACTGAGGAATGAACTACCGCAGTCTCATGCACTCCAGCACCGGCTCGTTGACCATCTTCATCGCGCAAAAAGCGAGCCGCCCTGGCAAACGCCAGCTTAGGATGACTACAGATCAACAGCGGCTTCCCCTCCGCCGCCGACGCGAACTTTCCCGCAATCACGGCTCCCGCACACGACTTCAGCGCCTGCGAAAGATGCTTTTCATCTTCCACGAACACCAGGTCATTCGATGAAGCAGACGCAATGCTCGCCACGCCGCTTACCTGAACATCTCCATCCCCTAGCAGTCGTGCCTTCACCGCCTCGGCGATTTCTTTCACCTTGCGCATCATCGCCTCCACTCTATCTCACAGCGCTGTGCAGACGAAAGTCAGAGTTTTGCCGGTTGGCGAAAAGACCTTTCCAGACGATAATCGTAGAAAGCGGTCCTCGTGAAACACAATTGACGAAACGAAGATCAGTATTCATGACCCTCCGAATCAAACGCTTACTCGGCATCTGGACGGCAATAGGTGCGTTCTTCATGCTCGCGCTCTCTGTCCGCTCTTCCGCCCAGGAACTGGCTAGCCGCCTCATCCTGAAAGATGGCTCTTACCAGTCAGTCACGAAATATGAAGTCAAAGGCGACCGCGTCCGCTACTACAGCTCTGAGCGCGAGGAATGGGAGGAACTCCCTTCCTCTCTCGTGGACTGGCCGGCTACGGAAAAATATGTGAAAGAGCGGGCCGCTGCGCCCGCCATTCCCGAAGCCGCCCTCATCGATAAAGAAAGCAGCGCCGACCGCGCGGCCGACGAGGCGCGGCTTCCACAGGTAGCTCCAGGGCTGCGCCTGCCCGAACTCTCAGGAATGTTCCTGCTCGACAATTTCAAGAGTCAACCCCAACTCGTCGAAGTGCAGCAGGGCGAAGGCGTTCTGAATCGCGAGAGCAAGAGCAATATTCTGCGCGGCGTAGTCGCCAGCGGCAAGGAAACCATAGAACTGGATGGCAGCCACGCAGCGGTTTACTCCCACGTCGCGGTGCCTTCTATCTACATCAAGATGGATGACGATTCAGATCAAGCCCCGCCGCCCGGAGAAACCGCCTCCGACAAGCCGTCGCTGCCCAGCCTGGACGCTCCACGCGCTGAACCCCAGCATCCAGAACAGCCCGAGCAAGCTGCCGCTCCCGAACGCTTCCGCATCGTGCGTCTGAAGGTAAGAAACGGCAAGCGCATCGTCGGCGATATGAAACGGTCCACCGCCGGCAAGGTCAGTCAGGAACAAGATTCGGTGAAGAGCACTACAGACCACGTGGGTACCGGATGGCTCAAGCTAACCCCAACCCAGGATCTCACGCCGGGCGAGTACGCCGTCGTAGAAATAAAGGGCGACGAGGGCATGAACCTTTATATCTGGCCCTTCAGCGTCAATCCAAACGGCCCCGCCAATGCAAATCCATGGACGCCGGATGTCAAAACGACGAACGTCAAAACAAAGAGTGCGGAGCCGACGAGTCAGAAGTGAATTTTCAATGAGCCGGCCGGGCGATTTGTAACTGGCTGACGCGCATTTCGCGATCTCGCCCATCGTCCGGGTAACCAGTTCCCGGTGACTGCATACTTCTTAAGCGAGACTAGCGTGAATACGAAGAGCTTCAGCAGCTTTACGGAGTCGTTTATCTCTTGTCCACAGCAGCGTGGGCGAATCGATAAAGATCGAGGCGATCAGATGAGCGTCGGTCAAACCGATGCCAAGGTTGTACAAACGACGAGCTTCGATCATTCGCCGCACCTCGTTTAGTTGCGCTACCCTCACATGCGGCAAAAGATCAAGCAGCCCAAGCGTCCTGGCGCGTTCGCGGAGCGATCCCAGGGCAAGCTCCGCAATGATCAGAGGATGAATGGCAATATTTCCCAGACCGAGCTGTCTGCGCATCTCGTGGTTTCGTGACCGGAAATGGTCGATCCAGATCGACGTATCAGCGAGTATCAATTCGCTCGCGCACCGCGGCGAGGAATGCTTTTCAATGCGGGCATGGTTCCTCCCAGGGACGCCAATCTGCGGGCGCTTTCGCGCTCAATGAGGGCCTTGAGCGCTTCCCGAATTAACACCGTTTTTTCCTCTACACCAGTGAATTCCTGGGCTGTGCGTACGAGTTCGTCATCCAGCGCAATGGTGGTTCTCATAAGGCAATTGTAGCACTATTTATAGCATCATATGATGTCATATTTTGTGCCTAAAGATATCCAAACTCAGCAAGTAGATGGAAGCTAGAAGTTGTCCTCTCACTTCATCACGCCACGCTGCGCAATCCCAATATTGTCCCGCGTCGTGTTCTTCACCAGATACATCATCTCGTCAGCCTGCCGGATGATGTCATGCGCGTCGCGCGCGTCGTGCGGATAAGTCGCCAGCCCAATCGAAGCCCGAACATTCAGATTCAAACCTTCATCGCGGCAGAAACAGCTGGCGCGCATGCCATCGCGCAGACGCTTGGCAACCACCAGCGCTTGATCTTTTCCGGTCTGCGGAAGCAGCACAACAAATTCATCGCCGCCGTAGCGAAACGCATAGTCAATCAGCCGCAGTTGCGCTTTCACCAGATACCCAATCTCCGCTAAAAGCTTGCTGCCGATCAAGTGTCCGTGCGTATCGTTCACCGCCTTAAAGCGGTCCAGGTCGATAAACAGCACGCTGAACTCATAGCCAAAACGCGATGACCGGTAAACTTCCGTCTCCAGCGTTTTATAAAGATGGCGCGCATTATAGAGGCCGGTACAGTCATCGGTAATCGTTAACTCCTGAATCTTCTCTACCCAGCGCGCATTTTCAATCGCGATCGCAGCATAGTCGCACAACGCCTGCAAAAAGAAAATCTCCTGTTCGTTAAATTGCGAAATATCCGCGTTCACCAGCTGGATAACTCCCAGCACCCGCAAACGCGACCGCAAGGGCACGCAGATCACCGATCGAGTCTCGCAATGCGTGGCCTCGTCGATACGTTTGGCAAACCGCGGATCGCTTTCCACGTCAGAGAGAACTACCTGCTCGCCGTGTTTCGCCACCCACCCGGCAATGCCTTCGCCCAACTTCAGTCGAATATCTTTCAACGCCTCAGCCGCTGCGCCCACCGCAATCGCGAAGTAGAGTTCATCCTTCTGCTCATCCACCATCAGCAACGACCAGGTATCCGGACGGAAATATTCCGCCATTTTTTCCATGATGGTCTGCAGGATCGAATCGAGGTCCAGCGACGACGTCAGCGCTTTCGCTACGTCGTGAAAAATGTTGAGTTCCTGGCTCTGGCGGGTTAGTTGCGTGCCGGCGGCCTCGGACATGGGGGTTCTTTCATCTCCGGTTGCTGCGGGCGCTGCGTCCCGCGAGTGTTCTGCTTGAGCCTTGACGGTTGAATTGTTACCCAAATTTCAGGTCAACAATTCGCTGCATGGACGAGTGACAGTTGCAAAAATTATAGATTCGCATCCTCCGCGCGGCAATAACCGTTGGTAACCAGAACCCGTAACGTCAATGGATACTTCACATAGCCGCTCGTTTTATGGTCAAGATTCGCCCCTTAAACCCGAAATCCACTCCTGGCGTATTCTGATATCCATGCTACGAATCCCTCGCTTCCAATCTTCGCTCGCCATCATCGCCATTGCGGTTTCTTCTTTAGGATTGGCGGCGCTCGCAGCCGCGGCTGTGGACCCGAAAACCGTCGCCGTGGTCGACGCCGGCCTCGGCCCCTGCACGGCCGATTTCACTACCACGGATGAGGCGGCCAAGCCCATCTACGCCGCCAATATCCGGGTACACATCGCTTATGGCTTCATGAGCCTGCACAAGCTGGATCTCCAGGCCGGAACCAATGCTGATGGCAAGGCCCGTTTTGTAGGCCTTCCAGAGAGTTCCAAGCAGGGGCTTTTTTTCGTCGCCTCCGAGGGCGATCGTGGAGGCTCGGCTTTCGATGATCCCGGGAAAACCTGCAAAACCCAGTTCACCATCGTCCTGCGAAAGAAGCCGCCGGAACAACCCTGAGCCCGAACAGACCGGAGAAAGATTCGGTTAGGCAGAAGCCACCCACGGCTGGTAACGTCCGCCTCCACAACGTTCTGGCATCCGCGCCCGCCTTCGCCTATGATAACTGTCATCTCGACGCGGGCTGGCTGACGTTCCACCCGCCGGAGTTCCTGTGGCAACCTTCGGGGAAAAATTGCGCAAACAGCGCGAGCAGCGTGGTCTCTCGCTCGACGCCATCTCCACCATTACGAAAATCAGCCCGCGCATGCTGCGCGCCATCGAAGAGGAGCATTTCGAGCAACTTCCCGGTGGCGTATTCAATAAAGGTTTCGTCCGCGCGTATGCCCGCCTCGTCGGTCTCGATGAAGACGAAGCTGTGTCAGACTATCTCGCGGCCCTGCGCGAGAACCAGATTCAATCCCAAACCATTCTTCCCAACTTTCGCAACTCGACGACAGAAACCGCAGAAGAGGACGAAGCAGGCCGCCGCAGAATCAATCCTGACGCCAGCATCACGCATCTTCGCAACCACGATCTTACGACGAGCGCGCGCATCGACCGCGCAACAAGCAACCGCTCTATCGATCCGCCTTCGAATCGCCGTCTGCACCAGCAAGACCGCCGCAAAGAGCCTCGTCGCACCGACGACCGTGAGACTCGTCCTCAGCAAAATCGAAGTGTTCAAGATCGAAGCAGCGAAGATCGAACCAATAAAGATCGAGGCGATAAGGATCGAAGCAGCGAAGATCGAAGCGATAAAGATCGAAGCAATAAAGATCGAAGCCGTGAAGTCCGGGGCGATGAAGTCCGTTCTAACGGAGGTCATCCTAAACCCGTGCTCGACGAATATGTTCCGTCGCCGCCTCTTTCTTTTCTGAACCTGAACTCTCCGCCGTCGGATCGCCCGATCGAGCCACCTGCTCCAACAAATGCTGCCGCACCGGATGGCCCCTCACGCCTTGTTCCCTGGGGGAAGCTGGCTGCGGCGCTGCTGCTCATCACATTGATCTTGGCCTTCTGGACCCTTCGACGCCGCAATCAGACATCTGCGGCCGCGCAGCCTTTGGCCTCTTCTTCCGTAGCGCCCTCTTCCCAGGCAAGCGCGGCGCCCGTAACTGCTGTCTCAGCCCCGGTTGCAGCCAAACCGACTCCGGTGCCTAACCCGCCGAGCACCAAGCGTGCACCCGGATCGACCGCCCCCGGCACCGCCACTCCGCCCGCCGCCGTCCCGGCTAATTCAGATCTTAACCATCCCGTAGCGAACCCGCGTCCTCACATTGTTACACCCACACCGCCACGCGCCTTCAGACTCCTGATACGCGCAGATCAGACATCATGGATTTCAATCTCAGCCGACGGTCAGCCCGTCGCCAAGGAAACTCTGATCGCTCCCGCCAACACCTCGGTCCGCGCCAGTCGTGAAATTACGGTAAAAGCAGGCAATGCCGCCGGCATCAGCTTCATGCTCGACGGCAAAGAAATTCCGGTTCACGCCAGTCCCGGGGAAGTTCGCACCTTTACCTTCGATGCTACCGGCCTTCGATCCTCCGCTGCGGCACAACCCGCGAACCCCGCTCCCTAGCCGCCTCTAAAATCTCAAACGGGAAATGTTCGCATGTTGCGCATCAGCTATTTCATTCTTCACCAAATTTCTTAAGATCCTCAGGTCCATCCGCCAGAGCCACAGCGTTCTTGCCCTGAACCATTTCCCGAACTTTTTCGACCACATCGGGATTCGCCAAAGTGGTGATG
>JBAWBG010000098.1:0-6714 GCA_049589695.1 Candidatus Sulfotelmatobacter sp. | reverse complement strand
GCGCGGCCTATTTGCATAGAGTCGCGCTTCGGAGCGGACGGACGTTTGCCCTTGCCTGCGGTCATGGCTTAGGTGTCATACCTTTTTGTGGCGAGGAAAGCGGCTTGGATAGCATCTTCGGAGTGCTTCAGCTTAACGTGTATGCGAAACGCTTTATCGAGCGTTTCACTGGTTTCTCGCTGAGTACCCTGTCCACCTGTCGCGGCCTTTTCGACGCAGATGATCTCAAAGCAGTTAGAGCACTTGCCGAAGCGATGACTGGCGCGATCCATTTCGTCCTTTGGCCCCAGCCAGCCCGCACCGATCAATTCTGGCTTCTTCATGCCCCAAGTGTCCCATAGGCCGGACGGCTTGGCTACCCCTGTGGAAATACTTACCCCCATTTACCAGGTTGAGAAGTCCATTCTTAAGCTGTCGGCAGGGCCGGTTTGACCGCCGATTGAAGCAGGATTGAATCTGTTCGCATTGGGTCACCTATGCCTGACGCATAAATAAGAGGTCAAAGCACTTGTTTTCACAGGTTTGGACAGGAGTTCGCGATTTCCACGGTGAGGTCCGAAAGAGGACGGGACCTCCAAACTCTCGATTCCGTTTAAATAATCCCGTAACACAGAATGCTGCTGCACCAGTGGAGGAAGGATCAAATGATATTTCCAAATTTGTCTTGGGCTTGCAGTCAGGCTCGGCTCGCTAATTACGAAGTAGCGGCGCAGGCGGAGATCAGCGAAAGCCGTTTTTCACGTTGCCTGAGCGGGCGATTCGAGTTTACCCAAGAGGAAAAAGTGAAGATAGCGAAGTGCCTGGGATACCCCACTAAGTGGCTATTCCAGACAGTAGAACCGCCCGCACGAACTAGCTGCGAGTCCCGCGACCGTGTCGGCGTAGGTCCTACAGGAACTGCGGTGGCACTACAGCAGCTTTAGAAAAATTGTCCCCCGCCATTGACGACGGAGGACAATTTTGGCAAATACCCATGCGTAATGGCAAGGAGGTATCGCCCAAAAAGCTACACCAAGAATGTGTCACCGCACAAGGGTCATCGCGGGGGAGAGCAAAGAACTAGCAGTTTAGGTCAAAAATAAAAGTGGCCGAACCCGCCAGGATTCCCAGCCACTTTATGGAGATGCAAAATGGAAATTGTCGAAACCGAACAATCAACTTCTATCGCAAGAAACACCATTTCGTCAAGGGAAAACGCCAGTCATCATCTAAACGTTAGCCTCTTGCACTTGATGCAATCGCGCCTTTTGCTACTGCGGCAGATTCAGGCGCAGGATTCGATGCAAGGCATTTTGGAATTAAAGTCGAAGCTGACACAGCTACGCCGACAAGCGGACCTGTTTGCTGATCTCATCGAATCCGCGATCCCAAACGATCACATTTCTAAATGGATCGGCCCAGCGTTGGAAGATTTGCGTGTGGCTGCTGCGAGAGGGACACAATGAGCCGACGCAACCAGCGCGACGTAATTCTGGACGTGCTTCAGCGTGCCCGTGGTCAGGAAGTACCACTACCTGCGATTTTGTCTTTGAGGATTTCACAGTTCGGAGCGCGCATTAAAGAACTTCGCGCCGAGGGACACATCATTCGAAACCGGGTAGAGCACAGAGACGGCCAAGTTTTTAGTTGGTACCGTTTGGAGTCTTCCTCCGGTGAAATAACACGCGCAACTCCGCGTGAGAACACGCGGCTTAACACGCATGGTGATGCACGGGAGCAAATAGCGCCAGCTACGTTCCCGCAGTTCGGCGATTTGACCAAGGAAATGGAGTACCCAGGATGAAGCGGCCCGCGTTCCAGTTCTACCCCGGCGATTGGTTGCGTGATGTCGGCGTGCGTGCGTGCTCCCTTGCTGCTCGCGGGCTCTGGATGGACATGCTGAGCTATATGCATCAGGCAAATCCTTACGGCCATCTCCTACTGCCGAGCGCCGCAGAGAAGGATGGGGGTAAGGATATCCTCAAGCCCATCCTCAAACCCATCCTTCCAGCCATCCTTGCCCGTATGGTTGGCGGCGCAACGGAGGATGTCGAGGGGCTACTGGCGGAACTTGAGCAAGCGGAGGTATTCAGCCGAACCGCCGATGGGGTCATCTTCAGTCGGCGTATGGTGCATGATGAAAAATCGCGTGAAGCCCGCGCCAGTGGCGGGTATAACAGTCTCAAGAACCCGAATGTTCCACGCCCGAAAGCAACTCGGAAGGATACCTTACCGGGGTCCTTAGGGGGGTCCTTGGGGATATCCTTAGGGGGGTCCCCTTCTTCTTCTTCTTCTTCTTCAAACCTTAAACCTTATCCGCAAACTACTCCGTTTGCGGATGACCACTGCGGTTCGGCTGACACCAAAAACTCAAAGCCATCTGACGCTCAGGTTGAACTGCTGTACAGCCTCTATCCGCGCAAGCGCGACAAACTTGACGCCAAGAAAGCTATTCGGAAGGCCGTTGCGGTGGTCATGGCAGGGGATGCCGATCACCCTGCCATGTCGGTCGATGACGCGCTCGACTACGTTGCCCAGCGTGTATCGCTCTACGCGAAATCCGTTCAGCGTTGTGATCAAGACTTCATTCCATATCCAGCAAGCTGGTTCAACGCTGGGGCCTTCTGGGATGACGAGCGGGACTGGAACAAGCAGCAAGGGAAAGCGAATGGCAACGGCCACGCTGCGCGAAAGGTTCCTGGCATAACTGGCAGCGCTGTAGAGACTACCCTGGCGCTACTGGGAGGCGGCATCCAATGACAGCGCAACCAATTTTCGATATTGACCCAACCCGCGATCTCGGTATCGACCTGGGCCGCGAACTTCCCGCGATCACTGGAGCCGAACGATCAATTCTCGGGGCAATTCTGTTGGACGCCCGCGCTTTCAATGAGGCGGCGGAGATACTGAAGCCCGAAGATTTCTCCCTCGACTCTCATAGGCGAATCTATCGAGCGATGGTGGGTTTAACAGAATCAGGCCGCCCGGTTGATGTCGTTCTCCTAGTTGAAGAATTGGATCGTCAAAGGGAGTTGGAACCGATTGGCGGCCATGAGTACATCGCAAGCTTGGTGGAAGGCGTACCGGATCGGCCTTCGATTGCGCACTACATCCGAATCGTGAAAGAGAAAGCCCAACTACGCGGGCTAATCAGTGCCGCGCAAGTCGCGATCGCGCGAGCGCTCGATAGTGAAAAAGCTACGGAAATTGCAGGTGGGTTGCTTCAAACAGTTCTCGACATAGAAGCTCAGGCGCAAACGAATCATGCCCTAACCGCGCGTGACTTTATGCCCGAAGTCTTGCGGGAACTGGAGATGCAAGCGCAGTCTGGCGGCCTCGTTGGTTTACCGACTGGCCTTGACCCGCTCGATCTAGTCACAGGAGGGTTGCGGAAAGGCGAGTTGATCGTCATCGGCGCCCTGCCGGGTGCTGGCAAGACTGCGCTAGCCTGTCAAATCATCGCGGAGAATGCCGCATCGGGCAATCCAGTGGGCGTGTTCTCGCTGGAAATGAGCCGCTGGGACTTGGGGAAGCGATTCCTCTCCACGGTGACCTCTGTCACTGCAAGCAAGATTCGTCATCCTCATCACATCAAAAAAGAGGACTGGCCGGCGCTGGCAACTGGCGCTGCGGAAATAGCTCAGTGGCCAGTGTGGTTCGATGACAGCGGGACAGTTAGTATCCCGGAACTCCTGGCACGGGCACGGCTGTTCATTACCCGCATGAAGGCGAAGCTGATCATTGTGGATTATTTGCAGCTGGTGCGTGCGGATGCTCGCGACATTCGTGAACGGGTAGGAAAGGTCGCAGATGCACTCCGGCAGTTAGCGAAGGCTGAGCGCATTCCGGTTGTCTTGCTTTCGCAGTTACGCCGGCCGCATGACGTCAATGATCCCCCGACAATCGTTGACTTGAAAGAATCCGGCGACATCGAGGCACACGCACACGTTGTTTTGCTGATTCATTCGCCAGTGGCGGCGGACGGGCAACCGCTAGGCGAGGACGTTGTCATTGTGGCGAAGAATCGCAACGGGTCAAGGGGTCCAGTACCAGTGACATTCAGCCCGCACAAACTGCGTTTTTATCCGCGAGCTGTGGAACGCGGATATCAGCCCGAAGCAAGAGGACAAGAGGGATCGGATGCAGTTCCATAAACCCGCGCAGCGCCGTGGATGCAGGTCGTTGATAGTGCAAGATCGGTAAGAGCCGGAAAGGGCGTTCGGGAAACAGATGATTTCGGAACAACAAAACTCGGCCAGATGTGAACCGCTGATCACTGCCGATCGCGCTGCTGAACTGTTACAACTGCATCCGAAAACGGTCAAGCGGTTGGCACAGGCGGGTGCACTTCCTGGAATGAAGATTGGTCGGGTCTGGCGGTTCCGGGAGTCATCGCTGGACGCCTGGATGGTCGCACAGTTACAGTGTTCAGGCCACCCGAGTCCGAAAGGAGAAAGGCTCCAATGAGGACTCGGTATCAGCACGGAAACTTGCAACTCGACAAACGCAGAAATGGTCCGGATGTGTGGGTGTATCGCTGGCGCGAATATGGGCCGAACGGCAAAGTGAATCGCCGCGGCGAAATGATCGGCACCATCGAACAATATCCCACGAAGGCGGAAGCTCTCAGAGCCTGCGAGCATCTGCAATTGACGGCCAACTCTGAAAATCCAACGTCCCGAGCGATAGGCTTCGGGGCTCTCCTGGATCGTTACATCGCGGAGGAAATGCCGGAGCGTCACTCCACGAATTTGGCGTACCGATCCTACATCGAGACTCACATTCGGCCAAAGTGGGCGGAATGGCCTCTGCTGAAATTAACGAGCAAGGGCGCCCCGTTCACCGTCGAGCAGTGGTTAAAATCGCTCGAACTCGCGCCGAAAACCAAAGGAAACATTCGTAACGTCATGGCAGTGATTTTCAATTGCGCGATGCGTTGGGGCCTGATCGATCTAGGCATCAATCCTCTCGCTCTTGTCAGAGTAAAGGGAATCAGTCGCCGGCAAACGGAGCCCCGCATTCTGACTCCTGAAGAAATTCAGGAGTTAATCGCCGCTTTAGCAGAACCTTGCCGAACCGCGGTGATTATCGCTCTGAGTACCGGCCTGAGATGTAGCGAGCTGTTTGCGCTTAAGTGGCTTGATTTCGATTGGCAGCAGCTCACGGTGCTGGTGCGTCGGGCCATTGTTGACGGCGTAGTCGGAGACGTGAAGACCAAATACTCGCAGTCCGGATTGCCCCTAGATCCGGCCCTGGCCGAGATAGTGTTCAACTGGAAGCGTGCATCGCAGTTCGCCCAAGAGGGCGATTGGATCTTCGCAAGCTCTCAAAAAGCTGGGGAACTGCCGTTGCGTTCGAGTTCGATGCTGGCAACGCAGATCAAGGCGGCTGCGAAGGCGACCGAGCTCGGCGACGATATAGGCTGGCATACATTTCGCCACACCTATTCGTCGATGTTGCGACAGCTCGGAGTGGACATAAAAGTCCAGCAGGAACTCTTACGTCACGCCGACATTCGGACCACATTGAACATCTACACGCAAGCCGTTAGCGAACAGAAACGTACAGCGCATTCCAGTGTTGTGCGCATGGTACTCCCCCTGAGTATCGGGGGCGAACTCCAAGCAACTGGACATTTCGGGACATAGAAGGCGAGTTAATTTGTCTATGCTCAACAACTTGATGGTGGGCGCTATAGGATTCGAACCTATGACTTCCACCGTGTGAAGATGGCACTCTACCGCTGAGTTAAGCGCCCAACGCTAACGATTCAAACAGATACAGCCAGAACCGTCAACGGCAGGGGAACGGCCAGCTATTGTTTGATGGAGTAATTCCGGTTGACCCCGCCCTTAAAAAAGCGATGGTGCACCATGCTCTGGGCAAGGAGGAGAAACAGGATCGCCAAGACGATTACAAACAGGCATTTTCCAGCCCCGAGCCAGCGAGGTCTTCTTGTCGAACCTGTCGTCCTGTTGGAGTAGGTTGTCATCTCAGCTCTAGATGCGAGCTCCAAGTGCAGGGAAGCTTAGGTCCATTATTGCTCGCAGGCCACGATCTTCGGAGCAGGCTGGAAGCCGCTCCTCGTATTCGATGGCGAATATGTGCCCAATATGGCTTAAGTTCTAACACACCCGAGGTTTGGATAGAGGTTCGGGGCGTGGTAGCCTATCGGCGGCAGGGGTGGAGGCGGCGTCGGATCGCCAGGCCAGTACCGTGCCAAAACTAACCTTCCATGCCGGACGAGACCAGGCCAGTGAAACCTCCCGTATCCCCATCATCTGCGGGAAGTTCCGGGGTTTTGCCGGGACAAGAAAAAGAGCAACTTTCCCGCTTTGGCGGGGTTCGAACAGATGTGAGCACTGCCGCCATGGATCCCAGCCAGCTGATGGCTGCGATGGGCCCTCATCCAACTAGCAGCTTTCAGCCGGTGATGGCGTCCGAGAGTTATACGGACGCCGAGATTATGCTGCGGGTGAAGACGGGTGACGAGTCAGCTTTCGATTACCTGGTGCAGAAATATCGCAGGCCACTGGTGAGCTTTATGTACCGCATGGCGCGCAACACGGCGGCGGCGGAAGATTTGGCGCAGGAAGTTTTTCTTCGAGTGTACCGGTCGCGGCAAACTTACGAGGCCAGCGCGAAGTTTACGACCTGGCTGTATCGCATCGCGACCAACCTGGCGGTGAATCATGCGCGCGATACGCGCCACGAGCGGCCGGAAGTGACCGTAAG
>JBAWBG010000097.1:0-8785 GCA_049589695.1 Candidatus Sulfotelmatobacter sp. | reverse complement strand
GTCCGGACTCGGTCGATACATTGAAGACCATCGATGTTCCCACGCTTCTGGTAACTGGAGAGGAGGATGTGCTCACCGGCGTGAACGAAGGGGAACTGAAGCGCCAGCACATTCCCAATGCCCAGTTGCGCGTTCTTCCGAAAGCGGGCCATTACTCGCCATGGGAACAGCCGGAAGAAGCAGGCAAAGTACTGCGACAGTTCCTCGATGGAATTTAGATGCGTGCCCGGTTTGGTTCGTTAAAATCGAGCGCATTATGAGAATCGCTAAGACCATTGTCGCTGTGACGCTTTGTTTCGTTGGGTGGGAATTCTCTGCGTACTCTCAGGCCGCTTCTCCTCAGCGTCCGCACATTCTCGGTATCGATCACGTTTCGTTCTACACAACCTCGCTGAATGGAGTGAAAGCTCTTTACGCAGGTACTCTCGGCTTGGCTTCCGCGGCACCCGTGGAGTCTGGCGATTTGGTGCAATACCTGGTTGGCAAACAGTGGGTCGGCTACAGCGCGGCTCCTGATCCGAGTGCTACGAACCGCATGGATCACGTCGCCTTTGCTACCGACAATGTCGTCGCGCTGCGTGCGTATCTGGTAGAGAAGGGGGTGACTGTAACTGCAATCGAGACTCACGCCGATCACAGTTCGAGCTTCAGAGTGAAAGACCCGGAAGGAAACCACATTGAATTCGTTGAGCGCAACAAAGGCGAAGTGCCCGCCAAGCCGCCTGATTCCGCCGTTTCCCGGCACATGATTCATGCAGGATTTGTCGTCAACAATCGCGATGTGGAGGATCACTTCTACCGCGACATTCTTGGATTTCACTTGTATTGGCACGGAGGGATGCGACCCGGCGAAACCGACTGGGTCTCGATGCAAGTCCCCGATGGCACGGATTGGCTGGAATATATGCTCAACCATCCCGAACACCCTGATTTGCGGCTGATGGGCGTGTTGAATCATATTTCGCTGGGCGTCGCCGACATGAAAAAGGCGCAGGCGATTCTCGAATCGCACGGATGGAAGCCGCACGGAGATGAAAAAGCTCAAATGGGAAAGGACGGCAAGTGGCAACTCAATTTGTTTGACCCCGATTTGACTCGAATCGAACTGATGGAATTCAAGCCTGTCGAAAAGCCTTGCTGCTCGGATTTCACTGGGCCACATCCATCGGAGTAAATAGAGTTCACTGACTACACGCTGAACCTTTGTTAGAATCCTCTGACTATGATTGATACGTTTTTAGTCGAGGATAAAACAGTGGTAAATGGCAAGGGCGACGGCCCTGCTGTAAATGTGAGCGCTTCGGTCAATCGTGTGTTCCTGCTCACTCTCGACATTACCAATATCATTGAGCAGGAATCTTTTGAACTCAGCATTTTCGGTTCGGCGGATGGCACTTCCTGGGATGCGAAGCCGTTAGTTTCTTACCCGCAGGAGTTTTATCGCGGAGAGTATCCGCTCATCCTCGATCTCACGGGGCATCCCGAAGTGAAGTTTATCCGCCCACACTGGGAAGTGGCACGCTGGGGACGAGGCGTGGAAACGCCGATGTTCGAGTTCGGACTGAGGCTAAAAGAAATTCCCCCCGAAGTGTTGCGCGAAGCCAAGGCACAGACGAAGATTCCAGCCTAATATTTTTTTGATTCATTTCCCCGGCATGAAAAACGAATCACAGGTAATTGTTCGTCCCGCACGCGGCGTGCGTGGCAGCGTTAGCCTTCCGGGCGACAAATCCATTTCTCATCGCTACGCTATGCTCGCGGCGATCGCCGACGGCCCATCGCGGCTGGAAAATTATTCCACCGGAGCAGACTGCGCCAGCACTCTCGGCTGTTTGCGCACGCTCGGAGTGAAGTGGGAGCGCAAGAGTGGCGCTGGCAATGTTGTCGAAGTGCAGGGAAATGGCTCTTCGTTGGGCGCCCCGAGCGAGCCACTGGATTGCGGCAATTCAGGTTCAACCATTCGCATGCTGAGCGGTATCGTCGCAGGCCAGAAGTTTGCCAGCGAAATGTCTGGGGATGAATCGCTGTCTCGGCGTCCCATGGAGCGGGTCATTACCCCACTCAAAGCCATGGGAGCGGAAATCACATCTGAAAATGGCCGCCCGCCGCTGCGCATCACAGGACGTAAACTTAAGGGCCTTGATTATCAAATGCCCGTGGCCAGTGCGCAGGTAAAGACTTGCCTCCTATTTGCCGGACTCCTGGCTGACGGCGAAACACGCATTCAAGAGCCATTGCGCACGCGGGACCACGGCGAGATCGCCCTCCGGGCCTTTGGCGCAAAACTGGAACGTACGGGAAATGAAGTGAGCATTCAGGGCGGGCAGCGTTTGCATGGCATTGAAGCTCTTATTCCCGGGGACCTTTCCAGCGCCGCTTTCTTTCTGTGCGCGGCGGCTCTTTTTCCAAATTCGCAATTGAGTATCACTAATTTGCTGATGAATCCTACGCGTGCCCGGCTGCTCGATATCTTGATTCAGATGGGACTGCGCATTTCCGTAACTCAGCTGGAAGAAATCCACGGCGAACTGGTGGGCACGTTGCAGGTAGAAGGCGGACGGTTGAAGGGTGCCACCATCGCTGGGTCTGATACGGCTGCGTTGATCGATGAGATTCCAGTGCTCGCCGCGATCGCGCCTTATACGGAAGAGGGAATTGAAGTCAGGGATGCAAGGGAGTTGCGGATCAAGGAGTCGGACCGCATCGCATCGATAGCCATCAATTTGCGCGCCATGGGCGCGAAGCTGGACGAACGCGAGGACGGTTTGAAGATTCCCGGTCGACAATCGCTGCGCGGCGCGGAACTCGATTCATTCGGCGACCACCGCATTGCCATGGCTTTCAGCATCGCAGCACTTCGAGCCCACGGCGAAACCCTCATTCGGGGCAGCGAATGTGCGTCGATCTCCTACCCGGAATTCTTTTCCACGCTCGGGGAGTTGGTCGAGCGCTGAATGTCTTACCCACCGGATAAATCGCGGAGAAACACTGTAGACATCAACTGATATCTACAGTGCGAGCGAAAACCCGCGCCCAGCAACCTTCCCCAGTTGATGCTCATCTGAGTTGCACGTCCTGCCACGACGTTCTCCGCATACTCTGCCAGGTAGAAGCGGGAGTGCGCGCGGGCGCAAACCACACATGGAGTAAACCTGAACATGAAACGCTATCTGGGAGCTGCTGTTATTTTGTTGCTGTTTACCGCCCCCGCGCTGCTGGCGCAGGATGATTCCGACCACTTTGAGATTGGTGCATTCGCCGAATATTTTCGAATGACCGATGTGAGCCCCGCAGAAAATTTTGTAGGCCTTGGCGGCCGCGCGGCATTCAATGTCCAGCGCAGCGTTCAGATAGAAGCGGAGATGGGCTACGATTTCACGCGAACTTACGCGCAAACATTCAGCAATGGAGTTACCACCGAAGCGGTGACGTCACACGTCCGCACGTTGCACGGATTCTTTGGGCCAAAATTCCAGACAGGATCGGGACCGTTTCGCTTCTTCGTCACCGGCAAAGTAGGCTTTGAGAATTTTAGTGTGACGAATGACAACGCCACTACCGGCTTCACGAACAGTGTGGGGCTGACAACCGGAACAACGCGCTTCGCGGTTTATCCAGGCGGAGGCATCGAAGCGTTTGCCGGACCGATTGGAGTTCGCGCCGAAATTGGTGACGACATCTATTTTCTCAACGGTGCGCACAATAACTTGCGAATCAGCCTGGGACCGCAATTCCGCTTTTAGCGGAGGCATCTCAGTCTGTTCCGTAGGCGGCCTTTCGAGGCCGCTTTTTTTGGTCGGCCCGCCACCGTCATTCAGTCTATCTTAGCGCTCACCTCATCCGGTCGAGGGCGAGCAGCCAGCCTGGGGGCTGCATACTGCGCAGTTGGTAGAACTGAATCACTTCTTCGCGTCCCGGAAGTGACGGGATGACGCCTTCCTTCGTAACGGCCAGTCCGCCAGTAACCACGGCGAACTCAACTGCCGATGCCAGGTTTTCACCAGATGCAAGAGCGGTCGCAAGACCAGCATTGAAAGCATCTCCCGCCCCTGTGGTATCGACGGCGCGCATCTGCATTGCGGGGACATGTTTGGACGATGAGGCGGTCACAAGGAGAGCGCCTTTTTCTCCGAGGGTCATCACAACCTGCCTCACACCCGCGCGAATTAAGTCCCGAGCTACTTCTTCCGGTTCAGGGTTGGCGTCCGGACTCCGGCCGGTGAGCACCTTGGCCTCTGTCTGATTCGGAGTAAGCACGTCCACTAACTGCAAAACCGAGGCCGACAAAGGCCGGACCGGCGCGGGATTCAGAATGGTGATCGCACCTTTCGCCCGTCCGCGCGTGAGCGCTGCTTCAGCAGTTGCCACGGGAATCTCCAGCTGCGTCAGCACCAGTGCAGCGGCGTCTAAAGAAGAATCGCAATGCGCGACATCGGCAGCTGAGAGGAGATCGTTGGCTCCGGGATCCAGAGCGATGCAATTGTTTCCCGTCGCTGCTTCCACCAAAATAAAGCCCACTCCGGTGGGATGTTCGACACTTCGGTGAATGAAGTCGACGTCGATACCCTCTTCGCGATAAAGCCGAAGCGCCATTTCACCAAACATATCTTCGCCAATGCGAGCGACGAAGACAACCTCCATTCCCAGGCGGGCGCACGCTACGGCTTGATTGGATCCCTTGCCCCCGTAGTCGACGCGATATCCCGAGGCCAATACGGTCTCACCCATGCTGGGCAGTCGGTTTACCTTTAGGGTCAATCCGGTCGCGTAGCTTCCGACAACCGCAATGCGAGGAATGCTCGAGCTCAATGGGAAATCTCCGCGTTGTCTCAAACCGGATGCGTGCGCGCGACTTCCGGCGTTGCGAATTAACAAACAGCCCGCCAGAGTTTGGATTCGAGGATAACTTAAACTAACATAGCGAGGCTGTCGCAGCAGGCGTTCACCAATGCTGTCATCGCTCCCTGTCTAGTTCAGGGATATTGGGCATCTCTTCTGCTTGTCAGCGCGATTGCCTTTTATCAGTGGCTGCGGTGCGTCGTTTCGGTATAGCGAGAGTCAAAGAGAGAAGTTTTAGAGAAGTTATAAAGATAAAGAATGGCACGGATATTTATTACAGGTTCTTCCGATGGGCTGGGCCAAATGGCCGCAAGGCTTCTGATCGAGCAGGGGCATAGTGCCGTACTGCATGCCCGCAACCCGGAGCGAGGTCGACAGGCTGTGTCCGCTGTTCCTGGGGCGGAGACCGTCGTCATTGGCGATCTGTCGAGCATCGCTCAAACCCGCAAAGTTGCGGAACAGGTCAATGCACTGGGCTCCTTCGACGCAGTGATCCATAACGCTGGAATCGGCTACAGAGAGCCAGTGCGAATCGCGACTGAGGACGGACTTCCTCAGGTATTTGCCGTCAACACGCTCGCGCCGTACATTCTGACGGCGCTGATTCAGAAGCCGAAGCGCCTCGTTTACCTGAGTTCTGGCCTCCACAAGAGCGGCGATGCGAGTTTGAAAGATCTCGCGTGGGAACAGCGACCATGGCGGGGACAACAGGCTTACTCGGATACCAAACTGCACGACGTTCTCTTGGCTTTCGCAATTGCACGCCGCTGGCCTGATGTTCTGTCTAACGCTCTTGAACCCGGCTGGGTACCCACAAAAATGGGAGGCGCGGGAGCACCGGATGACCTGGACGCCGGTCACCGGACTCAAGTGTGGCTCGCGGTCAGCGATGATGCGGCTGCAACGGTTACGGGACAGTACTTCTACCACATGAGGCCAAGAAAACCGAATCCCGCTACCCACGATACGGAACATCAGGAACAACTGCTCGAGGCCTGCAAGAAATTCTCTGGCGTGGATATGCCCAAGAACTGACGAAACACTTTTCCCGTTGCACGATGCGTCTAATGTTTGACCGCAAGAAACGGAGTGTCGCCATCGGCGCACACCGTAAAATAACGGCAGGTGATAAGGAATGGACCCGAAAGAGTTTCGTGAGTTAGGCCACGAGGTCGTCGACCTGCTGGCTGACTATCTAGGTCATATCGAGGAAAAGCGCGTATTTCCTGACGTTGACGCGCGCACCGTGAACCGTCTCTTCACGGAACCGCTTCCTCAGGATCCAAGTTCACCAGACAGCGTGCTCGACGAACTTAAAGACAAGTTGCTCCCTTATTGCACCAACGTCGGCCATCCCGGATATATGGGATTGATCACCCCATCTCCAAATCCTGTGGGTATCATCGCAGATTTCATCTGCTCCGCCATTAACCAAAACGTCGGCGCATATTCGATCGGCCCTTCGGCGGTTGCCATGGAGCGAAGAGTCGTCCGCTGGCTGACTGAACTTTGCGGCTACGGTGAAAACGCCGGAGGCAATCTCACTAGCGGCGGAATGACGGCCAATTTTATTGGGCTGAAGCTCGGCCGCGATGCGGTGACGCGCGACCGCGGACAGTATGACGGAATACAAAACCGCTGGGCGGTCTATGTCTCTGAGGAGCGGCACGTTTCCGTCGATAAGGCGGTCGATTGCATCGGCCTTGGCCGAAATGCTCTTCGTGCGCTGCCGACTGATTCCGAGTTTCAGGTTCGGATTGATGCTCTTGAGGAGGCGATTGCGCAGGACAAGAAAACTGGCATTCGCCCGATGTGCATTGTAGGAGTGTTTGGAACGACCAATACCGGAGCAGTCGACGATATCCGCGAACTGCGGCGCATCGCCGATCGCGAAGGCATGTGGTTGCACGCAGACGCCGCATATGGCGGAGGCATGCTGCTTTCCCACGAATGGCCGATGCGCAACCGCGGACTCGAACTCGCAGACTCCATCACGATCGATCCTCACAAGTGGTTCTATGCTCCGCTTGATGCCGGAGCCGTACTAGTGAAAGATCAGCGCCGCCTCACCGCGTCATTCGGTATGAAACCTTCTTACCTCACCGACGAGTTCGACCAGGAGAATGAACGTTATCAATACTACGTACACGGTTTCGAGCAGTCGCGCCGATTTCGCAGCCTGAAAGTCTGGATGAGTTTTAAACGATATGGCGCGCGGCAAATCGGGGAGTGGATTGATAACAACGTGAGGCAGGCTAAACACCTTTACGCGTTAGCTGAGAAAGATCCTGACTTTGAGCCGGCCAGTGTTCCGCCGATGTCGGCGATCTGCATTCGCTACAAAGGTGCAGGGACTAGCGAAGAGGAATCAAAGAATTTGCATGCGGAGGTCGCGCTGCGAGTGGAACAGAGCGGCCGTTTCTGGATTTCGACCACTGAACTCAAAGGCAAATCGTGGTTCCGAATCAACCCGGTGAACTTCCGCACGCGGCAGGAGCACATGGACGAACTGTTTGCGCTGTTGAAACAAGAATGCCGCGCAAGGTCGGCTGCTCAAGCCTAGCCTGCGCGGCAGGTCAGAAGTTAATCTCAGAAGCTGATCTTGAGAATCTCGCCTCCATTGCCTACGAACCATCCTGCGTGCGGATTGGCAAAAGCGACTGCCCAGTAACCGCTCACGTTTGGCAGTTTGAACCAGGTGTGGCCTTCATCGGGAGTCCAGGCCGCGGATCCGCTATCGAAGTTTGGTTCTGTCTCGGCGGTGATTACGACGGTGCGATCGTGTTCATGGCCATGATCGCGGTCGTCGTCACGGGCGTTATCATCATCATCGCCCTCCGCATCACGGCCGTTGCGGAGGCGCATTCCACGCGCGTAGGCGAGGCAGAAAATGGCGCCTTCGACTGGCGGCTTTTTCGTGAGCGTCCAGGTTTGGCCGCCGTCATTGGACGTGGCTGCATCGGCGCTGGCGTTGGTGGATAGATCGCCTCCTCCCACAATGCCATTCCATGGATCACGGAACGCCACCGACAGGCCGCCCGCCGACGGGGAGCTTACCAGAGGAGTGTCATAGGCGTTCCAGGTATCGCCACCGTCCCGCGTAGCGAGAATTCTCGCGATGGTTGAGCCGCCGGTGGTGATCCAGGCATTTTCGTTTCCCTCGGTGGTGATGCAGGTTCCACTGGACGAAAATGAAGCTTCTCCCGACAATGCGGGCGGCATATTCGTGGCAATTGATTCCCATGATTTTCCGTTGGTGGTGCGAATATCGGGAAAGACGCCGTCCACTGAATCGCTGTGGGCGATGCCGCGATCGGGCGTCCAGAAGGCGAAGCAGTCGTAGAAGGCGTTCGCAAGTTCGTTAGTGAACTCTATTTTCCAGTGCGCGCCACCGTCTTCGGTTTTGTAGATGCGAAAATCCGTGGTGTTATTTCCAATCGACATGAGGTAGGCGATCTGGTCGCTCACTCCCTGCACGTCGCGGAATTGCAGGCTTTCGGCTCCGGGCACGACGCCGCGCTTCCAGTGCTTGCCGCCATCTGTGGTGACCACATAAGTGCCACCGGCGCCAGCTGCCCACACAACGCGGGAGTCGACGGGGCTGACGGCGATCAGCAACTGGGTGGTGCCGCTGTTTTGTGAAGTGAGCGTAGGCTGGTGAATTTTCGAATCATCTTGAGCGAAGCCGATGCTGGCGAAGGTGCAGATAAGAAAGACAAACAGCGAGCGTTTGATCATAGGAGTCCTCCCCGGATGGGAAGAAGTGGCGGCGAGAAGTATAGGAACGTTGTGGAGCGAGTGTCAAACCGGGGATGTTGCGGCCGTGAATCAAGCTTGGGCTTTTGGAAGATCCATCGCTTCGCCTGAAAAGCGGCTGGCGTTTCTGGATTTCGACCACTGAACTCAGAGGCAAATCGTGGTTTCGCATCAACCCGGTAAACTTCCG
>JBAWBG010000096.1:0-1767 GCA_049589695.1 Candidatus Sulfotelmatobacter sp. | reverse complement strand
GATCGAGGTCGCGCAGCGACATCGCCGAGATTTTCATGCCGTCGACGAACGTGCCCTCCCGCGTCACGCGCCAGCTCTTGAGCTTGCCGTACTGACTGCCCTTCAACTTCCACCAGTCCGGCGTATAGACGCCACGCTTGTCGCCGAAATCGCCGGGGCTGGTCCAGGTCCCGACTTCCTTGGCGTTGATCGCGACCGTGATGTCGGAGGGCCAGTCCGCCGAGGTTCCCGGCACTTCCGAAGACAACTCCAGCGAAAATTCGAGTTCGGTGACGTCCCGGCCGGCGAGGCGCGCGTTGTTCGGGAACTGGTATTCGACAAAGCCGCGGGTGAACCACATCAGCCCCGCGTTCATGCGGTCCGGATTGAGAAATGTGCCGGGCACGTCGAGCAACCCGATGATGCCGGCCGTCGAACAGAGCCCGCAGGGCGCGCTCACCTCGCAGCTGGTGTAGAGCCCGATCGGCATCGCGACGTCGATGACGTTGGCGGACGCATCCGCGATATCCTCGCGGAACATCACCAGCACCTCGTCGAACGTCGAAAAGCAGAGCTTCTGGTTGCCCTTTCGTCCCTTTTGCGTTTCGGCGCGAATGAGGCCGGCTTCTTCGAGCACCTGCAGGTTCGACGAAACGGTCGGCTGCGGAAGTTTGAGGCCGTCGGCGATGTCGTTGACGCTGACCCCGATGCCGCGGTGCAGCAGCTTCAGGATCTGCACGCGAAGCGGCGAGGCGAGCCCGCGCAAGACCTCCGGCCGCTCCTCGGGGTCGATGACCAGAAAATTGCGCGCCATACGCCTTTCCATCCCCAGTGGCCGCGAGACCAAATTGGGTTTGTATCAGATTCCCGGTTATGTTTTCGACGCAGGAACACGAAGCGGCCGTCAGCCTCCCAGAAGAACTCGGGATGCCCATAGTCGCCGTCGAGCCACAGCCCGTCGTTGACGCGGACCGCGAAGATGAAGCGGTCGCCGTCCGAGCCGGTGATGGCCTCCATTGCTATGCGGAGCCATTCTCCGCGCGGCTGGTCCTTGTAGACGAGCCGCAGGGCGGGACCGACTTCGGCAGGGCAGAGTTCCAAGCCCAACTGGAGCGCTTTGGTGCAGATGTCCTTGTAGTACGCACCGTCGTTGAAGCCGAGCTCCTTGACGGAAGGCGCCACGAGGTCAACCTCGGTCTCCTCTTGTGCACAGGCGGTCTTGCCGAGGATGTCGTTGCCCCAGTCGCCGATGCGGTAGGCCGCCTCCTCGAGCGCCTTGCGATACTCGTCGGGGATCTTGCAGGCGCCGAGTTTGATGGTCTTTAGTACTGAAAGCTTGGTAGCTCGCCGTAGGAAAGGTCTTCTAATCAATAGCTTCGCATCGCTGCAAGCGGCATCTCGAGATTAAGCCCGAAGTGGTGGCGCTTCTCGTCGTAGTAGCGCATGCTTGTCAATGACCCTCGTGTCTTTGCGAAGCACATCAAGGGAGCTCTTCCTGGATCGTCCGATACGCGGCGATTGACTTCGGCCTAAATCGTATTGAACGCGGAAAATCATGGCGACGCATCTTCGACGCCCCGAGGACTGACGTCTAGTCAGTAATATTACCTACGTTTAACCATATGCGATCGTGCTATCGCGATCCCCAGCCACCTCGAAAATCGATATCACCACATTGACGTGCGCGAGGTCGGCGCGGACGGACGGACTCTCCTCTTGGCATCGTGTATGAATCGACTGACGTAACTCTTCCGAATGAGCCCTTCATGTCCGCTTGGCCAAATACCC
>JBAWBG010000095.1:0-3249 GCA_049589695.1 Candidatus Sulfotelmatobacter sp. | reverse complement strand
CAAAGTCTCTGCAGTTCCGGTTCGAGGGATTCAACGTCTTCAACCACGCGCAGTTCTATGGACCGGCTTCCGTAAATGGCAACATTAACAGCTCGACCTTTGGGCAGGTTGTGAGCGCAGCCGCTCCCCGGCTGGTGCAAGCTGCCGTCAAGTTCATCTTTTAGGCGCGGCTTTTGTAAGGCCCGCGCGGCGCAGAGCGAGACTGCCGCTTTTTGCGACTTTCGCCATCCCTCGGCATCCAACCGAAGTGCGATAATAGCTAGGCCCTCAATCGGGCAAGCACTTATTTGATATAGATCGCCGAGCCCGTCCGGGAGAGCTCCTTGTTTTCGAGATACGGAGCGTCTGGACGGTGCGGCGTTAGAACGAGGGAGAAACTTAAATGGCAGGAAATGGAATCGTCGAAGTCACTGATGCAAACTTTGACCAGGATGTTTTGAAATCAGATACGCCGGTGCTGGTGGACTTTTGGGCAACATGGTGCGGCCCGTGCCGTGCTCTTGCTCCGGTGGTGGAGGAGTTGGCCAAGGACTATCAGGGCAAACTCAAAGTGGGCAAGATGGATGTCGACGCGAACAGCTCCACTCCCATGCGCTACAAAGTTACCGGCATCCCAACGTTGCTGGTTTTCAAGGGAGGGCAAGTCGTCGAACAACTTGTCGGATATCGTCCTAAAGATGCGATTGCGCAGGCGATCGACAAGCACGTTGGGTAAGGGCACATCATCTAGTCTCTAGCCTGCTAGCTCAAAGCTCAAAGCTCAAACGCACGCTGACTCTTACGAGTCGCGTGCGTTTTGTTTCTTGGGACTACTTAAAGCTCGTCCTCAATACTTCCTCAACACTCCAATTACGCGTCCTTGCACTTCTACCGACGCCGCCGGGACGATGATCGGCTTCATAGTTATATTCGAAGGCTGCAGGCGGATGTTGTCGCCTTCGCGGTAAAAGCGTTTCAGAGTGGCGTCGCTCGAATCGACCAGAGCGACGACGATATCGCCGTTGTGCGCGGTCTTCAGCTTCTCGACCAGGACATAATCGCCGTCGAGGATGGCCTCATCCTGCATGGAATCGCCGCGCACTTCGAGGACGAACACTTCCTTCGAGCGGACGAAATCGGCTAGCGAGATGGTCTCATTGGTCTGCATCGCTTCAATCGGCTGGCCGGCGGCGATGCGGCCGAGCAGCGGCAGCACCAAGCCTGTATTCACGCTCATAGCCTGCTTCAGGCGGCCTTTGGGCGGGAGCAGGTCGATGGAGCGGCTGCGATTGTAGTCGCGGGTGAGCAATCCTTTTTTCTCGAGATTGGTGATGTGCTTGTGCACTGTGGCCAGCGAACTTAGCTTGAGGCCGGTACCAATCTCATCGAATGATGGAGAGTATCCATTCTCCGCCACGAAGCGGGAGATGAAGTCATACACTTCGCGCTGCCTGCGTGTGATGGCCATGGCGGTATGTTGGCGAATATAAGGCGAAATGTCAAGAGGAATCAGGTTCTTGTTCCCGACTCCTGGCTACCATCCAATTTTGCCTTACTCATAAATTCGCCCATCAGTTCGCTGAGAGTTCGGGTTGGGCGCGCAGGCGTGGGCTTTGCTTTCGCGACCGGAGCCGGGGTTACACGTGCGGGCGGCTTGGGTCGCGCGGGATTGGCCGAGGCGGCGACGGATGGCTCGGGCGGTGCGACGCTCGGGGGTTTAGGCAGTAGTGGCAGCCCGGCGTAGATGAGCACACCGGCCTGGGCCAGTGCGGACTCTGGGGGAATAGCCGTAGCCGGGGTGGCGTATTCGGGAACTTTATCGACCATCTTGTACTGCGAGAAGTTGAAATGGGCGTGAGGAGCGTTCCTGGCAGCGATGTGCAGGGCGCGGAGAATGAGTTGGGCGCGGCGGAAGTCGATGGTATTGCGCACGAGGGCATTGATGGTTTCCATGAGCGAGGACTGGATAGACTCGGCGTCCTCGAGAAAAGCCATGGGATGCAAACGCGACTTAGGCGGGGTGCGCACGCCGCGGATGAGGCGCTGGTGAAAATAGCAGAAAAGTTCGCCGCGCAGGGCGGGCGAGCCGCAGGGAATTCCGTTGACCTTGATATGGGTGCAGATGCGAACAGCTTTGGTGACTGCCATTGAGTTTGAACCTTCCGGGAGGGTAGATGTGAGATCCGGATCAAGTGTGTTTTCGGATCGAGTTTGTAAGTTATTGAACAGGCTTGGGTTGGAGCCGTGGAGATTGAAAAAGCCTGCGTAAAGTCCTGAGAGCCAAGGATTTGCACGGAAAATATTGAAGAGTTCGGACTTAGCGGCGGCGAGTTCGGCGGGCGGGAGGCTTGAGAGGTATTGCTGGAGGCTGATTATGGAGTCGAGCATACTACTTATAGTTTAATGGGTGGGTGCAAGGTTGGAGGTCACAGGAGGGACTGGGTGGGTGTGGAAAAAGAAGGGCTTGAGTCATTGCTCCGTTGCGGGTATTTACCTCACGGTTGTCTCTCCACGTTAGCCTCCCGGGGCCGCTGCTAGAAGGCAGAGATCCTTTCGACTGCGCGGGACGGCTCGCTGGGCTCGCCGTCCTGCTGCGCTCAGGATGACAGGGTGGAGCAAGTGCTAGAGCAACATCAAAATCAAGGGCGACGGACAGGAGTTTCCGTCCCACATAATAGGTGCCGGGCTTTGCCCGGCGGACAGCCCCGGGGGGCGGCTGTCCCCACATAAGCTCAACATTCCACATAGGCAAATGCCAGTCAGACATCCGAAACTTCCTTCGGGCTCGTAACTCTAATAGGCTGAGATCAGCGGCAGGGAACGCCGGGAGGGATTATGTCTAGAAGTTCGGTTCGCATGGTGGCAATGATTTTGACGGTGCTGGCGGGGGTGGTGGCTTGCCGCGCGAGGAGTGGCGCGGGCGCGGCGGTGCCGGGGCCGGTGGCGGATGAGGCGAGGGCGACGGCTCCGGCGAAGGAGACGGCGGTGGTGGCAGGGGGATGTTTCTGGGGAATCCAGGCGGTGTTTCAGCATGTGAAGGGCGTGGTCAGCGCGACCTCGGGATATTCGGGCGGGACGCTGAAAAATCCGGATTACGAGGCGGTGAGCAGCGGCGACACGGGGCATGCGGAGAGCGTGCAGATTGTTTACGATCCGTCGCAGGTGACTTATGGAGAGTTGCTGCGGGTGTTCTTCTCGGTGGCTCTGGATCCGACGGAGGTGAACCGGCAGGGTCCGGATGAAGGCACGCAGTACCGGTCGCTGTTCTTT
>JBAWBG010000094.1:0-3340 GCA_049589695.1 Candidatus Sulfotelmatobacter sp. | reverse complement strand
ATTGTCCTGTGCGGGATCCTGATTGGGCTGGCGCTGGTCGTTGGAGTCGGGTTTGGAGGGGTCCGAATCCTCGCAAAACGCCTTTTTCCGGGCCGGGTTTTTGATCGGCCTGAAGAGACGGAAATCATCTCCCTACACCTGGACGACAGCGCCCCGCGGACCTCTGGCGGGCGGTAAGTGGTTCAATCGAAGGTTGTTAACGGCGTAAACGGTGGATTTGGGACCGTTTTGGTATCGTTTGCCGATTTGTGGACATACATTGTAAGTTATTGAAAATAAGAGTATTTAAGTCATAGATTTTGCTTGACACCCACCTTTTAAGGCTCATAAGATTTCGCCAGAAAGTTCTGATGGATTTTAGCTCCGTTGGAACTATTCTCCCTTGAAAGAAAGGCCGCCCTGTTGCCGGGTGGCCTTTTTGATTTTGGAGGCGGTAGGCCGTTATCAGTTATCAGTTGTCAGTTCTCAGTGAAGACAAGCCCCCTTCTTCCATTGGAACCCGCTTCGGCTCTCGCACGTATCATCTAGAGAGCAGCATCGGCGTGCCCGGAGGGGAACATGTTCTGCGACCAATGTGGCTTACACCTGCAAACGGGACAAGCGCACTGCGTGCGCTGCGGCAAAGCGGCTGCCGGACTGCCTGAATATGGACGCAACCGCGTGCGTGAGCATGTGAGGCTGGTGGGAATTCTGTGGATGGCATACTCGTCGCTGCACGTGATGGCGGGCATGGCGGCTCTGTTTGTGTCGAAATTCGTCCTGGCTTGGGTTAGCCGGATTCCGAACGGCCCGCCGCCGGAGGTGATGGAATGGCTGCCCGCGCTGGTAAGCACGGCGGGATGGCTGATCCTGGTCAAAGCGGCATTGGGATTCGCCGTCGGCTGGGGGCTGTTGCAGCGGGAGGAATGGGCGCGCACGTTTGCGTTGGTGCTGGCGTTCGTGGCCTTGCTGAGCGTCCCGATCGGAACGGCGATCGGAATTTATACGCTCTGGGTGCTGCTGCCCGCGCAGTCGGAGGGAGAATATCGGGCGCTGGCGGCGGCTGCGTAGGGCATTCGTGGGCTCGCCGCTCTGCCGAGGCTCAAGGGCCGCCATCTCTGCACTTTCTTTGGGCATACGGTTTGAAGATTCGTTTAAAGTGTGGGGATGAAATTCGTTCTTTGCGTACTTTTTCTCCTCTTTTTTATTATTCCCTCTTCTGTTATTGCCTCTACTATTGTCGAAGGCGGGGCCCAGAGCACTGCCACCTCGACCATGTTTGACGTCAATGCGGCGGAACGGTTTGCGAACCTTGCCTTGGCCTGCGTCCACAAGGAATATCCAAATAAAATAAGCCACAGTCTGCTCAGCGATGCGGATGTGGCTCCGCCGCGCAAGCTTACGCCCGCGTTCTACGGCTGCTACGACTGGCATTCTTCGGTTCATGGACACTGGCTGCTGGCCCGGCTGGTGCGAACCTTTCCAAATGCCCCTTTCGCGCCGCCCGCGCGCGATGCGCTCCGGCAGAGTTTGACCGCTGACAATCTCGCGCAGGAGACCACGTATCTGGGGGCTGAGGGACGCGCGAGCTTTGAGCGTCCCTATGGATTGGCCTGGCTGCTCCAGCTGGCGGCGGAACTGCGGGAGTGGAGCGATAACGATGTGCAGGCTCGCGAAATGGCTGCGAATCTGCATCCAGCGGAGCAGGCTGCGCTGGAGCGCTTGAAGATGTGGCTGCCGAAGCTGTCGCACCCGGTGAGGATTGGAGAACATGCGCAAAGCGCGTTTGCGCTCGGCCTAATGCTTGACTATGCGCGAACTGCGGGAGACCGGCAATTTGCCGAGTTGATCGAGTCGAAGGCGAAGCAGTTCTATCTGGCGGATAAGAACTGTCCGCTTGATTACGAGCCGTCGGGCGAAGATTTTCTCTCACCATGCATCGGCGAAGCGGACCTGATGCGGCGCGTGCTACCGAGCGATGACTTCGGACGATGGCTGGAAGCCTTCCTACCCCAGATCTCTCGGGCGAAGGCTTCCCGCACGAAGACTTCTCACGACGAGACTTCTCACGAAAAAAATGGTGCATGGTTAGAGCCCGTCGTATCACCCGATCCGAGCGATCCCAAGCTGGCGCATCTGGATGGACTCAACCTGAGCCGCGCCTGGATGCTGGAGGGCATCGCCGCGGGCTTACCGAAGGGCGACAAACGCCGGGCGGCGATTATGGCGGCGGCCGAAGAACATCGGCGGGCAGGACTCGCGGCTGTGACCGGCGCGCATTACGAGGGCGGCCATTGGCTGGGGAGCTTCGCCGTTTATCTGGTCACGCAGCGGGGCGTAAACAAGGGCGGCGAGAAATGATGAGATGTGCCGCGAGGCCGACGCGTACCTGAGATGCAGGAGCACCGGACGAGGAACGCGACGGCGATTTGATAAACTAAACTAACTCTCGAAGGCCGACGTAGCTCAGTTGGTAGAGCAGCCGATTCGTAATCGGCAGGTCAGCGGTTCAAGTCCGCTCGTCGGCTCCATTCTTTCAAGACCTTACCAATCAGTTTCGCGGGATAACGGTACACCGCGCATGTCGCTCGTCTAGTGCAAGGTCAGCTGAACATTGTCGATCCACTCATGAAACGCGGTTGCCTTGGACGCAGTGTCCAACTGCCATTGCACGCCTAGTGAGTGGCTCCATCCTTTCGGAAGCGGCCCCGATGGCTCGACCATGTTAATCGTATTCACGTAGCCGTCCAGCGTAAGGGAATCGAAATACATCTCGCTCGATGTCCGGTGAACATTCCACACAATGTGGTGCCAGACGTTCGGACTGAAGCGCTTGCACGCCAGGCCCGTTTGCACCCAATGCCCGGTCTTCTGGTTCCACACATCCCAATGACCGCTGCCATAAGCACATTGCGAGCCGAACATATACTCCTGTCCGTTGGCAAATTGAAACAGATCATATTCCAGATTTTGCGCTCCCGAAGAATCGCTATCCAGATACACCCAGAAATCCCAGGTGAAGCTCGTAGCCCAATCTTGGGCGCCTAACTTATTCCAGAACAGAACATTCGAATATGGCTTCGTGGCCGAGACATAAAAATCTGCGCTGCTTCCATCGCGAGCGGGAGACGACTGATATTTCGCCATCCAGTACGCGCTCGCGTCATTCTCTCCACCGGCGCACTTCGTGCACGAGCCCCATCCCGAGCCATTGTTGTTGATGTTGCTGAAGACTTTGGTTTCACCTTGCGCTTTCAGTGAAAAACACACGCTTAGCAGAAGACACGCCAATCCCAAGCTCAATTTCAATTTCACTCTCCTCTTCGGGGCTTGCTGGCCGAAAGATTCACCAACCGCGACG
>JBAWBG010000093.1:0-16688 GCA_049589695.1 Candidatus Sulfotelmatobacter sp. | reverse complement strand
AGCCTCTTTCCCAGCGGATCCTGCCCTGGCCAGTAGCGCCTCGCCGCGGTCTGATCCACGATGAGTACCCTCGGGGCCTTTTCATCGTCATCCGGTGTAAACTCGCGTCCTTCCAAAATGGGTATATGAAGGGATTCGAAATACCGCGGGGACACCTCGGCGTGGTACACCTGCAAAGATTCATGGGGGTGCGGCACATACCCTTCCGGATACACATCCTCGCCCTTGTAGCTCAGGGTCATCGGAATCCAGTCCGTAAGAGACGCAACCTTCACGCCGGGCAATGCCGACACGCGGTCAAGTATCTTGTGACGGATCAACTGTGTCTCATCGTTGCTGTAGCCGGCAATATTCAGCCCCACGGACGCAGTGAGAATGTGGTCCTGCTCAAATCCGGGATTCGCGCCGGCGAGATTCCGCAGTGTTCGCAGAAGTAGCCCGGAGCACAACAGCAGAGGAAGTGAAAGCGCGATTTGCGCCACCACCAGCCCGCTGAGCAATTTCCGGTTGCGTGAGCCGCCGGAGATACTTGCAGACTCTGCCTTCAATACCTCGATGGCCGGCGCGTGAGACGAACGCCAGGCGGGGAGCGCGCCGCATAGCATACCGGCCAATAGAGAGAACACTGCAATCCCAATCACCACCTTATGGTCCATGTTCCCGTTCAGTACGAGGGGAATTGCATTCGCTGGAAAGAACCATGCGAATGTCTTCGATGTCCACGATGTCAATCCAAGGGCCACGACTCCTGCGACGATGGAAAGCACAGCGCCCTCCAGCATCATCTGCCGCACCAGTTGTATGCGATTCGCCCCGAGAGACTGCCGGATCGCAAGCTCACGCCGCCGGGATACAAACCGCACCAGCGTCAGCGTCGCCACGTTCGCGCTGGTCAGCAACAGCACCAGGCCGGCGAAGGCCAGCAGAATGGGCAGCGTCGCCGCCATGTATCCGTTGGCGCCGAATGGTGAGCGCCACATGGGATCCAGCGTGATCCGGTTATCGCCCAGATGATCGTCCGGAAACGCCGCGACAATATTGTGCATCACGGTGTCGAGGTCCTGGGCTGCCTGGCCACGGCTCACGCCGGGCCGCAATCTTCCTATTACGTTCAGCCAGACCGCACCACCACTGCGATGCGTCATCCGCCACACATCCGTGCCGAGGGGATCGAGCGTTACCCACAGATCTTCACGGATCCCGGGCATTGCTCCGACAACCCCCTCCGGCGCCACGCCGATCACGGTTACAGGATGCCGCGCAATCTCGATCGATTTGCCCACAATTGACGGGTCTGCGGCATAACGGGTCTTCCAAAGCGAGTAACCCAGGACCACGTTGGGAACTGGACGTGACTCCTCTTCAGGCAGAAAGAAACGTCCCAGCACCGGCTTGATGCCGAGCACGTCGAAATAATTCGCCGACACGTTCGCAATATAGACGCGCTCCGGCAGTGCGCCGCCGGTCAGCGTGATCCAATCGTGATGATAGGCGAGTATTCCGGCGAAGGTGTGGTTCTGCTCGCGCAGATCGCGATAGTCGAGATACGAGAAGGGCGGAGTCGGAGAGAAGTTCCGTTCCCCCCGCTGCAGGCTAACAAGATCGCCCGTGTCCCGTGCGCCAGGAATCGGACGCAACATTGTGCCGTCGATCCAACTGAACACCGTACTGTTTGCGCAGATAGCTACGGCCAGCATCGCCGTCGCTGTGATCGTGAAGCCGGGGCTCTTGCGCAGTTGCCGCAGCGCATAACGGACGTCCCGGCCTATTTGTTCAAACCAGCCTCCGCCCCACATCTGGCGCGTCACATCCTGCACCAGAAGAATGTTTCCAAACTCCCGCACTGCCGCTTGCCGCGCCGCCTCTGCCGTCTCGCCTCGCGCCACCCGATCTGCAATCGCCATCTGCAGGTGGGCATCGATCTCTTCCTGCAATTCGCGGTTTCGCCGCTGAAAACCGAAGCTCGAAAACCACCTCATGACTCACTCTCCCCCGGCTTGACGTACATCACCGACCCAATCGCTTCGACAATCCGCTCCCATCGGCCCAGATCCGTGGCCAACTGCTTTTTCCCCTTGGCTGTGATTCGGTAGTATCGGGCTTTTTGCTTGCTCTCTGACTGCTTCCATTCAGACTGCACCCAACTCTGACGCTCCAATCGATGGAGAGCCGGATACAGTGATCCGGTCTCCACCTGAAGCACATCTCCAGATTGCAAACGCAAAGCCTGGACAATGCCATATCCATGCTGCGGTCCCCATTGCAGCGTCTGAAGAATGAGCATGTCGAGTGTGCCCTGCAGCAGCTCAATCCGGTTTTTATACTGGTCTTTCTCGTTCATAGATGTAGACACTCTACTCGCAGTGGGAGTAGATTGTCTACTCCTGTATCATGGCGGCGCCTCAATTCAAAGCCGTGCCTATAGCAACTCCTCAGATGAGATCGGAATCCGGCCTGACACTCCGGTCGAAGCAGTCCGCTGTGTGGCCTGCTGACCCACGCGGTCGGCGCGGTGGCTGCGAGCCAGCAGGAAAAACTTGCTATTTGCCCAGATTTCACATAATGCACCGATCCGCAATGCTTCCGGTCGAAGATCGACGCTCATGTGGCGAAAACGCTCGAAAGCAAACCGACCGTTGTGCAGATGCCGTCTGCTTGGAACTCCCGCGAGGGCGCACCCCTGGCCGGAATCAATACGTCGAGTCGGAAATCAAGAAGGCGAAGGTCAACGGCACAGCCTCAAAGCTGCCAGCCGCGCAAAAGCCGTGTGACAAGATGGCCGAGGCCATCGTCATGGACGGGGGCAAGCGCGGACAGACAGCGGAGGTTTGCGCCGATCCCGATTGCCGCATCCATCATCCCGAAACACCGATGCCGACGCCAAGATCAGTGTGGGAGCCCCGTCCTGCGTTTTTTGCAAGGGCGGGAACAACGGACGTTTGGTACGGTGTTTCCGGGATGACAATAGCTAGCCCCTAGACCGTCGCGGGATGAGATCGCTGCCCATCCGGCATTCACCTGTACGGGCTAGGTTCTCTCAATCGATAATCGGGTAACTTGCCCCGTCGCCACTGCTCTAGTTGAAGCACGTGCATCGCAATCCAGTCAAAATGAATACTCGTGAAGTATTGTCCTCGCATTCGACTAAGGCGAATCTACCGCACGAGGAATCTGAAACAAGATTACTTGTGCATGGCGACCGTCGCTCCCGCCGTCCGAATACTTATCGACTTTATTGACCAGACGCAACTCGGCCACCGTCCTGCAGCCCTGTCGGTGATCCCCCGACTTGAGTGTCAATCGGGAATCTCTTACCCACATCAACGGCAGGCCATCGTGATCCGTTAGCACTGCTTACCACTGTCTTCCATCGCTTTTACGGTGCCCGCCGTGCGCTCTATGTTGTTGAAACTACGTTTTCGAGTAAATTCGAATCCCACTCTATCCGCCACACAGTCTGGGTTGCAGAAAAATTCGGCGGCCTCGCTTTGAAAATTGCGAGAAATGGCCACAATTCTGCAACCCATTCCTCTCAAACCGGACCGGAGAAAGTGACCTCCTCAATACTAATCTCAAGTTTGTGGCCTTTCTCTCCGAAGGGCACAAAAGCAGTGCGGATTGAACGACTCCATCAGGCGAACGCCAAGCGATCATAAACCGATGATTAAGCGAAACCGACTTGACTTTGTATCGACAGGGATGAAAGGTTGCTTGAACCTGTCGATCGAATCGAATTGAATTACTCTCGAAAGTAGCCCGTCCGAGAAATTCGCAAACAAAATAATCCACGCCAGCGCGTTCGACCGTACGGATGCCGGCACACTTCCCAGAAGCCGACTTCCGGCCCAGAAAAATTTCGGTAATCCACCAATGGTTCTTGCCGTTCAACGCTGTGTCACCGTCCGCCTCCATCCGATGAAGCAGGTGAGCCGCAGATTACACCCAGATTCTGTGACCCGCTCACATAAACCGGCGCGTTAGTGGCCAACCAAAGACCAACCGCAGTCGTAGTATTTCGGACGGTTTCGGGCATGACAGCGGAGGTATCATGCGGATATGGGTCTTCATAATTGTCGACCGACCATTCTGAAGGAATTGCTTGTTGCTGGCTCAAATAGCTAACAAACGTTTGGGTGTCCCTGCTAAAAGCATTGTTGGTGAATTGACGGAAATGATCCGGCTTGCCTTTGGAGTTGGTGGGCCAAGGGTAAGGAGAAAGCAGCATGGTAGTGCGCAGCCCGTGTTCAGTGCCCCATTGGATCGCCTGCACAATAAATTTCTGGTAGCCGGGGCCACTTCCGCCAGTTAGAAAGAAGTTGGGTGGAACGTCGAAGGCGATGGCTTTGCCATAAAGCGCCTCACCGCGCTCGAGCGCGTAGTAGGGGTTGGTGGCAAAGACGTGATTTCCTAGTTTTGGTTCTTTTCGATCATTGGGGCCCACGATCGGAGCAACGGTTTCGATACCGACAGTTCTGGCCGCATCCACGTACTCTCGCCAAAGCTTCAGGTCCTTTTGCAATTGTCCGCGACGGGCATGATCGGACGGCGTGTCCACATTGGCTTCCGAGGGATGAAGACCATTTTGTAGGTACACAGCCTGGTAGTAACCGTAGCTTGGAGGAAGGGTGAAGTAGTCCGCGCCGACCTGTCCGAGTTCGGCTTGCCCGGGCCCGGTACCGGTGAACACGCTCTCGATGGCTTGGATGATGCTCGGTGGGTGCTCGGCTGCGGCGACAGCATTAGCATGCTCGTAGAGCCCTACGTGGCCGGTTTGCAGGAGCTCGTTGAACTGATCGCCGTTTTCAAGGCCATCAAATCCCCCCGTCCCCCCGACGAAAATGTATATACCGGGACTTGTGCAGGCCGGATTTCCTCGGGCGTCGCCCGGCGGGTTGAGCTGCGGCGCGGCATAGGCAGCCGGGACGGCTAAGGCGAGAGCCGCAACCAACGCCAGCTGCCAGTATGGGTGTCGCACACAGATCTCGGGCATGGTATCCCCCCGGAACCAATATCAACCCCACACTACGGTGAATGTTGCGGACGATGCTCCAGCACCCGCTCTAAGCCGTCTCCGGGCAAGATTGGTATCACCAAACGTCCTTGTGATGAAGACGCCAAACCAAGTTCCTGAATCGTCCGCTCCATGGACGTTGGCCAGAAACGGGCTTGTGGAAGATCGACGTAATCACTTCCTCGAAGCAGACTTCTGGACAGCAACAATAACTTCCGATTTTGCCCGTCATTCGCCCTATGCAGATCTTCAGAATTTGATACGACAGACGCCAGGCATCCGAGCTCATTTCTGCAGGCCAATTCGTCAGAAGGCAATCGATGAAGACTTCGTGCAGTCCGCGGTAAGCCGAGCGAAACGCTAGCCATCAGCGCTCACCTCATATAGAGGTTACCTCTACGAGGCGCTGTTGAGTCCCCACGTTCCAGGAACCGACGCAAAATCATCTACAGGCGAAAAGCACCAATGTTGTTGGATGAGTTTGTTACGACGTAAGTGGGGCTTTGCGGACACCTCGGCTTGCGGTGGACAAAGCGGTACTCAAGGACTCCCAACTCCAGCGCGGTCGCTATGCTTCGTCAGCTAATTCACGCCGGTTGATTCTCTTGAGATTGTGGGCTCTTCTTGATAGTGCCGAAGTCTCTGGAGCGGCGGAAAGTTGCGATCCGCATCTTTCCAGGCCAACTCTACTTTCGTATAAGCCTTCTTCGCGCTGGTTGAATCGCCCAGCATCTGGAAGGCATGTCCCAGCTCAAGCTGGGAGAGAACAAGGTACAGCGAAAAAGTTGGCGATAGAAACCTATGGTCGATAACCTGCTGAAACTCGCGGACGGCCAGTTCCGGTTCTTTGTTCTGCAGGTAGGCTAACCCCCGGTAGTACCCCGGCACCAGCAGCATGCATTCGCATAGATCAAAATCGCGGGATTCTCCAAGAGCCTGCAGAGCGTTTGAAGGATCCTTCTTTTGAATGTAGATTGCCGCGCGAACGGTTGGAAGCATCGCTGAATTAACAAGGTCATCGAGAGGCGCCATGCTGGCTGCCTTCCTGGCAACGATAACAGCAAGTGACGTATCGCCGGATCGCGCGAGCGCACGCGCTGCGTAAGCTTGCTCCCAGGCGCTTTCAAACGGAAGCTTCAGAATCTCTCGCGCATTAGTCCTTGCGGCTGGCAGCAATCCTACGTCGGCCTCGAGTGTGGCTTGATCAGTTTCGATGTCTGCCGCGAGCTCTATGGATTTGCTCTGCAAAGCGCTCTCTCTAGCCTTTCCGAAAAGTACTTTGGCATCCGATATTCTGCCGCGATACATTGCCACCCACGCGGCATCGGTGAGGGCTTCACCCTCCTCAGCGCTTCCGTGCGCCCATTGCAACTGCCTATCCATGGCAACTTCGTCCTGTTGCGCGAATGCGGCCTGGAAGCAAGAGCGATGAAAGCCCATTGAATTTATCTTTCCTTGCACGGGATCATCGCACAGTTTCTCGAGCTTTCCGTAGTTCCCAAGCCCGAGATAGGCCCGCGCCAGCAATTCATTCATGACGGCGTTTGGTTCCTGCCCAATGATCTGCCGGGCCAAGTCCAAAGCCCGCTGCGGCTGGCCGATCAATAAGTACTGCGTTGCGAGGTTGTAGACCGGTACGATGTCTCGAGGGTAGAGGGTATGCCAGAGTTCGTAGTCCTCAATGGCCCGCCTGGTCTCTCCGGTTGCAAACTCGTAATAATGGGCGACGATGTAGAGTCGGTCTCGGTCGCTGGTACGGCTGATGCGAAGTTCAAAGGCTCGCTGGAACGACTGAGCGCTAAGAACAAACTGCCCTGTGTTGTGATAGATGATTCCAAGCCGAGCATAGGCAAGTGCAAATTGCGGATCAAGGTCAACAGCAAGCTTGTAGCTCGCAACCGCTCCGGCCGCGTCACCGTTGAAGCGCTTATCTTCCCCTAAGTTAAAAGCTTTGAGTGCGGCGAAAGATGCGGTTGTGGCCTGAGCGGCAGGCACGTTGAATTTCTCGAGCGAGTTTTCCGGTTCACCAAGCCGCCGGCGCATGCTCTCCGTGGCCAAGCCGAGAGCAGAGAGAATTGTAGCTTGCGAGACCGCGGCAGCCTTTTGGGTGGTAAGCAATTGCCCGTTCGCGCAGCGCCACGCACTGAGAGCGACTTGATAACCTGATGCTAGCGAAAAAATCCGGCCCTTTAAAAGCACCTGTCCATCAATTGTCTTGCAGGCGCGGAGTTCATCCTGGAGCGATGCGGACGCCGGGTTCCTGACCAAGGCGCGAAATTTTTGGTCCGGAGTCAAGCTCAAGTAGGGTGATTCCTGCAGCTCGGATTGAAGGGCAGCGGAAAGGGTTCCGTCCAGATCAGGATTGCCCGTGCTGTTGGTGAAGGCTGCTAAGACCACTCTATCCTGGTCGTTCATCAGCGGGCGATTATGGTACTTATATGCGGCAAAGCTCATTCCCAATGCGGCAACCATGGCCCCGACAATGACTCGAAAAACAGTGCGCCTGGATATGCGCTCGGCGGGCAACGGGTGAATATGGGCCGTCGGCGCGTTCTGGGGAGATGGCAGAGACAATGGGACGGACCGGTCCGTGGCAGGAGCGAAAACTGGGATTACCGATTCGACGAAGCGGTATCCCTTGCCTGAAACGGTTCTAATGAAACGAGGTTGACTCGCATTGTCTCCAAGCACCTGGCGCAGCTTTCCGGCCATGACGTAGAGACTCTGATCTATCTCGGTGAAGATTTCCTGGCCCCAGAGTCGTGCGGCAAGCTCCTCCTTCGTTACCAGTTCACCCGGCTTCTCCAGCAGGATAACGAGCATCTTGAACGGCAAGTCCTGCACTCTGAGCCGTTTTCCTCTTTGCAGGAGAGTGCCCTGCTTGAGTGACACCTCGAAGCAGTCGAACCGGTACGCCTCACACCTGGGCGGCCGAGGTTCCTGGGTCAGCATTCCGTAATTGCCTTCGCGACTTTGAACTTGCAGAGGCCTTTGCATCGAATCGGCGAAGTTTCCCATCACTTCCTCCAGTAGCTTTGTTTGGCCGCCGCTGGTTGGCAGACACGAAATGATAGGTGGCCACCCAGATCCAAAACTGATCAAAAGTGAGCAAGTTTTGTAGGGGCTCGTCTTAGGCGCAATTCTGGAACTTGAGCTTCCCTTTCGAAGGACCGCACGAGTCGCTCTGGAATCCTTGAAGGCGTCCAAAAGACTTGTGACCAAATCATTGATTCCACATTGCTAAGAGGGTTAGATCAATTTAGATCAATTTAGTTGACAGACAGGAGAAGGGCGTTCTTACTTGCGTGGGATGCCGGCCTGAAACAAACGTAGGCTGCGACCGCGAGTGAGGAGAACACATGAGCAAATTGAGATCGTGTACGAAGGCTGGCATTTTTCTTGCGCTATGGGCAGTGACGGCGGTTGCCCTGTCTGCACAGACATTCCAAACGCTCCACAGGTTTAAATACACGGACGGCGAATATCCCTGGACGCCGCTGGTCCAGGCAAGCGATGGGAATCTCTATGGGACAGTAAGTACTGGCGGGAACCCCTCCTGCACCCCGGGTGGGTACTCCACGGGCTGTGGCACAGTGTTCCAAATTACCCCAGGTGGCAAGCTGACCACCATATTCAGCTTCGACGAAACAAATGGCTCCGCTCCTTACGCGGGGTTGGTCCAAACCGCTAACGGGGACTTTTACGGTGCAACGCAAGAAGGCGGGACTGGCAATGGCGGCGGGGCCTGTTCTCAGGGCTGCGGTACGGTCTTCACCATCACCGCAAGTGGTACGCTGACGACGCTCTACAACTTCAACTACACGGATGGCGCCGGACCCACAGGGGCGCTGATCCTGGGTACCGACGGTAATTACTACGGAACAACCTCCGGCGGCGGGGCGGCCGACGCCGGTACCTTCTTCGTAATCACTCCCAGTGGCACGCTGACCACGTTGTACACCTTTACCGGTCGCGACGATGGCGCCAATCCCTACGGGAGTCTGATCCAGACTCTGGATGGGAATTTCTACGGAACCGCATGGGAAGGCGGGGCCAATGGTTTTGGAACGGTCTTCACAATCACCGCGAATGGCACGCTAACCACTCTCCATGCCTTTGACAACTCGGACGGCTCCTATCCGTACGCGGGGTTGGTTGAGGGCAATGGCGGGGACTTCTACGGTGTAACCGAGGAGGGTGGAACCAACAGCTATGGTACCGTCTTCAAAATCAGCCCCAGGGGCAAGCTGACCACGTTGTACTCCTTCAGTGGCGGCGTGGACGGAGACACTCCGATATCCACGCTGATCCAGGCCACTGATGGGAATTTCTACGGAACGGCGTCCTATGCCGGGTTGTACAACCTTGGCACGGTCTTCCAAATCACCAAAGGTGGCACGCTGACGACCGTGCACAGCTTTGGCACCACGGAGGGCTGGATTCCTTACGGGCCGTTGGTTCAGGCCACAAATGGGGGATTCTACGGGACAACCTTTAGTGGCGGCGGCAGCGGCGCCTGCCCATATGACTATGGCTGTGGCACGATCTTCAGTCTATCCGTGGGTCTGGACCCGTTCGTGAAAACGGTGCCTACCTCTGGCAACGTGGGAGCGGCCGTTAGAATCCTGGGAACGAATCTGAACGGCGCGACCAGCGTCACGTTTAACGGCACGGCGGCGACTTTTGCGGTCATATCGAAATCGGAAATCGAGACCAGTGTACCGCCAGGAGCGACCGCCGGCTGGGTCAGGGTGACGACAACGGTGAAGAAAATCAAGAATACGCTCAAAAGCAACGTGGCGTTCCAGGTAACGCAGTAATACTCCACGTCATGCCCAATCAAATGAGGATGCCGTCTTTCAGCGCGGCTTCAGGTATATTCGCGCCGCCGAAAACCTACAGTGATCTCAAAGGAGATATCGTGATTCGAAAATTAAGTTTGTCCTTGTTCATGCTGTTCATGCTCGTCGTGATGATCGCGTCCGTGAGTATTAATTCCCAGGCCCAGTCCAGGACCCTCTTGACGCGCCATACGCGTGAAGCAGTGCTCAATGGGAACGCAAGGTTAGTCAAGCGTCTTCCCGCAAACCAGACCATGCACTTCGACGTGATGTTGGCGCTGAGCCATCAGCCAGACTTGGAAATCTTCTTACAAGAGGTCTACGATCCTTCCAGTTCCTCCTATCGGCATTTCGTTACAGTGGAAGAGTTCACCGCGAGATTTGGTCCCAGCCAGGCGGATTATGATGCGGTGAAGGCTTTGGCGAAAGCGAGCGGCTTTACCGTGGTTGGCGGTTCTCGCAATCGCATGGACGTGATTCTCTCGGGTTCGGTAGCGAGCATCGAGAAGGCGTTCCAGGTGACCATGGGCGTTTACCAGCACCCCACCGAGAACCGCACATTCTACGCTCCCGACCGCGAACCCGCGGTGGACCTGCCGTTCCAGCTGTGGCACATCTCCGGTCTCGATAACTATTCGATTCCGCGTCCAAACATTGTTCACAAAAGCGTGAAGGCGAAGTCCAACGCCACGACTGGCTCCGGCCCTGACCAATCCTATCTCGGCAGCGATATGCGGGCAGCCTACTACGGAAATGGTCCTCTCACCGGCGCGGGCCAGTCGGTCGGCTTGTTGGAGTACCTCGGCACCGATTTGGCCGACCTGGAAACTTACTACGCGAACATCGGCCAAACGGAAACTGTCCGGGTCACTCTCACGTCTGTTGACGGGACCCCGGTGACCTGCCTAGCTTCGCAAGGCTGTGATGATACGGAGCAGACCTTGGACATGACGCAGGCGCTCGGCATGGCTCCAGGCCTGGCGAGCCTCGTGATGTACATCGGGTCTACTGATTCTGCAATGTTTAACGCCATGGCCACGGCCAAGCCCCTGAGCGCGCAATTGAGCTGCTCGTGGTACTGGAGCCCGGCCGACCCCAAGGCACTCAACCCAATCTTTATGGAGTTCGCGGCGCAGGGTCAGAATTTGTTTGACGCCGCCGGCGACAGTTACAGTTGGCAAATCGGTGGTTCAATTTGGCCGGCGGATAACGCGTATCTGGTGTCGGTCGGCGGGACGGACTTAGAGACGCAGAGCGCGGGCGGTCCCTGGGCTTCGGAGACCGCTTGGTTTAACGGGGGTGGCGGATTTTCGCCGAACAACATTCCAATTCCTTCCTGGCAGCTGGTCGCGGTCGATCAATGCATCGATGTTGCATGTTCCACGACCTTGCGCAACGGCCCAGACGTTTCGGCAAACTCGGATTTCACCTTTTATGTCTGCGCTGACCAAACCACATGCTCTGCCAATGAGTACGGCGGAACCAGTTTCGCTGCTCCCATGTGGGCCGGCTACCTGGCTCTCGCCAATCAACAGTTGCTCGCCAACGGCAGTACCACGACCCTCGGCTTCATCAACCCGATCCTGTATACGATTGGTTTGGGCTCGAGCTATGACACCGATTTTCACGACGTCACCGTGGGCACCAATGGTTATTCGGCAACAGCGGGCTTCGATTTAGCGACCGGATGGGGTAGCCCGAACGGGAGCAGCCTAATCACCGCGCTTCTCGGAACGGTGGTCGGCAGCGGACCATCGGCCGGCTACTCCCCGGTGTCGGTGACCTTTGGCACGAAGGGCGTGGGCAAAACAACCGCGTCGAAGAAGGTCATTCTTACCAACGTCGGCAATTCTACGCTGAACATCAGCACCATCATCACCAGCGGCGACTTCGCGCTAAAGGCGTTCACCGCGACTAAGAAGTTGACGCCTTGCGTCAACGGTGGCACGGTTGCTGCCGGTGCCACCTGCGCGATTGAGGTCACCTTCACTCCGACCCAACCTGGAACGCGCAGCGGTAACGTCACGTTTACCGATAACGCTAGTCCCAGTACGCAACAAGTAGCACTGAGTGGATTCGGCAGATACTAACCCGTAAACTGCACAGCGGGCGGGGCTTCGAGTCCCGCCCTTTTCCTTGCTCGGAAAGCATTACACATTGAAGATTACGTTAACAAATTCCCAAGGAAGAGGTTCGAGCCTTGCGGTCTGAAGTTCCGTCTGGCAGACTGGCTCCATGAAAACCAGCTTAAATTATCCGCAGCGTCACCAAGACCGCAAAGTTCAAAAACTGCTGGACCGAACTGATCGGGAACTCAGGGAGAAAGACGATTTGCGGTCCCATCCAGCGTCCTCGAAACAACGCCCTAGTGCAGCCTAACCGGAATTAAGCGGCGGAACGATGAGAAGTTGGCAACCCGAGATGGGACACCTCTCATGTCACTGGTCCGATGTACGGCAGCACGTTGAATATAATCCGTATTCGTTGCAAGAAGCCTCATGCATTCAGAGCAGTTGCGAAGTTCAGCGGCTTCCAGCGCGCCGAGGTGCTGCATCGCGTCTTCGCCCGACAGCCGGGCACTAGTCTGCGCCAATATCTTAAGTCATTTGGATGTGGGCGACGCAAGAATCCAGCGTGAGCAGGAGTCGTTCCCTCGCACCTTGATTAGTCCCGAGAAACGCGCTTCTGGGAAGCAAGCCGAGCCCGGCACCTCAGGAAGTCACTTTCAGTCACGTGGTAGTCACCGTGTCCAGCACATTCATCTCGCTGAACGACGGAGAACATTTGTCGGCAGTCTTTCTGGAGCCCAGAGAACCCGCTAGCTCGCGAAGCCAAGCTCAGCCCTGAGTATGTCCGGAACGTTCTCGGGCGCGCTTTGAGCAGAATCCGCCACTTTCGTCAGCAAAATGTGCTGCTTAGAGAAAGAAGAGTGTGATTTCAAGAGCAGAATTACCCAAATTCCCTGTACTTTTTCCTGTTAGCAGGGAATTTGGGCGGAGAAGGGTTAGCGCCAGACTGTGCGCTCCGCCATTACCTGTGTTGTCTCGTATTTGCGATTCGGTGATACCTACACTGACACCAGAATCAGAGAGGATCACCGATGGCCAACAGGGAAGTAAATCTCACCAAAAGGGTCCAAACCCTGCAAGGGATGCAGTATCGCCGCGTTGTGCTCTCTGCGAATGGCCGGGTCAAACCTGACTTGGTTGTGGTCAACGGCAAGCCGGAGAGTCACAAGGAATACGCTTACCACCTTGAGGGGCGTGAGGGAGCGAAGCGCGTGCGATTCTCGGTTGGCAAAGATCCCTCCGACGCCACTGCCCGACGACTACGCAAGGAAGCGGGGTTAAACGCGGTAAAAGAACGGCGTCTCAGTCGTGCCTGGTGGCCGGAACGGGCACCGGCCAGTAACCGCTGGGTTTGCGAATATCGTCGATGCGCAGTTGTGGCCGAGTTGGCATCCCGACTCTCACAATGTCGTCGTTCATGACAGCCCCGACAACAAATTGCACGAAGGGACGAAGTTCTCCTGGGACACGTTCGGTGTACATATCGAGAGCACCGTTCACGAGTTCGTGGTCAACAGCCGAATTGGCTGGTGGGGTTTGGGCACGGGAATGAAGGCCTATCACACGTTCCTGCTGGTTAAAACTGACCAGGGTTGCCACATCATCACCGAAGAGGTCGTGAGAGGTGGAGGGGCTATCAAATTCCGCCAGGAGCAGCCGAACGCAATGCACGACCGCCACGATCTTTGGCTAAAGGTCATCAAAGAGCGCTCTGAAAAGCAGAACTAGAGGTAGCGTCTTGGGGTCGAGCCTGCTTGGGACGGGCCCGTCACGCTTCGATAGCAGTTGATCGCATCCGGATCGCCGAGGTTAGTTGCTGGAGGACGCCCATCTCCGATCCGGGCAAGACAGGCCTGCCATTCAAGAGAGCACGGGATTTAATGTCAGTTGAGGCTGGTTCAGTTCATCTTACTCTCCTGCCCGGGCCTCGATCGTTTCCTGATCTCCGGTTTGATGAGCTCAGGACTCGTGCCTCCATGGCCCTACGCCTTGAGATTTTCATCTGGACATGCGTTCGTCCATCGCTTTCAGCGCCAAGCCGTGGGCTACGGATGTAAACTCGTTTCCGCCCCGAATTCGCTTCTCTCCAAATCGCGCTTCGAAGATTTTCCTTACAGCGGGAACAAATGAAGAACCACCCGTCAGGAATACCATATTCACATCTTTCGGATGCACGCCAGACGAGTTGAGGAGAGAATCGACGCATCCTGCGATCTGTCCAAGCTCCTCAGAAATCCAATCCTCGAAGGATGCTCGTTCCACCACCGTCGCGAGATCCACAAATCCATCCGAAAACCGAAATGTAGCCACGGGGTCATTCGACAAATCACATTTAACCTTTTGTACGGCACGGTGAAGGTGGAATCCCGGATCTTCCTTTATAAAGTGAATGAGCGCCCCGATTTTCTCTGGCTCAAGCGATTGTGCGTGAACCCCCTTTAGCATGTCTAGCACGTCTTTCGCTCTCAACAGGGACAGATGATGCCAGCGTTCTAGTTTGATATAGACCCAGTTTGGGACAGTTAGTATCTTGTCAAGTGAACGCAATTGCGATCCGGCTCCCAAGGCTGGAGACACTAGGTGCCTGACGATCTTTGCATCAAAGGCATCTCCCGCTAGGCCGAGTCCGGCGTTACCCACGATGTCGCCGGAAACCCTACCTCTTCGACGAATGGTAGGACCAACGTGAACCAAAGAGAAATCGCTCGTACCGCCGCCGAAGTCTCCAATGAGAATGAGTTCGTCATGATCGAGCGTGGATTCATAGTAGTGAGCCGCTGCTACCGGCTCCATTTCGAACTCCACGGACTCATAGCCGGCTGACTCAAAGGCAGATCGAAGCCGGCCTTCTGCGTAACTGTCGTCTTCCTCCCTCTCCGAACCCGAAAAATGAACTGGCCTTCCGACTACTGCCGACCTGATTTCGATTCCAAACTGCTGTTCCGCTTTTTCACGCAGGTCCCTGAGAATCCTGGCGATCAGATTCTCGAGGGTGTACCTTCGACCAAAAACTTCCGTGCCGTGAAGAGTGCGACTGGTCAGGAACGACTTGAGCGATTGAATCAGGCGACCCTTCACGTCCGCGGAAAGATAATGCTCAATGCCTTCTGGACCTGTCCACGATTTCAGAGCCTTCACACCTCCTTCGTTCACCCGCTGAAGATAGAGCAGTGACCGATACGAATCAGTCAGCTCGCCCAGGTATGGGAACTTTGCAAGCCGCACCTCATCTGAATTGTTGGCACAGGCGATGGAACTGTTCGTTGTCCCAAAGTCGATGCCGATCGCGCCTTTGCGCGTTTTCGGCGCTCCTGAATACATTCGGCGTCTCTCCAAGTTGGGAAGTGCGGGGCTTCGCGAGTGTTTGGGGTGAAGCAATCCTATCACTCACAATTTCACGCGCGGGGGGGCCGATGCTGCAAAGCAAACAGTTGTGAGACCCCGCTCCGGTCCTATAGGGTTAGGACTTGCACATCTATCTGGTCGACGGCACATACGAGTTGTTCCGGCACTACTACGCACTGCCATCCGCCCGGGATTCGGATGGACGGGAGGTCGCCGCGGTCCGAGGCGTTCTCGCGTCGGTGCTGGGCATGTTGAAGAGCGGTGCCACGCACCTCGCGGTCGCAACCGACCACGTCATCGAATCGTTTCGCAATGGGCTATGGCCAGGCTATAAGACCGGCGAAGGCATCGAGCCGGACCTGTTCGCACAATTCCCACTACTCGAAGAGGTGTTATCAACGGCCGGCATTGTCGTGTGGCCAATGATTGAGTTCGAGGCGGACGACGCTCTGGCTGCGGCAGCCGCAGCGGCAGCGCGGGATGTGCGTGTCGAACGCGTAATCATCGCCACACCGGACAAGGATCTCGCCCAATGTGTGAGAGGCACGCGTATTGTGCAACTGAATCGCCGAACCCGAGTGACCATCGACGAGGCTGGTGTCATTCAAAAATATGGAGTGTCCCCGGCATCGATTCCCGACTATCTGGCGCTAGTAGGCGATGCAGCAGATGGTTATCCGGGGCTCCGAGGCTGGGGTCCGAAATCATCGGCCGCGGTTCTCTCAAAGTTCGTCCATCTCGAATCGATTCCTGCAGACTGGCGAGACTGGCACGTAAACGTGTCCAACGCAAGTGGCCTCGCGGAAACTTTCTCCAGCGAGCGACACCGAGCACTGCTTTTCCGCACCCTTGCTACGCTCCGGACCGATATCAAACTCTTCGACGATGTTGACGAGTTGCGCTGGAGCGGCCCAACGCCAGCATTTGGCTCGCTCGCGGCCCGATTGGACGCCGCGGTTACGGACGCTCGGCGACCGGTTCTCCGATCGGCAGAGCGGCGATAATCCGCGATCTGCGCCAAGTGGCGCATAATCTAAGGCCCCAGGAGGAGCACTATTTAATGACTTCCTGATTAATGCCACGTTCCTGCACGTTGGTTCGCGCGAGTTACCGATGCCGAAGTTGCCTGCAGGCCTGGTGAGCGGGCTCAACTGGAATGAGAACAATGCGGATCTCGCGTTCTCCATCACCTCTGCGTGTTCGCCCCTTGATGTGTATTCCAGCTTTGGCCGATCCGGTGACGCCTCCGTCGAGTTGTATGGCGTGCAGCGTATTCATTCCGTTCTCGTTTGGAACTCATAGTCCTTGTCGGTGGTGACGAAAACACCTTCGCCGGAACAGGGGATTCGGTGCTGTGTCTTTACAATTTCTCGACCCAATGGATTTACGAGCCTTAGCAACATCCGTTGCACTCATGTAGAC
>JBAWBG010000092.1:0-2243 GCA_049589695.1 Candidatus Sulfotelmatobacter sp. | reverse complement strand
TGCAGTGGGCACCCAGTATCTTCTCTCTCGCACAAATGCTGCTACCTCTTCCGGCTCAAGAAGGCACCTGTCGTAGGCCTTAACAAGCGGGCTTAATCTGCGACCGGGAAGTGGTATGTAGCTTCCGAGGCAGTATGCTAGTAAATCAGATTGCCCTGTTTGGTTAATAACGCCAACTCCCATGAAATGGTAGTTATCGCGGTGTGGGAGCAATTCAGCAGATATCTGAAGCTCTTCTGCCAATTCGGAGGCGCAAGCCTGCCACGGGCTAACGCGGCCAGACAGCCTAGGAACTTGTTGAAAAAGCCTCATGTTTCCGCGACCGGTCTATGACTCATTCGTCTAACAGACATGCGTGGAGACGAGCGGCTTCAGGATGGTATGTTCAGCTATGTTTCATTGGAGCAGCGGGTTCCGGCAGATCATCCGTTGCGCGGGATTCGCAGTCTGACAGACGCAGTGCTGGGTTCTTTGAGCCCAGAGTTCGACAAGCTGTATAAGGCGTCGGGTCGTCCTTCAGTCGCGCCGGAGTACATTCTTCGGGCGCTGCTGTTGCAGGTGTTCTACTCGGTGCGCTCGGAGCGATTGCTGGTCGAGCAGATTGACTACAATCTGCTATTTCGCTGGTTCGTGGGCCTTGGCATGGACGATGCGGTGTGGAATCACGCAGTATTTTCCAAGAATCGCGACCGTTTGCTGACCAGCACAGTGGCGCAGAGCTTTTTTGCGGAAGTGAACCTTCGGGCGAAGAAGTTCATGTCGGACGAGCACTTCACAGTGGACGGTACACTGATCCAAGCTTGGGCTTCACAGAAGAGCTTTCGCTCGAAAGACGGCTCTGATGACGGCGATGGCACGAATTTCCACGGCCAGAAGCGCTCCAACAAGACGCATGAATCAACCACCGATCCGGATGCGCGACTGTACAAGAAGAGTTATGGCAAGGAATCGAAGTTGAGTTATCTGGGTCATGCACTCGTCGAGAACCGCAACGGCCTGATTGCGGCGGCGATGGCCACGCATGCGGATGGATATGCCGAGCGGGATGCAGCTCTGTTGATGCTTAAAGAGAAGCAGGAAGGCCGCTCACGCCGCATCACAGTGGGCGCGGACAAGGCTTACGACACCAAGGATTTCGTCAGCACGGCGCGTGAGTTGAATGTCACCGCGCATGTTACGAAGAATGAGAAGGGACGCCGCAGCAACCTCGACCGAAGGACCACAAGACAGCCCGGCTATGCCATCAGTCTGAGTCGCAGGTGGCTGGTGGAAAAGGGATTCGGATGGCTGAAGCAAACAGGCCCGCTGCGCCAGGTCAAGTTGCGAGGACTGGAGAAGGTGGATTGGCTGTTCGTCTTCAGTTGCGCCGCGCACAACCTGGTCCGACTGCCCCGCCTCATCGCACAACAACCACCGGCAAGGCTCAGGGAGCAGTGTGCCTGAGGTCCGGCGCAGGGCTCTGATTGAGCTCCGGCGGGCACGGCAAAGCCCCATGAACAGTGACGAATCGGCCCATTCAAACCAATCTCAGCCGACGGAAAGCGAAAACCCTCAAGAAGCAAGCCTACATGAGGGGAATTTCAACAAGTTCCTAGTCCCCTTATCGAAAATGCCTCGGGGCAGCAACAGGCGCACATAATGACCTCGCGTGGAATCGCCCCGACGCATTTCCGATCAAGGCTAACGACTTCAAGTTGAAAACCGCCCGCGGTTAAATCAGTAAACACTTGGGCATTTTTCGTTCCCGAACTGTGGAGGGGGTGGCTGAACACTCGTTGATTCTGGCCTTATAAAACGAACGACTTTCCGTGGCCAGCCAAGGTCCTTGGACGGATGTTTCTTTATTTTCAATGGCGATTTCTATATAAGTTACTTCCTCATATTAAATTAACGCGTGGACGAGCAAACTCCCGGAAACACGGCTCTTGGGTGGAACTCGCTCGTGGCGTTTCAAAAGGACTCCGAAAAACGCTAAGCATAAACCTGACTGAATTTGTGGCCGGATCTCCCCAGTCCAGCGGTTCCAAAACGTAAACCTTTAGAAACAGACCAACCTCTCCGCGGCCGCGCTAAATGGTCACTTCTATCCGCGGTTTTATTGTTGAAGGGACGGAGATCACTGCGCGCGAATTTCCGTTCTTCACTCCCGCAAAATACTGTTTGCGGCTGCGATCCTCAATCGCAAATTCGCGATGTTTCGGGTCGCCATGTCGACCTGAAGAAAGCCGCAAGGCTCGTGAACT
>JBAWBG010000091.1:0-12264 GCA_049589695.1 Candidatus Sulfotelmatobacter sp. | reverse complement strand
CGAGATTCCTAACGACATCACGCGCAAGACTCCGGCATGTTTCGAGCCGACACTCGACTATGTCGTCGTAAAAATTCCGAAGTGGCAGTTTGAAAAATTTCCCGGAGCCGACGAGAGCCTTGGCGTGCAGATGAAGTCGGTGGGCGAAGTGATGGCCATTGGCCGCACTTTTAAAGAAGCACTGATGAAGGGAGTTCGCTCGCTCGATACCGGCAAGCGCATGGGCGCCGACAAGATCGAACCGAAGATCCTGACGCAACGGTTGGTGACGCCGCATCCGGAGCGGCTGGCTTACGTGCAATACGCTTTGCGTCAAGGGCACACGGTGAAGCAGTTAGCGAAGATGACTTCGATGGACCCGTGGTTCCTGTACCAGCTCAAAGAAATTAACGACATGCAGCTGGAGCTGGAGAAGCATCCGATGGAGTCGATTCCGACCGAAGTGCTGCGCGAGGCCAAGCGCATGGGCTTCTCCGATGGGCGGCTGGCCAACGTGTGGCGGCTGGAGGGGCAGGAGAAGGTTCGACACCTGCGCAAGAAACATCGAGTGTTGCCGGTTTACAAGCGCGTGGACACCTGCGCCGCGGAGTTCGAAAGTTTCACGCCCTATCTTTACTCGACGTACGAAGATGAAGACGAAGCCGCGCCGACCGACAAGAAAAAAATAATCATCCTGGGGAGCGGGCCGAACCGCATCGGGCAGGGAATTGAATTTGATTACTGCTGCTGTCACGCTTCGTTTGCTCTGCACGAAGATGGCTACGAGACCATCATGATCAATTGCAATCCTGAGACAGTCTCGACCGACTACGACACGAGTGACCGCCTTTACTTCGAGCCGCTTACGTTTGAAGACGTCTGGGCGATTTATCAGCACGAAACTGCAAAAGGCGCGCCGTGCGGGGTGATCGTGCAGTTTGGCGGGCAGACGCCGCTGAATCTTGCACTGCCGCTCAAAGCTGCGGGAGTAAATATTATCGGGACATCTCCCGAGTCGATTGATCTGGCGGAAGATCGCAAACACTTCAACAAACTGCTCGAGGAATTGGAAATTCCGCAGGCTGCGGGAGTGATGGCCACATCGCTGGAAGAAGCGATTGAAGGTGCGAAGCGCGTGGGATATCCCGTGGTGGTGCGGCCTTCCTACGTGTTGGGCGGACGCGCCATGGTAATCGCCTACGACGAAGAATCCGTGATGCGCTATATGAAGGAAGCAGTTGAGTATTCGCACGATCGTCCGGTGTTGATCGATCATTTTCTCGAAGATGCAATTGAAGTGGACGTGGATGCGCTTTCGGATGGTGAAGACGTGGTGATCGGCGGAATCATGCAGCACATTGAGGAAGCCGGCATCCACTCCGGCGATTCCTCGTGCGTGCTGCCGGCGGTGGATATTCCGCAGTCGCTGATGGAGCGCATGCGCGACTACACTTTCAAGCTGGCGCGGGCGTTGAAAGTTGTGGGGCTGATGAATATTCAATTCGCCATTCCGCGCGGTGAAATTGGTGGTCCAGAGGGCGGAAAAGTTTACGTTCTGGAGGTGAACCCGCGCGCTTCCCGCACTGTGCCATATGTTTCGAAAGCGACCGGCGTGCCGATGGCGAAGATCGCAGCGCGGCTCATGACGGGGCGCAAGTTGCGCGAATTTCTTCCGGAAAATATCGAGCGCCGCGCCGATCTCGATACAGGCGCTTGCTATTACGTGAAGTCTCCGGTATTTCCGTGGAATAAATTTCCCGGCGTCGATACTGTGTTGGGACCGGAGATGAAATCTACTGGCGAAGTGATGGGTGTAGGCGACAGTTTTGGCGAGGCTTTCGGAAAAGCTCAGCTGGCTGCGGGTCAAAAGCTGCCGACGCAAGGGACGGTATTTATCAGCGTGACTGACCACGATAAGCGCCACGTGGCCGAAGTCGCCCGGAAATTTGTGGATATGGGTTTCAAGCTGGTGGCTACTTCGGGAACGGCTGACGTGATCGAGGCCGCCGGCATGCGAGTGGAGCGTGTCTACAAAGTAAAAGAGGGGCGCCCGAACGTGGTCGACTTCATAAAAGGCCAGCGCATTCATCTCATCGTGAATACCCCTACCGGTCCTGAGCCGTGGTTTGACGAGAAGGCGATACGGCGCGCCGCTGTGATGGCGCGAGTTCCCACCATTACCACGCTCTCGGCCGCCCGCGCGGCCGCGGAAGGAATTGCGGCTTTGCAGAGAGGCGAAGTCACCATTAGAGCGCTGCAGCAGCTGCATGCGGAGCGGACGGTCAAGAGCCGCTGAAACAGTGCCGAGCGATGCGGCGCGTGCAATAATTAGTGCACGAGGTCTTCATGTTACTTCACGGAATTTTCCCTCCCATTACTACGCCGTTGTATCCCGACGGGAACGTCTACTACAAGAAGCTCGAAAGCAATGTTGAGCGCTATTCGCGCACGCCATGCGCGGGCATCGTGGTGCTTGGCTCGACCGGCGAAGCTGTTTTACTCTCCGATCAAGAGCGGCGTGATGTGCTGAAATCCGGGCGGGAGACGGCTGTGCCCAACAAGGTGCTCGTGGCAGGAACCGGGGTCGAGTCGGCGCTTGAGACTCTACGGCTTACGGAATACGCAGCCGAACTCGGATACGACGTCGCCATGGTGCGCACTCCTCATTACTACAAGAGGCAAATGCAGCCAGAGAGTATTTTGGCTTTTTACCGGACGGTTGCCGATCGCTCGCCACTACCGGTAATCGTTTACAACTTCCCGCAGGCGACTGGGTATAACATTCCCGCAGAGTTGGTGATCGAACTCGCGGAGCATCCCAAGGTGATTGGGATCAAGGAGTCGAGTGGCGACGTGGAAAAGGTCCGCACGATGGTGGAAGGTACGCGACATATAAAGCGCAGCGCAACGGTAACGGAAACGTTTGAAGCGGTGACGCCGCGCATGCTCGCGGCGGCCGCCAGTGCTTCGAATGCAGAGGGAGGAGAACTGGTTCAAGTTGGCGCGTTGGCAGGCTCGGCGACTTCATTGCCTAGCAAGCCTTCTTCCGCGGCCGTCACTGTGGCTGGCAAGATGAAGACGCGGCAGAAAGAAGTTGGTTTCCAGGTCATGGTTGGGGCTGCTGACAAACTGCAGGCTTCGCTGGATGTCGGAGCCGTGGGGGCGATTCTTGCATTTGCTTGTGTGGCGCCGACGGTGTGCTACGAGATTTACGCAGCGTGGAAAGAAAGTGACGTCGAGTTGGCCAAGCTGAAGCAACAGCGTATCGTGCGTGCGTCGCAACGCGTAGTGGGAGAATTGGGAATCCCTGGCGTGAAATACGCCATGGATTTTAACGGCTACTTTGGCGGCCCGGCGCGCCTGCCGCTGCTACCGCTTACCGGCGAGGTGAAAGGCGAGATCGAGCGCCTGCTGGCGGACGTGAGGAACTGAACGTCGTCGGTTTCCGGCTAAAAGTTTGCACTGCGTTTGTAGGAAAACGAGCAACCCGGCCTTGTCATTGCGATCGCGATGGCATATACTGAGTTCGAACGAACGTTCGAATTACTCAATTCAGCTCTGAGCCATGGCCAGTCCCTCCACTGCAACGCGAGTTTCGTCAGGCCGACGTCGGACTGCGATTGCGACGGCCACACGCTTCGACCGGCGGCTATCCGAAATCCTCATCCACGCCACCAATGTCTTTTGTGAAAAGGGATACGAGGGCGCTTCGATGCGCGATCTTTCCCGCGCCAGCGGCATGTCGCTAGCGGGGCTTTATTACTACTTCGAATCAAAGGAGCGTTTACTCTTTTTAATTCAGAAGCACAGCTTCACAACCATCGTGCAGCGGCTGAAGGCACGATTGGAAGCAGTAGATGATCCGGAAGAGCGCATCCGAATCTTCGTTTTCAATCACTTAGATTATTTTCTTGCCAACCCTGCCGCGATGAAGGTGCTCTCGCATGAGGCGGAGGCGCTGAAAAATGGCTTTGCTTCGGAAGTGGCCGCCATTAAACGCGAGTATTACCGCATCTGCATGCGGCTACTGGATGAGTTTAAGCATGACCATGGATTGCAATTTTCCACCCGCATTGCGGTTCTGAGTTTGTTTGGAATGATGAATTGGATTTACACCTGGCATAATCCGCGCGTGGATGCCGATGCCGAACACATTGCTCGAGAGATGGGCGACTTGTTCTTGCGCGGGGTGATGAATGGCAGTGGGGCGCACAAAGCGGCGCATTGAAGGATAGGGTTCGTTTTAGATTCCGGCAAAATCGAGATTCTTCGCGTTGCTCGGAATGACAGAGAGATAATTCGAGAAAAGGAGTTACAACATGGCGACCACGATGCAGCCGGCGACCGGCGAAAGTACCAAGCAGCTTGTCAACTACCGCACGGATGGCGGTGTAGCGGTAATTGAGATGTGCGATCCACCGGCCAATACCTATACCTACGAGATGAACCAGCAACTCGATCAGGCAATTCTGCGCGCGCGCATGGAGAATGACGTTTATGTCATTTTGTTGACCGGAGCGGGTGACAAGTTTTTCTCTGCGGGCGCAAATATCAAGATGCTGTCGAGCGTCGATCCCACTTTCAAGTATTACTTCTGCCTGCACGCCAACGAGATGCTGCTGCGCTTGGAGCATACTCCCAAGCTCGTGATTGCGGCGATCAATGGCCACTGCGTTGGTGGCGGCCTGGAAATCGCGATGGCAGCGGATATTCGCATCGCGCGCAAGGACGCAGGCAAAATCGGTTTGCCTGAGGTGAATCTGGGCGTGCTTCCCGGCACCGGCGGCACGCAGCGACTGTCACGGCTGGTGGGAAAGAGCAAAGCTATTGAGCTGATGGTCACGGGCAACACGTTCTCGTTTGAGGAAGCGCAGGAACTCGGAATTATCAATGACATCTACGAGCGTGACGGCTTCATGGAAAACATGATGGAATACGCCAAACAGTTCTGTCCGCCGAACAAGGCTGCCAAGGCCGTGGGACGGATCAAGCGAGCGGTGCAGACTGGGTGGGAGATTCCCATGGAATCGGCGCTGGCTGTGGAACGCGAGAACCAGCAGATACTGTTCCAGAGTGAAGATGCGAAGGAAGGGCTGGCGGCGTATGTAGAGAAGAGGCCTGCGGCCTTCAAGGCGAAGTAGCCGAATTGAAGTAGCCGAATTATTGACTTAAAAAGTCTGAGGGAGTTATGCCGGGAAAAGTAGCAAAAATCGGAACGTTTAGCGACTGGATTGGCATGTTCAATGACTGGCGCAAAGATATTGGCGTCAACACGCGGGACATCGAAGCGTTTCAGTTCGATACGCTCTACGGCGGGATCGATACCGAGGAGATTGAATTCGGCTCCTACAAAGGTCGACGGAAGTGGGAGAATCTGCGGCAGATTCCGACGCAACAAATGCGCGACGCACTGATGAACATGATCGTTTATCAGGGTGATACTGAGTTTGCCAGCGTGGAGCAGCAGCGCAACCTGCTGGAGAACGCGCCCACAGATTGGGACCGCCGGGCCATCACGCGAGTGATGATCGAGGAAATGCGCCACGGCTGGCAGATGTGCGCTCTGCTGGTGGATCACTTCGGTTATTCGGGCAAGGTTGAAGCGCAAAAAATGCTGGAGCGCCGCGCCTTCGACAACAAGCGCCTGCTCGGCGCTTTTAATGTGGATGTTGACAACTGGATGGATTTTTTTACCTATACAGACTTTGTTGATCGCGACGGAAAATTCCAGTTGCAGATGCTGAAATATTCCGCGTTCGCGCCGCTCGGTCGATCGATGTCCTACATGCTGCGCGAAGAGGCGTTTCACATGGGCACGGGGAATGACGGCCTACGGCGCATTGTGGAAGCGGGCATCATTCCGGGATGGCTGATTCAGAAATATCTCAACAAATGGATCTCGAGTTCCTATGATCTGTTCGGGACGGATCATTCTTCGTCGGCGCATTGGGCCTACGTATGGGGTGTGAAGGGACGATACGACGAGCCGAAAAATGAGCAAGCTCCGGACCTGGATGATTTGAATGACTACAACCGGAATTTGTATCGCAATGAGGTGGCAGGGCTGATCGAGCGCTTCAATGGCTCTTTGAAACCGGGTCAGCCGAAACTGTACGCTCCGGACATCAAGTTCAATCGCGAGATTGGACGCTGGAAGGGACAGAAGTTTCACGCGCAAACGGGCGAGCCGCTTGATGACCGCGTTTACGAAGAGCACCTGAAAGAAATCATGCCGTCAGCGGAAGATAAGAAACTGCTGCTGGAAATCATCGCTAACGAAAAGAAATGGATCGCTGAAAAAACCGGAGCGCGCGATCCGTTGGCAAGCATCGGAGAAGTTCGAAAGTCGGCCATCAACCTGTGAGTGAAAACGTTTTTACCGAGCAGGAACAGGGACGCGAGAAAAGTATGGCGACCGGTTTGGTGGAATCGAATCTGGCTCGGCTGACCGTCGATGTTGGTTCTTCGGTGGCCCGAATTGTTTTGCGCAATGCTCCGCTCAACGTTATCGACATTCCAATGATGGAGGAGCTAGCGCAAGCGCTGGTTCTTATCGAAGCGCGCTCCGATCTTTCCGTTTTAGTGCTGAGCGGCCAGGGCAAGGCGTTTTCTGCTGGAGTCGACGTTGCCGCGCACACGCCCGAACGAGTGGAAGAGATGCTGACCAAGTTCCACGCTGTGATTCGTGCGCTGCTCGACACAAAGAAGATAACGATTGCGGCCGTGCACGGGCATTGCCTTGGTGGAGCCGCGGAATTAGCGATGATCTGCGATATGGTTTACACCACAGCCCTGGCCCACTGGGGATTTCCCGAGATCAAGCTGGGATGTTATCCGCCAGTGGCGTGCGCAGCATTGGCAACGCTGGTGGGGCAGAAGCGTGCTTCGGAATTGATTCTGACCGGGAGAACAATTAGCGGAGCGGAGGCTGCGGAAATCGGATTGGCCAGTCATGCCTTCGCAGACGAGCAACTGCAGGTGGCCGTCGACGAAACTGTGCAGGCGATGATTAAGCTGAGCCCAGACTCGCTGGCGATCACCAAGAAAGCCATCTATGCATGGGATGCCGCGCACTTCGACAAAGGCCTGGCGCGCGCCGAAAAGATTTATCTGGAAGAGTTGATGAGGACGGCGGACGCGCAGGAAGGCGTTCGTGCCTTTATCGAGAAGCGTCCGCCGAAGTGGGCGGCAAGATAGGGTACTGGATTGCGCCGTATGAGTTTGGATTACGAGATCACGCCCGAAGAAGTAAAGATCAAACTTGATCAAGGCGAGGGATTTACGTTGCTTGACGTTCGTGAGCCCTGGGAGTTTGAGACGGCACACATACATGGCGCGAAGCTGTTGCCGATGGGAGACATACCATCACGTGCGCATCAGCAACTGGATCCGGATGATCACATTGTTGTGATGTGCCATCACGGCGTCCGTTCGATGAATGTGACCGCGTGGTTGCGGCAACAGGGGTTCGAGAAAGCACAGTCCATGCGAGGAGGGATCGATGCCTGGTCCCGCACAGTGGATGGGAGTGTACCGGTTTATTGAAGCTACTGGCTGCCAGTTTCTGGCTGCCCGCCGATCTGCCGGAATTGAGAGTCTGCGCTAGAAGCCAGTCGCTGGAAGCTGCGCTTAGAATGAAAAAAGAACTTGTAGAACTGAAAGTGAATAGACGCGCTCACGAATTGGCAATCGAGCCGAGCGCGTTGTTGCTGGATGTGCTGCGTCAGGATCTTGGGCTCACGGGCTCGAAGCGTGGCTGCGATGAATCTTCGTGCGGAGCTTGCACGGTCCTCGTCGATGGCGTTGCGATGATGTCCTGCACGCTGCTGGCCGCAAGTTGCGAAGGCCAGGAGATCACGACCGTTGAGGGTGTGAGCGAACACGGAAGCCTGGCCGCGATTCAAAAAGCTTATGGCGACTGGGGCGGAGCGCAGTGTGGCTTTTGCACTCCGGGTTTCATCATGACGGTGAAATCGCTTCTCGCGGAAAATCCTGATCCATCGGAAGACGAGGTTCGCGCTGCGCTGAGTAGTAATTTATGCCGTTGCACTGGGTACAGCCAGATGTATGCAGCTATACGCTCGGCGATCGCAGCGGAGCGAGAGGAGATGGCTGCCAAGTGACGAGCGGCTTGTCGGCAGAAAGCAGATTCCTCGTTTCACTCGGAATGACAAGGCGGCAATGAACGATTTCTCCATTATCGGCAAGCCCACCGCGATGGTCGACGCGGCAGAAAAGACCACGGGCGGAGGCAAATACACGGATGATCTCAGCATGCCCGGGATGCTGGTTGGAAAGATTCTGCATTCACCGTATCCGCATGCACGGATAAAACATATCGATACCGGGCGCGCCGAAATGCTAGAGGGAGTCGTCGCCGTCGTGATTGGCAAAGACGCGCCGAATCCTTACGGAATCCTTCCCGTTGGTCACGATGAGTATGCGCTCGCGCTCGATAAAGTCCGCTATGTCGGAGATAACGTCGCGTGCGTGGTTGCGATTTCCGAATCAATTGCCGAGAAAGCATTGGAACTCATTGACGTGCAGTATCAGGTGCTACCCGCTTACTTCGATCCTGAAGAGTCGATGAAGGCCGAGACCGATCTCATTCACGACAACAAGCCCGGCAATCTGGAAAAAGATTATCACCACGTCTTTGGCAATCCCGACGAAGGTTTCGCCGAGGCTGATCGCGTGGCGGAGGCGCGATTCATCGCGAATGAAGTGACGCATGCTGCCATGGAACCGCACTCCACGCTGGCTTCATTCGAATTCGATCCACATACCGGCAAGCGAGGGCGCTTGACGGTTTGGTCTTCGACGCAGGTTCCGTACTACTTGCAACACAAACTCTCGCTAGTACTGGAAATGCAGATGGCGCAGATTCGAGTGATCAAACCTTTGGTGGGCGGGGGATTTGGCGGCAAGAGTGAAGTGATTCCGCTGGAGATTATTGCGGCTATAGCGGCGCGTAAAGCGCAGGCTCCAGTGAAGATTACGTACACGCGCGAAGAGGTTTTCTGGGCGCATCGCGGACGGCCGCGGACGATCATCGATTTGAAAACCGGCGTCAAGAATGACGGCCGTATTACTGCCGTGAAAGCGCGCGTGGTGCAGGATGGCGGGGCCTATTGCTCCTACGGCGTGGTTACGATTCTCTACTCGGGAGCACTGTTGGGCGCGCTCTACGATATTCCCCACATTCAATATGACGGCTACCGCGTTCTGACCAACAAGCCTGCATGCGGGGCAATGCGAGGCCACGGCACGGTGAATGTGCGCTTTGCTTTTGAATCGCAGCTTGACGAGCTTGCCGCGGCGATTGGAATGGATCCGGCCGAGATTCGCCAGCGCAATCTGCTCAAGCCCCCGTGCATCACCGTGAACGGTCTGCGCGTGCAAAGTTATGGACTGCCGGAGTGCATCGACAAAACCGTCGAGCGCTCGGGCTGGAAACAACGCAGAGGAAAACTGGCCAAGGGGCGCGGCCTGGGGATTGCCTGCAGCCATTATGTAAGTGGCGCGGCGAATTCGATTATCCGCTCCGACATGCCGCACTCCACGGTGAACATCAAAATCGACCGTGATGGTGGGGTCGTCGTATACACGGGGGCGTCCGAGATTGGACAAGGATCGGACACGATGACGGCGCAAGTGGCTGCTGAAATTCTTGGCTGCACGCTGTCGCGTGTGCGAGTGATCGCGGCCGATACTGATCTCACCCCGATCGATATTGGATCGTATTCCAGCCGGGTCACGTTCATGGCGGGCAATGCGACTTTGCGTGCCGCGGAAGAAGTGAAGAAGAGAATTGCCGCGGCAGCAGCGAAGAAAATGAATTGTGCCTCGGACGATCTGATATTTCGCGGGGATGTCGTTTTCAAGAAGGGAAGTGTTCCACCGAGCGGGAAGAAAGATCAATCGGAAGAAGTGGAAGTGACACAAGCCGGCGCGTCGGTGAGCGGACGCGTCGAAGGGCAGATATTGCGGGGGTCTCTGCAACAGAAGCGTAAAGAAGAAGGTCCTAAAGAGTGGATGACCTTCGAGGAAGCAGTTGTGGCGGCGATTGACTTTCACGGTGCGCTGACTGGGACCGGTTCTTATGCGCCTCCACCAGAAGCGCGCGGCGGCAGACACAAAGGCGGGGGAGTAGGGCCGTCTCCCGCGTACTCGTATTCGGCGCAGATTGCCGAGGTCAGTGTCGATGAGGATACTGGCGAAGTTACGGTGCACAAAGTGTGGGCCGCACACGATTGCGGGCGCGCTTTGAATCCGGTTTCAGTGGAAGGACAGATTATCGGCTCAGTGTGGATGGGCATGGGGCAGGCGCTGACGGAAGAAATGGTGTGGAAAGACGGGATGCTGATGAATGCCGGCATGCTGGAATATCGCAGTCCATCGTCGGTGGAGTCGCCGGAGGTAGAGCCGATTATTGTCGAGAGCATCGACCCGGAGGGTCCGTTCGGCGCCAAGGAATGCAGCGAAGGATCGTTGGCGGCAACTATCCCGGCGATTTCGAATGCGATTTACGACGCGGTTGGCGTGCGCCTGCATGAGTCTCCATTTACGCCGGAGCGCGTGCTGGCGGCGCTGCGGGCAAAGAGACACGAGAAAGCATTGAATCTGACGGAGGGCGTGAATCCAACTTCGCCGAGACATTTTCGCGAGCACGGCGGAACACTGTGCTTCAAGAACAAGGGCCCGCAGCGGCATGCGCTGGATCCAGCGCATCGCGAATCGCCGGCTGCGACCGGAGGTGCGGATTGAGTCTTCCCCAATTCCGGTTGCTTCGACCGGGCTCAGTCGATGAGGCAGTTGCGAATCTTGCAAAACATGCGGGCAATATCCGCGTACTGGCGGGTGGAACAGATTTAATTCCGTCCATGCGGCAAAAGTTATTTGAGCCGGAGTATGTACTCGATGTGCGCCGCGTTGCTGAGTTGCGCGGAGTACGGCCACAGCCGGATGGTGGCGCGGAGATTGGCGCGCTGACTACGCTCAGCGCGATTGAAACATCGGCGTATTTACGCCAGCATTTTCCGGTGCTCACGGAAGCTGCGGCGACGGTGGCCTCGCCGGTTCTGCGCAATATGGGGACGCTTGGCGGCAACATCTGTCTCGATACGCGCTGCCTCTGGTACAACCAATCGCTCATTTGGCGTAAGGGTTGCGGCTTTTGCATCAAGAAGGATGGTGATCTTTGCCACGTCGCTCCAGGTGGAACGAAGTGCTGGGCAGCTTTCTCGGGGGATACGCCGCCGGCGTTGCTTTGCCTCGATGCGGAAATTGAGATCGTTGGAATGGATGGCGCGCGGCGTATTCCGTTGCGAGAGTTCTACACTGGAGACGGCGAAAACTACCGCAAGCTGTTGCCCTCAGAATTAGTTACTCGCGTTTTCTTGCCAGCCGACTCGGCCGATTATCGCGGAATCTATCGCAAGCTGCGGGTGCGGGGATCGATCGATTATCCTTTAGCCGGAGTTGCGGTTGCTATGAAGCGATCGAATGGACATGTTGCGGACGCGCGGGTCGCGATTACGGCGGTGAATCCTGCGCCGCTGCTGGTGCAGCGGGCGAACGAGATGTTAATGGGTAAAGTTGTAGACGAAGCTTTGGCCGACGCGATCGGCGATCTGGCGGCGCGCACAGCAAAGCCGTTAACCACTTCAGCGTTGACCCCAGAATATAGGCGCGAAATGATTCGGGTCTTCACGAAGCGCGCCGTGCTGGCTGCGGCCCGAAATTAAAAACAAAACGCGTGAACTGGATCGAATGATCACCGACTGCCATATCCACATCCAGCCAATGGAGATGTTCAAGGCCCACGCGCTGGAGTTAATGAAACAAAAGCGTCCGAATTTTGAACAGATTGTGGAGTTCTGCCATTCGCCAAAGAAGTTTCTTGGCTATTTGGACGCCTGCGGTATCGACCGCGCGGTGCTCATCAATTACGTGGCTCCCGAAGTGATCGGTTTTACGAACGGCGTGAATCAGTTCATTGCGGACTACGTCAAAGAAAATCCCAAACGCCTGCTCTCTTGCGGCAGCTTGCATCCACGGCATACCGCCAATGTTTTGGCCGACATGGAGAAGATCCTGCGGCTGGGCATTCGCATGATCAAGATTCATCCTCCGCACCAGCTTTTGTTTCCGAACGATTATCTGAACGGCGTGAAAGAGCTCGAGATTATTTATCGTGCAGCCGAGGCCAATGGTGTGCCCGTGATGTTTCACACCGGGACATCTATTTTTCCCGGTGCACGCAATAAATATGGCGACCCCATC